>DATARX010000296.1:0-15470 GCA_036263955.1 Rhodopila sp.
GAAGCCGCCGCGGAGGCGATCGGTCAGGAACGGGCCGGGCAGGATGTTGTTGATGACCACGTTATGCTTCGCGACCTGCCGGGCGAGGCCGGCGACAAACCCGGTCAGGCCGGCGCGGGCGCCGTTGCTCATGCCCAGTTCGGGAATCGGCGACTTCACGGAGCCGGAGGTGATGTTGACGATGCGGCCGAATTTGCGGTCGATCATGCCGTCGATCACCGCCTTGATCAGGAAGATCGGCGCCAACATGTTGGCGTCCACCGCCTTGATCCACATGTCGCGGTCCCATTCACGGAAATCGCCGCGCGGCGGCCCGCCATTGTTGTTCACCAGGATATCCGGGTTCGGGCAAGCTGCCAGTGCCGCCGCACGCCCCGCGTCGCTGGTGATGTCGCCGGCCACCGCGGTGACCTTCGCGCCGGTCAGCTGGCGGATTTCCGCGGCGGTTTCTTCCAGCGTCGCGGCGGTGCGGGCGGTGATCACCAGTTCCACGCCCTCGCGCGCCAGGGAGATTGCGCAGGCTTTGCCCAACCCCTTGCTGGCGGCGCAGACGATTGCTTTCTTGCCGTGAAGTCCCAGATCCATGTCGTTCCTCGCTTCGCTAACGACCGGGATGGCCGCGTCCATGGGACTCTACCAGGGGGATCACGTCTCGCCTATCCGGGCATGTTGCGCTTATATGGCAGCGATGTAAGCGGCGGGACATGGTATCGCGCCTCAGTCTCCCGATTATAATAGACGCTCGCTTATTGGCCGGTTCGGCCAGCACTGCACAGTTCGCAACCCCGTAACCAAGGTGGTTCGATGAAAGTCACACGAATCGGAGCCGCCCTGTTGGTGGGCACAAGCTTTGTCGCCGGCCTGGCGGTTGGGCCCGAATGGTCGCGGGCCCGCTTGTTCGGCGTCGTGCCGGCCGCCGCCGAGGGGACGGACTCCCAGCAAACCTATCGGTTCCTTTCGCTGTTCAGCAACGTGATGGCGCGCGTCCAGGCGGATTACGTCGATCCCGTCTCCGGCCGGACGCTGATCGAAAATGCGATGAACGGCATGCTCACCGGGCTCGATCCGCACAGCTCCTATATGAACGAGCAGCAGTGGCACGACATGCAGACGGAGACGTCCGGTCACTTCGGCGGCATCGGGTTGGAGCTGACCGACAACGGCGGGCTGCTGCAAGTGATTAGCCCGATCGACGGCACGCCGGCGGCCGCGGCTGGCATGCGGGCCGGCGACCTGATCACTTCGGTCAACGGCAAGTCGGTTGAGGGCGTCAGTCTGGACGACGCGGTCACCGAAATGCGTGGCCCGCCGAACACCAAGCTGACGCTGATCGTCAAGCGCCAGGGTGTGGACAATCCGATCCAGGTGACCCTGGTCCGGCAGATCATCCGTGTGCCGACGGTCAAGAGCCAGCTGATGGGTGATATCGGCGTCATTCGCATCAGTGAGTTTACGGAACAGACCAACTCCGGCCTGCAAGCGGCGCTGAAGTCGTTGCGCGCCGACTCCGGCGGGCGGATGCGCGGGCTGATCCTGGATCTGCGGAACGATCCAGGCGGCTTGCTGGATCAGGCGATTGCGGTGTCCAACGATTTCCTGGACAGCGGCGGCATCGTTTCCACCCGTGGGCGGCATTCCAATGACGACCAAAGCTGGGCCGCCAAGCCGGACAACAATATTGCCGGAAATCTGCCCGTCGTGGTGCTGGTGAATAACGGCACGGCCTCGGCGGCCGAGATTGTCGCCGGCGCGTTGCAGGATAATCGGCGCGCCCTGGTGCTGGGCAGCCAATCGTTCGGCAAGGGATCGGTGCAGACCCTGTTCCCGCTGCAGGGGAACGGGGCGATCCGGCTGACGACAGCGCGCTATTACACGCCGTCCGGCCGGTCGATCCAGGGCGTCGGCATCACGCCGAACGTGCCGGTGGCGGAATCCGATAAGCCGGCGCCGCATTTCGGACCGGCGCATGAGGCCGACCTGCGGCACATCCTGACCAACGAAGGCGGCACGCCGCCGGCCAATCCCCCGCCGCCCGCCGACCTGCCGCCGATCGCACAGCAAATTCCGAAAACGCCGCCGGTCGGCTGGCCCACCCTGGACCCCAGCAAGCCGGGAACCGATTTCCAACTCCAGCAAGGGCTGGTGCTGGTGCGGGCAATGGCCGCCGGGCCACAGGCTGCGTCGCGCTGAGGGGATAGGAAGGCGAATGGCTTCGCCCCTCGACCTCAAAGGGTGCGCCGCACCCTTTGAGGGTCCAGGGCCGAACCCTGGTCTTCCTGCTCCTCCAGCCTGCCGCGCTGACGCCGGCCGATCGCCAGTTCCGTGACCACGCCGTGCAGCGTGCGAAGCTCCTGTTCGGTGACTTCGCCGCGCTGGAAGAAGTGGCGGATGTTGCGCACCATGCCTGGGCGCTTTGGCAGGTTGCGGAGGAAGCCGCAGGCGTCGAGCTGATCCACCAGGTGGGTCAGGAAATTGTCCAGTTTGCCCTTGGTGGCGACCTGGGTCTCGTTGGTCATCAGCGCGCGCGGTGGGGTGTCGTCGACGGCGGTCCACCATTCGTACGCCATGACCATGACGGCCTGCGCCAGGTTCAGTGACATGAAGGCCGGATTGAGCGGGTAGCGGATCAGGGCATCGGCCTCGGCCATGTCGTCGTTGTCGAGGCCGGCCCGTTCGGGGCCGAACAGCAGGCCGGCCCGCAGGCCTCGGTTGGTGATTTCGCGCAGTTCGGTGGCGGCGCCACGGGCGGTCAGCACCGGTTTGACGATATGGCGGGGGCGCGGGCAGGTGGCGAAGACGTGGTGCAGGTCGGTGACGGCATCGGCGACGGTTTCGTGGACCGTGGCTGCGTCGAGGATGCGGTCGGCGCCGGAGGCGGTCCGCCAGGCTTTCTCCTGCGGCCAGCCATCACGGGGCGCGACCAGGCGCATATGAAACAGCCCGCCGTTGGCCATGGCACGGGCGCAGGCGCCGACATTGTCGGCCAATTGCGGGCGCACCAGGATGACCACCGGGCTGTTGCCGATGGGGTGCAGGTCAGCGCCGCCGTCACGTCCGGTCATCAGGTGGCACGCCGCCAGGTGGTGCCTTTCGGGCCGTCCTCCAGGATGATGCCCTTGGCCAGCAGGTCGGCGCGGATCGCATCGGCGCGGGCGAAGTCCCTGGCTTTGCGGGCGGCGAGGCGTTCGGCGATCGCGGCGTCGATCGCGGCGGAGTCATCTGCGCCGCCGCGGAACCAGACATCGGGGGCCTGCTGCAATAGCCCCAGCACGGCGCCGGCGGCACGCAGGTCCGAGGCGGCGTTGCGATCGCCGGTCATGGCCGCATCGGCCAGCGCGTGCATTGCCGACAGCGCCAGCGGGGTGTTCAGGTCGTCGCACAGCGCCTCCAGCACGGGTGCCGGAATATCCCCCGCCTGGGTGTTGGCGGCCCGGGTGTTGGCGGCCTGGGTGTTGGCCGCCTCGGTGCTATCGGGCTGAGTGGGATGGGTCTGAGTGTTGGGGGCCTGTTCCAGGGCGCGGTAGAAGCGATCCAGTTCCCGCTTGGCTTCGGCCAGGCCCTGGTCGGAGAAATCGAGCAGCGACCGGTAATGCGTTCGCAACAGCAGCAGGCGGACCGCCTCGCCCGGCGCCTTTGCCAGGATGTCGCGGACGGTGAAGAAGTTGCCCAGGCTTTTGGACATCTTCTCGCCGTTCACCTGCAGCATGCCGTTGTGCATCCAATAGCGGGCGAATCGGCTGCCGGGGAAGGCGCACAGGCTTTGCGCCAGCTCGTTTTCATGGTGCGGGAAGATCAGGTCGCTGCCGCCGCCGTGGATGTCGAAGGTTTCACCGAGATGTTTCCAAGACATCGCCGAGCATTCGATGTGCCAGCCGGGACGGCCGCGGCCCCACGGGCTGTCCCAGCCAGGCAGGTCGTCGGTGGACGGTTTCCACAGCACGAAATCGCCGGGGTCGCGCTTGTACGGGGCAACGTCGACGCGCGCGCCGGCGAGCAGTTCTTCGTGGCTGCGGCCGGAGAGCTGGCCGTAACCGGGATCGGAGGCGACGGCGAACAGCACGTGTCCCTCGGCGGCGTAGGCGTGGCCGGACGCGATCAGCCGCTGGATGATCATGATCATCTCAGCGACGTGCGCCGTTGCGCGCGGTTCCTGATCGGGCGGCAGGTTGCCCAGCGCCGCCATGTCGGTGTGGAAATCCTGCGTTGTCCGCGCGGTGATCGCGCTGATGGGTTCGCCGGATTCGCGGGCTCGGGCGTTGATCTTGTCATCCACGTCGGTGATGTTCCGGACGTAGGTCACCTTCGGATAAAGGCGCCGCAGCAGGCGGGCGACGACGTCGTAAACCACGACCGGGCGGGCGTTGCCGAGATGCGCCAGATCGTAGACCGTCGGCCCGCAGACATACATGCGTACGTTCGCTGGATCGGCTGGCTCAAACCGCTCCTTATGGCGGGTCAGGCTATTGTGCAGGGTAAGGTTCGGCATCGTGCGGTCCATCATCTGCGGGCTTTGTCCGCGAATCCGACCTTGAACGCAACGCGATTGACTCCGGACGCGCGGGGCGTTAGCCACGGCATTGCCTATTGAGAACTATTCGCAAATGCACGGTGTATCCTTGACTCCCGAGGCCACTCTTCGCACGGCCTCGCGCCTGCGCCGCTTCCTGGCTGTGTTCGGCCCCGGCCTCGTGGTGATGCTGGCGGACACCGATGTCGGCAGCGTCATCACCGCCGGGCAAAGTGGCGTGCAGTGGGGCTATCGCCTGCTGATGCTGCAGCTGATCCTGGTTCCCATCCTGTACATTGTCCAGGAACTCACCGTGCGTCTGGCGATTTTCACCGGGCGCGGCCATGGTGAGTTGATCCGTGACACGTTCGGGCCGATCTGGGCCTGGGTGTCGGCGATCGGTTTGGGCGTCGCCTGCGTCGGTGCCTTGCTGACGGAGTTCTCCGGCGTTGCGGGCGTGGGGGAACTGTATGGGCTGCCCCGTTACGTGTCGCTGCCGATCGCGGCCATCGCGCTGCTGGTGGTGGTCATCACCGGATCGTATCGCCGGGTGGAGCGGGTGGCGATCGCCGTCGGCCTGTTTGAGCTGGCCTTCTTTTTCGTCGCCTGGGCGGCGCATCCGGCGTTTTCCGACCTGCTCTCTGGTGCGGTCAATATACCCTACGGCAACCGGGACTATCTTTACCTGTCAGCCGCCAATATCGGGGCGGTGATCATGCCCTGGATGGTGTTCTACCAGCAGTCGGCGGTTGCCGATAAGCGGCTGCGTCCGGAGCATCTGGCGGCGGCACGGTGGGACACCGCCATCGGGGCGCTGATCACCCAGCTGATCATGGCGGCGGTGCTGATCGCGTGTGCCGCGACGATCGGGCATGGCGATTCAAGCGCCACCTTGGCGACCGTGGGCGATATGGCGCAGGCGCTGACGCCGTTCCTCGGCACGACCATGGGCAACCTGATTTTTGGTCTGGGCGTGCTGGGTGCCGGCATGGTCGCCGCCATCGTGGTGTCGCTGGCTTTCGCGTGGGGGCTGGGTGAGGTCACCGGCTATCGCCGGTCGTTGGAGCTGCATCCGCTGGAGGCGCATTGGTTCTATGGCGTCTATGCGCTGTGTGTCGTGTTTGGCGCGCTGGTCGTGGCGGTCTGGCCGGACCTGGTCTCGTTGAATGTGGCCGTGCAGGTGATGAATGCGTTCATGCTGCCGATGGTGCTGGGCTTCCTGATTGCCCTGGCGGTGAAGGCTCTGCCCCGAGCGCATTCACTGCGTGGCGTCTATCTTTGGATCGTCCTCGCGATCGCCACGGTCACCTGCGCCCTTGGCGTATTTGGCGGGCTGTCCGGCGCGGGCCTGGTGTAGGGCGGGCGGGGGCTTTCCCCCGCAGACGTGCCCCCGGCCGGCTCAGTTCCCCCGGCGTGGAGGGGCGGTGCTGCCGCGCACGACCAATTCGGCATCGATCTCGGTGAGGCGCACGGCGGCGTGGCCGGCCATCCTGGCGGTGAGATGATCGGCCGCGGCGCGACCGATTTCGTCGGAGTGGATTTTGATCGTCGTCAGCGCCGGGCTGAGAAACGCCGCATAGTCGGCGTCGTTGAATCCGATCACCGAAAGATCCTGGGGCACGTCGAGACCGCGTCCCTGGGCTTCGATCATCGCACCGAAAGCAAGCTGATCGGTGCCGCAGATGATGGCGGTGGGCGGTTCCGAATCCGCGGCGAGGATCTGCCGCAAGGCATCCCGGCCGGCGCTGATGCCGTAGGAGACCTCGATATCGTGCCCAGGCCGCACGGTCAGCGCGCGGTCCGCCAGGGCCCGGACGATGCCTTCGGCGCGGGCGCCGCCGCGATCGTTGTCCTTGCGCGGCCCGGTGATCATGCCGATGCGGCGATGACCGAGGTCCAGCAGGTAACGGGCTGCCCGCGCGGCAGCCGCGGCGTTGTTGAAGCCGACGCAGGCCCGTTCCCGCGAGAGGCTGAAGGTCTGCACCATCGGGATGCGCTGCCGAACGATCCGGTCGAGCAGTTCGGGGCGATGAATGTCGCCGACCAGCATGAGGCCATCGATGCCACGCTCCAGCAGGAAGGTCGTCTCGCGCAGTTCGGTTTCCAGATCGTAGCCGGTGCTGGTGAGCAGCAGCGTGTAGCCGGCGCGGCGGATGCGGTCCTGGAAGGTGGACAGGGTGCGGATGAAACCTTCGTTCTCGATGTTGGGGATGACCGCCCCAACAGCCATGAAGCGCCGCATCGACAGAGCCCGGGCGGCGCCGTTGGCCACGAAGCCGAGCTCATGGGCGGCCTTGATGACCGCCTCATGCTTGTCGGGCCGGACGCTGGCGGTGCCGTTGAACACGCGCGACACCGTGGAGGTGGAGACGCCGGCGCGCAGGGCCACGTCGCGGGCGACGGGGAATTTCTCGGCATCCTCCCGCGGGCCGGGCGACGGCTTGAGCAAGGGGCGGACTCCTTCTCGCCACGAAACGTACTGGGCGAACCTGGCCGATGGCGAACGTATTGAAATCGGTTGACGACGGTTCGGTGCTGTGCTGCTTTGAAAGCGCTTTCAACGGTACATCGAGAGCAGAATAAAATCAACGTCGGTCGCTAGGGTCCCCGGCGGTTCGGCCTCTGTCGCGTCCAGTGGCGCGGGGGCGGTGGGTCCATTGGCTACTTTCATTGATCGCGAATCCGAGGACGGCGGGTGCCAATGACATCGAATGCCAATGACGAAGTGCGCCTAAGCCATGACGCCGCCGAGCGGGTCGCCACGCCGGATCAGCGGAGGAAGGCGATCGTTGATCCCGCCGGTGGCGCCGCGCCCGAAATGACCGCGCCGCAGACCACGGTCACCAGCCTCAAGCGCAGCGTCGATGCGACGCCGCGCCGGTTCCGCGACCTTCTGGCGCTCGACGATTTCGAGCGGCATGCAAGGCGCCATCTGCCGCGCATGGTGTTCCAGTATGTCGCCGGTGCCGTGGAAACCGGCGCCGCGCTACGCGGTAACCGCGAGGCCTATGCCAAATATGCCTTCCTGCCGCGCATGATGGTCGACACCTCGGCACGCAGCGCCGGGGTCACCCTGTTCGGCAAGACCTATGACGCGCCGTTCGGTATCCCGCCGTTGGGCGGTTCGGCGTTCGTCGCCTATCGGGGCGACCTGGTATTCGCCGAAGCCGCGGCGCGGATGAACATACCGATGATCCTGAGCGCCTCGGCGCTGATCAAACTGGAAGACGTGATCGCGCGGAACAAGGATGCGTGGTTCCAGGCCTACCTGCCCGGCGACCAGGGGCGGATCGACCGGCTGGTGGACCGGGTGGCGGCGGCGGGCTACGGCACGCTGGTGGTCACCTGCGACACGCCGATCCTGGGTAACCGGGAGCATAACACCCGCAGCGGCTTCAGCATGCCGATGCGGATCACGCCCAAGGTCGCGTGGCAGAGCGCGTTGCATCCGCGCTGGCTGCTGGGCACGGTGGCACGCACCTTCGCGCTGCACGGCGTGCCGCACTTCGAGAATACCGAGGCGGAGCGCGGCCCGCCGATGCTGTCGCAAAACGTGGTCCGGAACAGCATCGCGCGCGACAAGCTGTCCTGGCGCCACCTGGAGGCGATCCGCCGGCGCTGGAAGGGCACATTGCTGGTCAAAGGCCTGCAAGCGCCCGCCGATGCGGCCCTGTCACGGGACTGCGGCGCCGACGGCGTGATCGTGTCCAATCATGGCGGCCGCCAGCTTGACTACGCGGCGCCGCCGCTTGACGTGCTGGCTGACATCGTGGCGCTGAAGGGCGACATGAAGGTCATCATCGACAGCGGCATACGGCGCGGAACCGACGTGCTGAAGGCGATTGCCCTCGGCGCCGACTTCGTGTTCGTTGGCCGGCCGATGCTCTACGCCGCGGCGATCGGTGGCGTTCCGGCGGTGCTGCACGCCATCAGCATTCTGAAAACGGAAATCGACCGTGACATGGCGCTGATGGGTGTCAACCGCTTGTCGGAACTGACCCCTGACTTCCTGATGCGCGCGCCGTAACAACTCGTTCCTCTTCACGCAGACTGACACTCATCAATCGGGAGAAAACCATGGCACCGGACAATGCGACACAATCCCTGCGGCTGATGTGCGCCCTGGCGGTTCGCGGCGCCTTCGAGGGCGGCATCGTGCCGGATTTCGAGGCCGCCACGGGGATCAAGGTGACGATCGACTGGTCGCCCACCACGGTGATCGTGTCGAAGGTCGCCGCCGGGGAGCGGGCCGATGCCCTGGTGCTGATCGTCGACGCCATGGACAAGCTTGTCGCGGAAGGGAAGGTCGACCGCGGCAGCCGCGTCGAGGTGGCGCATTCCCGCCTCGGTTTGGCGGTGCCGCGCGGGGCGACCCATCCGGATATCAGCTCGGTCGACGCATTCACGAAGACCCTGCTGGCCGCACGCTCCGTGGCGTTCTCCAAAGGCGGCGCGAGCGGGATCTACTTCGCGAAGCTGATCGAGAAGCTGGGCATCGCCGACGCCATCAGGGCCAAGGCGACGATGATTCCGGCCGGGTTCACGGCTGAGAAGCTGGTCACCGGTGAGGCGGACCTGGCGGTCCAGCAGGTCAGCGAACTGATGGTGGTTCCAGGCGTGGAGATCGTCGGCCGGTTCCCCGAGGACGTGCAGGAAGTGTCGTCGTTCTCGGCCGCGATCATGTCCGATGCGGCGAACAGGAAGGCGGCGCAACGGTTCCTGGCGACTTTGAACACCGAGAAGGCGGCCGCCGCCTATCGCGCCAGCGGCGTGGATCCCGCCGTCGGCTGATAAGCTTGCGGGGAAGGCGCCCGGTCATCCCGTGATGACGGCCTTCCCCTCCATCTCCAGCGTCGTTGGCCGTGGGCGCTTCAGCAGTGCCACCACAACGGCGACGGCGACAAACGCGATTGCCGCTGCGAGGTAGAAGGCGGCGCTGTAGCTGCCGAAATGCGCGACCGCAAACCCAGTGATTGCGGGTGACAGCACGCCGGAGGTGTTGGCGAGGAAGTGGATGAAGCCGCCCGCGCCGCCCACCCGGTTCATCGGCACGACTTCGGAAATCGAGGCCCAAACCGCCTGCGTTCCGAGCGTCAGCATCAGCAGCGCGGCTGCGAGCAACATGACGGCCTGGTTTACGCCCGCAACGAAGGGCAGCACCACCAGGCAGGCGCCGACCACGGCCAGCGGGATGAAGATGAAGACCTTGCGGGCGGCCAGCTTATCGGCCGATCGGCGGTACAGCCAGTCGGCCAGCCACCCGCCACCGATATAGCCGGCGAAGCCGCCGACCCAAGGGAGCATCGCCGCGATTGCCATGTCTTTCATGTTCACATGCATGACGTTGGCGAGATAGGTCGGCATCCAGGAAATGAAGATATACAGGGTGTAGTTGAAGCCGAACAGCGCGATCCCCAGGGCGATGACGGCTGGCCGCTTCAGGCAGGCAATGAGCGAAACGTCCTCCCCATCTGTCGCGACTTCCGCCTGTTCCAGACGGCCGAGGCGGACCAGTTCGGCCTCCTCCCTGGTCACGAAGCGGCTTTGATGGGGGTGGTCGGTGACAAAGATCAGCCAGAGCACGGCCCAGATCAGGCCGATCACAGTGAGTGCCAGGAAGGCCATGCGCCAACCCAGGGCGACGGTGGTGAAGATCACCAAGGGGGCGGCGATCGCACTGCCGAATGTCTGGCCGGAAAAGGTGACCCCGACCGCTCGGGCGGACTCAGAGCGCGGGAACCAGTTGGAGCAAGTGCGATTGGTGGTGGACGACATCGGCCCTTCCGCGAAGCCGAACAGCAGGCGCACGACCAGCAGTTGCCAGAAGCCCGTCACCAGCCCGGTCAAGCCGCAGAAGATCGACCAGGCCAGGCCCGCGATGGCGTAGGTCTTGCGCGGCCCGGCGCGATCCGAAAGATAGCCCCCGACAAACGAGAACAGCGCGTAACCCAAGAAAAACGTGCTGAACACGATACCCATGGCAGCGGCGTCCAGGCCGAGATCGTGCTGCATGTAGGGCGCAAGAATGCCGATCGCGGCGCGGTCCATGTAATTCATGGTTCCTGCCGCGAACAGAAGCGCCGCCACGACGAAGCGGTACTTTCCCTTCATCACTATCCTCCGGTTTCATCTGGCACCGCGCGGCTGCCGGCGGGGGGCTGGCGCGGTTGATCGGGTTGGGTTGATCCGGATCGCGACCATGACAAGGCGCCCGCCCGCGGCGCGCGCGACCATCGTCTGATTCCGCGCGCTTCACGGACTGGGCCGGCTCACTGGGTCAGTCGGGCGGGGTGCTCAGGCCGAGGCGGTCGCCTTGGCTTCCACCAGGCTGCGCATGCGTTCGACCGCCGTATCGGGTGCGGTCAGCACCGGCACGTCGAGCACCGCGCGCACCGCGGCGGCCGCGCGACTGGTGGAAAAATGCGCCAGCATCACGGCGTCGTATCCGGCGAACTCCGGCGCGCGCGCCGCGACCAGCCGGTTGTGGGTTTCGGCGTCGCCACCCTTCAGCAGGCGAATGGCGTCGTCCACCACGATCGTGGTCAGCGTCGCCTTCTTGCCGGCCCGAACCAGGTATTCCTCGAACTCCTCGGTCATGGTGCCGACCGACGGCGCGAAGGTGGCGAGCATGCCGATGCGTGAGCCTTGGGCGATAGCGGCCTGGAACATCGCCTCATTCGGCTTCAGCACGGGCACCGGCAGGGTCGTGGCGAGCTTGTCGATGGCCGGGCCGAATGCGGAGCAGGTGATCAGGATGCCGTCGGCGCCCATCCGGTGCCCATACTGGCCGAAATCGACAAAGCGGTTGACCAGCGACTCGGACAGGTCGTCCTCACGCGCGCGGTCGATGCTGAGACCGTCATCGAGCAGGTTGACGGTTTCAGCTTCCGGCCAGAGCTGGGTGAAAGCGGCCTGTATCGGCTGCATGGCAACCGGGGTGGCGTGAAGAAGGACGATTCGCTGGGTCATGGCGGTAATCCTACCGGTTGGAGGCGCAACGCCTGGGCAGAGGGCCGCCGACGGCTAAATCATGCAAGCGCTTTCAGAAACCCTAGCAAGCTGCGTAACTTCGTCAATAGCCGTGGAGGCAGAGTTGCCCGCTTCGCCCAAAAGCCCTTAATGAATGGGATCAAAGGGGGCGCCGCCCCTTTGCGGGTCCAGGCTTGCCCCTGCCAAGGCGGGGGGCAGTGCCCTGGCCTTATCCCTCCATTAGAACACGAAAGTCGCCGACCATGCCCGAAGACGATGTCAGCCAGTTGTCGTTCGAGGACGCGCTGGCGGAACTCGACCAGATCGTGCGCGGCCTGGAGGGCGGCACGCTGAAGCTGGACGCCGCGGTGCAGGCGTTCGAGCGCGGTGTCAAGCTGCGCCGGCATTGCGAGGCCAAGCTGGCGGAGGTGGAAGCGCGCGTCGAGGCACTGGTGCAGCGGTCCGACGGGTCACTCGGGACCCGGCCGCTCGAATAGTGAAACAGCGGGCGGATCACTTGCTGGTCGCGCGGGGGCTGGTGGAAAGCCGCACGCGGGCCCAGGCGCTGATCCTGGCCGGAAAGGTATTCTCCGGGGAGCGGCGGGTCGCCAAGGCGGGCGATCTGCTGACCGAAGATGCCGCACTGGAGGTGCGCGGCCAGGACCATCCATGGGTGTCGCGCGGCGGCCTGAAGCTGGTCCACGGGCTGGCCCATTTCGGGTTCTCGCCGCAAGACCGCGTCTGCCTGGATGTCGGGGCCTCGACCGGCGGGTTTACCGACGTGTTGCTAACGCATGGGGCGGCCAAGGTTCATGCGGTGGATGTCGGTCATGGCCAGTTGGCGTGGAGGCTGCGTTGCGATCCGCGGGTGGTGGTGCATGAGAAAACCAATGCGCGTTACCTGACGCGGGACACCGTGCCCGATCCGATCGGCGCCCTGGTGTGCGACGCCAGTTTCATCGGGTTGGCAACGGTGTTGCCCGCTCCCCTGGCGCTCTGCGTTGCGGGGGCGTGGGCGATCGTTCTGATCAAGCCGCAGTTCGAGGCCGGTGCCGCGGCGGTGGGCAGCAAGGGTGTCGTGCGCGACCCCGCGGTGCACCTCGCGGTGTGCGAGCGGGTCGCGCACTGGTGGTCCGGACTGTCCGGTTGGACGGTTGCGGGCGTTGTCGCGAGTCCGATCACGGGGCCGGAAGGCAACAAAGAGTTTCTGTTGGGCGCGCGCTTTACTTGCGGCCAATAGTATCGGCAGCATCCCGGACTGAGTCGGCATCGATTTATCGAGGAATCGCAACTAAACGCGTCGGAGCAACCCTTCCGATCTGGCCTAGGAACGAATCGACAATTTGCTTCCGCGCCGGGTAACAGGCGCTCCCGGCAAGTGTGGTCAAGACCACATCGGTCGTGCCCGGACGAGCCGGGCCACGACGATATATTCGTTCGTCCGCGATTCGTCCGGCGACGATGTTGTTGCGCCAGACGTTTGTATCAAAGTCGCTTGGTCAAACAGACTTCTTCAAGACGGGAGACGCCTTGAAACGAACCGTCTTACCGGCCTTCACTTTGATGGACTCGCCGGTGCGCGGGTTCAGCGCCTTGCGGGCCTTGGTCTTGCGGACCGTGAATGTGCCGAAGCTCGGCAGGGTGAATTTCCCGGTCTTCTTCATTTCCTTGACGATAGCATCAATCAGATCGTTCGTTGCCCGGTTCGCCGCGGCGCCGGTAACCTCCGTCGATTGCTGAAGGACCTTTGAAATGAACGCTTTCGACATCACCGTTCCTTGTCGTTTCGAGATCAATCGCTGCGCTGATCTCACTATGGGTCGTCTTGTGCAACCGATTCGAGCGCTTCGTCAACAAATTTACACACGACGAAATGAATTTTTTCGCGTGACCTAATAGGGTTTATCGGGACGCCGGTAAATTTTGCCGCTTGGGGCTGGCACAAACAGGGGTTGGTTACATTATCAGGTTGCAAAGACAGGGAAATGCGACCGTCTGGCGCGTGCTCGATCTGTCCGCCAACGACGCAAGCCGCTCCAACCGGATCCTCGCGGACCCGGTTCAAGCGGCTTGCGGATTGCGATTTTAGCGAATCTGGATCAGCGATCCGCCGATTCGGTGATGGTACGGTCAACGGCGCCCACGTCCGGGCGAGAAACATCGGCGAGCAGCGACCAGATAAGGTCCGGCTGCATCGGGACGTCCGGGTCGTTCAACAACCGGTCGAGTTCATCAAGCTTACGGCTGTATTCCGCAGTGGACATGCTATCCTCTTCGATCACACGAAACGCCGACATCCCGCCAGGAACAGGTGGCAGGGCCGCGGCTGGATCGTGAATATGAGTTGGCATCCCGCTTTCCGCATCGCTTCGGCGATCACAGTGACGACAGGATCGCCGGCGCCAGCGCAGGCAGATCGGCGGCCGGATGCCCCGGATTGCGGAAGCGCAATTCGCCGCCCGGTGCGGCATCGGGTTCGGCCACGCCAAACAGTTCGAACCGCGAGACAAAGCTGACAGCCACCACCGGGCGTGCCGCCGGGTGGGTCATGAACTGGCGCGCCTCACCTTCCAGTTGCAAGCCGTCGCGCAGGCCGCGCCATTCCTGACGGTCGGTGTCCTCCACGAAGACGGACAGGATGCCTGGCCGTTCTCCGGTCAAACGGGCCGGCGCCAGCCTGGCCAGGCGCCGGCCGATGGCGATCGCGACTTCGTTCTCCTGGCCCGCGCGCGCCGCCATGACGAAAATGCCGCCCCCGGCGGTGGTCACCGACAAATGCGCCTCCGGCCCAAACTCCCGCCGCAGCGACGAAATCAGGCCGATGTCCTCGGCCTGCGCGCCCGCCAGCAACAGCGGATCCAGCCGCAGGACGATGGCCTCGTCGTGATCCTGCCGGGTGCGGGTTTTCAGCATGGATGTGATGCGCTGATGCAGTTGGGACAGGCTTTCGCTGTCGGCATCGGGCTCGTGCAGCCCGCCGCGCAATCCGTTGGAGAGAGTCATCTTCAGCAGATAGCGGCCAGGATGGGCGGCGAGCCAGGTTTGCAGATCAGGATCGACCCGATCGGCGAGCCGGAACCACGCGCCGCGTTGCACGCCACGGCCGTCCTCGGCGGTCACCACGTCGCAGGCGACTTCAGCCTCGCTTCGACCGCGGTTCAGTAGGAGATCGTATGGCGTCTCCGACTCGAGTCCGGAAAACGTGACGTTGAAGCCGCGCGTGCGTTGCGCCATCGCGGTGCGAATCAGGTGAAACACCGGGATTAGCGTGTTCTGCCCGCTGAGGCCGAGGCGAATGCGCTCGACCAGGCGATCGCGGCCGCGCGGTGTGAGTTCGCCCGCGATGCGGGGGATGGCCGTAGCAATCTGGCCCAGCAGCGCGCCCGTCACGGATGGCGTCGCGCCAGGGTGCCGGCGGAACTTTTCCAGAGTGAGTTCCACGCCGTGCCGCTGACGAATGGCCTGGCCAGCGCGGTGACCCGAGGCCGCCAGATCGCGGATTTCGACCAGCCGCTGCTGCCACCGCCGACCGCCGCTAAGGGCGAGGAAGCGGGTCAGTCCGGACGGACCCTGGTGCGCAGACGATGGCATCGAAAATTAAATCACGACTTGAGACGATATTCAGGCCGACTTATTCCCGACCGTCAAGCTAGAGCCTTTTCCATTCGCATTGGCTCGCCGAATCGGCTCTAGCACATTGTTTTAGCGAGCATCTTCACCCGCTCAGGTATGCAATCTGAGCGGGAACTGCTCTAGGTTTTTGCGCAATGCGGTATGACTTGCGGTATGACGAATGCGTGGGGCGACCGTGGCGGCGACGATGCTCCGCTGCGCCAGGCACGGCTTCGTCTCCCAGCGGGGTTGCCGTCTTCCAAGACTGACGACGATAAAACCGTCAATTTCGCGGCAGGCGCGCCGTCGTTGGGGCGTCCGGGTTCTGCGCGCGGTGGCGCAGCAGATGATCGGCCAGCACGCACGCCAGCATCGCCTCGCC
>DATARX010000302.1:0-2884 GCA_036263955.1 Rhodopila sp.
GCGCTTTACCCCAGAGATTGCGGGACGACAAGCAACAAGCGGCCTTAACACCGGCCGGCGCTTGAGCCGACTGGCATACGCGCCGGGTTGGGCGGCGGCGGCGCGCAAAAAATCCGTATGCCGGCCGGCGCTTGAGCCGACCGGCAGACCCGCCGGGTTGGCCGGCGGCGCGCGAAATAGAGACTCCTATGCCGCCGCGTGCGCCCTCAGGTCGTTGTTCGTCCGGTGATCCCCCGCCACCCAGCGGGCCAGTTCGGCATGCGCGTCCGCGCGCCGGAGCGCCCCGATTTCCTCCGCCTCGGGCAGGTCGACGGTGAATTCGACAATCAATCCATCAGGCGAGGTGCAGTACATCGAGCGGCAGTAGCCATGATCGGTTTCCCGCACCGGCTCGCCCGCCGCCTTCAGCCGACCAACCAGTTCTTCATAGGTGCTGTCGTCCACCTTGAACGCGACATGATAGAAAGCGCCGATCTCCGGCGGGGCCGCCGCCTGGCATTTCTGGTAGACTTCATTATCGGCGAACGCGAAGAACGCCAGCGCGCCGCCATCCCCCAGGCTGTAGAAGGTGTGGCAGAACGCCACCTCCCGATTGACCCACGGACTGAAATGCCGCTCGCACCATGTCGCGGTCAGCGGAATTCCCAGCGTGTCCTCGAAGAACCGGCGATTGGCTTCCTGATCGCGCACGACATAGGCGTGATGGTGCAGCCGCTCCGGCGGGCGGGACAACAGGTTGGCCATCGCACTCCCCTTTCTTGCTTATTGGACGTCCACCTTGGCGCCCTGCATCCCGCCTCGCAAAACCAAAAATGCGGGGATGTGTTGCCGAAAATGTCATCGGCAAATGGCACCATGCATAGCACCCATGCAGAGAGACGTTTTGTGGGAAACTTCAAGGGATGCAACTCTACTGGCAAGTAAATTTGCTGCAGGTGTTGCAGCGCAAACACATATTATTGCGTGATGATCCATTCGTAAGGGAAGGAAACCGACCATGGGGACAGCCGCCAAAAGTAGCAATGGAACATCCAAACCAAAGCTGAAGGCGCCCCCCGCCAATCCCGATCCCTTCCCGGCTTCGTCACCCCGAGACTACAACATCGCCGCCGTCGACCGGACCCTCGACCTCCTCGAAGCGCTCTCCCGGCTCGGTCCGACCTCGCTGGCCGCGCTGGCTGACAGCGCCGGATGTACCCGCACCGCCGCATTCCGCCTGTTGCGGACCCTGCAGGGCCGTGGTTTCACCATCCAGGACGAAGCCCGCGGCCTCTGGCGCCTCGGCGCACGGTGGAATGCACTGGGACGCGCGGCATCGGAACAAGGGGCACTTGCCGCGACCGCGATGCCGTTCCTCAGTGCCCTTGGCAAGGCGACCGGTGAGAACGTCTATCTGCGGGTCCGCGACGGGATGGAAAGTGAGACCGTCGCGATCTATCAGACCGATCCCACCATCCGCATGTATTCCGAGGTCGGCAAACGCGGGCCGTTGCACGCCGGCAGCAGTCGCATCCTGCTCGCCTTCGCACCGGAAGCCGTACAAACCCAGCTTCTGGCCCAGCGGCTGAACCGCTACACACCCGCCACCCGGATCGACTCCACCTGGATCGCCGCCGACCTGCAGCGCATCCGCTCGCGCGGCTATCTCATCACCTCCGATGAGGTCGTCGCCGGCGCCGTCGGCATCGCCGCGCCGATCCGCGACGCCACCGGCGCGGTCGTCGCGGTCGTCCACATCAGCGCGCCGTCCATGCGGATGCGCCCGCCGCGTCCGCGCAACCTGCTTCCGCAGGTGATGGACGCCGCCACGAAACTGTCCGCCGCACTGGGCGCGGTCGTGAAGCCGGCGCAACCCGGGCTGGTGCGCGATGCCTCCGCCCCAGCCGGCTGGCCGGTGAATGGCGGAATGCTGACGCAGTCCCGCCCACACACGATCTTTCGCTAGAGTTTCCGAAGTCCGCCGCATTACCGGACGGACGCAGGGGATAAGCTGGGCACTTATCACAAAGTGCCGCTAACAAAGAGCCGCCGCCTTCACCGCGTCGTGGCCGGACTTGACCCGGCCATTCACGAACCGGCGCGCCGCGATCGAGGAACCCAAGGGTGACGCGATCCGTCCTCGCACCCGCCCTTCACCGCGTCTGACCCGATCCCGATTAAGCCACTCGGCGAAAAGATTGACCCGTGGGGACGCTGCCAGGCGAGCGAGCACGGGAGCGGTTCTTTGGCGCGGCTTATGTCCGGATCGTCGAACGGCGTTTGGCCATGCAACGCCGGTACGGTTGCGAGGGACCGTCCCGACCGCCACGGGCGGGAAGAGTCGCCGTCAACGCAGCTTGGTATAAGATACCGCTCGAGGGAGAAACCCATGAACGATATCGCCGCGATCTCGGCCGTGACCGCCGGTTATCAGTCCGGCTTCGGCAACAGTTTCGAAACCGAGGCGCTGCCCGGGGCCTTGCCCGTCGGCCATAATTCCCCGCAACGCTGCGCCTACGGCCTCTACGCCGAACAACTCAGCGGCTCCGCCTTCACCGCCCCCAGGGCAAGCAATCAGCGGAGCTGGCTGTATCGCATCCGCCCCACCGTCGCCCACTGGGGCACCTTCCGTCCGCGGGACGCCGGCCTGTGGCGCACCGCCCCCTGCCTGGAAGTCCAGGTTCCGCCCGCCCCGATGCGCTGGGATCCGATCCCCGTTCCCGCCGAACCAGTGACCTTCCTGCAAGGCATCCGCACCATCACCACCGCGGGCGCCGCCGGCGTGCAGTCCGGCATGGCGTCGCATATCTATCTCGTCACCCGGTCCATGCAGGACGAGTATTTCTACAATGCCGACGGCGAGTTGCTGTTCGTGCCACAGCAGGGCGCCCTGCGGCTGCGCACC
>DATARX010000358.1:0-7684 GCA_036263955.1 Rhodopila sp.
GGCGACCGACCACGGCGTCACCCGCCGAGCGGAGGAAATCGCGGCGCGTGTCGGTCTTGAGCGGGTGATGAACCGGCTGCCGCGCACCCTGCCGTTCGCCGATCTGCGGCGGCTGGAACTGGCGAAGGCGATCGCGCGCAACCCCAAGGTGGTGCTGGTCGATGAACCGTTCGCCGGCCTGACCTCGGGCGAGGTCGCGGATTTCTCCGAATTGATCGGCAGTTTCCGGGCCGAGGGGCATGCGGTGCTGCTGGTGGACCACAACGTCAAGAGCGTGGCGGCCTTGGTGGATCGGGTGTTCGCGATGTATCTGGGCGAGCGCGTCGCCGAGGGCACCGCCGATGAGGTGATGCGCAACGAAACCGTCCGTCGCGTCTACCTGGGCGGCAAGATCGAAACCGCCGCGAGGCCGGAGCGCGAGCACAAAGGCCACATGCCGCTGCTGGATGTGCGCGGGCTGGGTGTGCTGTACGGCAAGGCGACGGCGCTGGACGATGTGTCCATCCATGTCGGCGAGGGGGAGTTCGTTTCGGTCGTTGGGTTGAACGGCGCCGGCAAGACAACGCTGTTCAATGCGATCTCCGGGCTCGTGCCGTACAGCGGGACGATCAACTGGCATGGGGAGACCTTGGCCGGGCGGACGCCGGGTGCGATCGCGCGGGGCGGCATCGTGCAGTGCCCGGAAACGCGCGAACTTTTCGGCGATATGTCGGTGCGCGAGAACCTCGATCTCGGCGGTCAGCATCAGACCGTAGAAGCGGCGGCCAAGCAGTTGGACTGGCTGTTCGGACTGTTCCCGATCCTGAAGGCCAGGCAGGGGCAG
The DNA here is from genome assembly GCA_036263955.1 of Rhodopila sp. Lineage (GTDB taxonomy): Bacteria > Pseudomonadota > Alphaproteobacteria > Acetobacterales > Acetobacteraceae > Rhodopila. The sequence continues at coordinate 824 of DATARX010000358.1, forward strand.
GCGGCCCGCACGCTGTCGGGCGGGGAGCAGCAGATGCTGGCGATCGCGCGCGCGTTGATGATGAAGCCGAAGTTGCTGATCCTGGACGAGCCGACGCTGGGCCTGGCGCCGGTGATCCTGGAGCAGTTGTCGAAGGCGATGGAGACGTTACGGCAGACAACCGACATCACGGTGTTGCTGGGCGAGCAGAACGTGACTTTCGCGCTGCCGCATGCCGACCGGGTCTATGTGATCGAACACAGCCGGATCGTCTGGGAAGGCGATCCAGGGCGCTTCGCGGAGGAAGCGGGGGCGGGGTATTTGTAAGACCAGGGCGCTGCCCTGGACCCGCCAAGGGGCAGGCCCCTTGGAATCAGGTATTGCTTGATCGGCGGCTTTCAAAGCCTCCCTCAGTGCGCCACCAGCGCGCAACGCTTGGCCTTGAGCAGGAGATCCCGGGTTACACCACCCAGCACCCATTCCCGCAAGCGGCTATGGCCGTATGCGCCGGCGACGATCAGGTCGGCCCGTTGCTCCTGCATGATCGCGTCGAGGTGCCCGGCATCATCCCCGGTTGACGCGGCGGTGAGGGCCGCGGCTGCGATACCATGCCGATTGAGCCAGAAGGCCACATCCTTTACGCGGCCGCTCGCATCGTCCAGATCGTCTTCGGCCGCGATCTCGATGACGGTCACCCGGCCCGCCAAACGCAGCAGCGGCAGCGCGTCGCTCACCGCGCGTCGGGTTTCGCCGCTGTCCTTCCATCCGATCACCACATGGTTGAGGGCCAGCCGCTCGACCCCGGCTGGAACGACCAGGCAGGGGCGCCCTAGCTGCATCACGAGATCGCCGACTTCGACATGGCGCGCGGTGTCGAACATCGAGAGCTTCTGGTCCACGGCGGTGATGACCAGATCCGCGCACCGCGCCTCCTTCGCCAGTTGCTCCGCCAGAGGAAGATAGGTAATCGCCGGACGCCATTCGGAAGCCGGAATGCGGTCGCCCAAGGCTGCGCGAAACGCGGCGTGGGCTGCTTTCATGTCGGCGTCGATCTGTTGCCGGTCCTGGTCGATGATTTCGGCCGGAATATAGCCGTCGCTATAGATGATCCGCATCGGCTGGCACACCGCCACGCCGATCACGCAGGCGCCAAGGCGATCCGCCAGGTCTCCGGCGATCGACAGCAGCGCCGCATTGGAGCATCCGAGTTGCAGATGTACCATCAGGGTCGCGCAGCGCACGGCCGATCCTCCTTCCTAATTTCTGACCACACCAGCGTAGGCGGACGCCACAGGCGCGCCTTGATCCATGTCAACACATGCGCGGAACCTTTTGTGCCACCCGCCACCCGCCACCCGCCACGTGACGCCGACGATTTTGACTCGGATCAAAGACAGTCCGCAGCCAGCGGGCTCATGATCGATCAGTCACCTGGAGGAACCACCCATGGCCATTACCGCCGCCGACATCATGACGTCGCCGCCCACATTCGTGACGCCGGAGACAAATATGGCCGAGATCGCTTCGCTACTGGCGAGTAAGCATTTCAGTGCTGTTCCGGTATGCCATGCCGACGGCACGCTCGCCGGCATCGTGAGCGAGAGCGACATCCTGAAGCCGTTCCGCGAGTCGGTCAGGGCGCGGCGCGACTGGTGGTTGGGCGTGATCGCGGAAGGCGAGCAACTGCCTCAGGATTTTCTCGACTATATCCGCCGGGATACGCGTACCGCGGCTGACGTGATGGTCCGCAGGGTCTATACCGCGCGGGAGGATACCACGCTGCCGGAAATTGCTGAGCTGATGATCGCGCATGCGGTGAAGCGCCTGCCGGTATTGCGCGATGGCAAGCTGGTCGGGATTGTCAGCCGGGCCGATCTGGTCAAGGCAATTGCCGGCAGCCCGGCCATGCTGGTGTAGTATCCGATCGCGTGGAAGGGATCGAGGTCTGCGTCGGACGCACGCGCGACCCGCCAGGGTCGCGTGCGCATGGTGTGCGGAGCACGATGATTCGATTCCAAATCCGATTCAGCCCATCGGCGACCAGCGGTTACTGTGCCGCCATTTCAATGCCCAGGTGATGCGTTGGAAGGCCGTGGCGTCGCGTCCTCATCGAACAGGATGCGGCTCGCCGCGCCGTCCAGATCGTCGTACTGCCCAGCGCGCAGTGACCAAAGGAAAAATCCCAGCCCACAGGCGGCGACGGTCAGGCTGACCAGCAGCAGCAGCAGAATGATCGTCATCGCGTCGTCCCCCGGTGCAGCCGCAGGCTGTTGGCCATGACCAGCAGTGACGAACTCGACATCGCCGCCGCCGCCAGCCACGGTGTCACCCAGCCGGCGATGGCCAGTGGCACCATGACGATATTGTAGCCGATCGACAGCGCCAAATTCTGCCGCATCACGGCCTGCGCCTGGCGGGCAGTGCGCAACGCGATCGGCACGGGCTGCAGTTTCGTCCCCTGGAAGACCAGATCCGCCACGGTCTGGCTGACATCCGCCGCGGTCGCGGGCGAGGCCGACACCGACGCGGCGGCGAGTGCCGGGCTGTCGTTCATCCCGTCACCGACCATCAGCACGTTATGACCAGCGGACCGCAGACTCTCGACCAGGGAAACTTTATCGACCGGCGAGCATTCGGCCTGCCAATGATCGATCCTCAGTGTATCGGCGATGCGCCGCACCTGTTCGGGGCGGTCGCCGGAGATCAGTTTCAGCGTTAATCCCATGGCCCGCAAACGGCCGATCGTTTCCTTGGCGTCGGCACGCACGCGTTCGTCAAAACCGAAGCGAACCGTCGTCCGGCCGGGACGGGCCAGCCACATCTCGGGCCCTGTCGCGGGGTTATCCGGCCGACCGCAAAACGCGCGGCTGCCCAGGCGAATTTCGCCGGAGGCGGTCGCCAGCACCAATCCCTGGCCGGGATATTCCACCACACCCTCGGCCGGCACCACCACCCCCGCCGCGGCCACCAGCGAACGCGCCAGCGGATGCCGGCTGGATGCCGCCAGCGTCGCGGCCAGGTGCAAATCGGCTGGGTCGGGGTCATCCATCAGGGCCAGCAGCGGTTCGGTCAGGGTGCCGGTCTTGTCGAACACCACGGTATCGACCGATGCCAGCCGCTCCAGCGCGGTGGCTGATTTCAGCAGCATGCCGCCGCGGAACAGCCGCCCAGTGGCAATCACCTGCACCGCGGGTACCGCCAGTGCCAACGCGCATGGGCAGGTGATGATCAGCACCGCGCTCGCGGTCAGCAGCGCCTGGCCGGCGGGCACGCCGGCGCCAAAGTACCATCCCAGGAACGTCAGCAGCGCACATAGATGCACCGTCGGCGCATACCGCCGCGCCACCCGGTCGGCCAGCACCACAAACCGCCCGCGCCTGGTTTCCGCGGCCTCGATCAGCCGCACGCACTCCGCCAGCAGGGTGGCGGCCCCGGTCGCCGTCGCCCGAACCGTCAGCGTCGCGCCCAGGTTCAGCGTGCCGGCGTAGACCGTGGTACCTGGTTCCGCCTTGGTCGGCAGGCTTTCCCCGGTCACCAGGCTGGTGTCCAGCATCCCGCTGCCGCGTTCGAGGACGCCATCGACTCCGATCCGCTCCCCGGTCGCGACCAGCACGTGCTCGCCCTCCGCCACCTGTTCCTGCCCGCAGCGGCGGAGTGTGCCGTCCGGCTGGACGACGGCGACATCGGTCGCCCGCAGCGCCAGCAACTGTTCCGCCGTCGCGCGAGCCTGGCCGCGCGCGCGGTGGTCCAGCACCCGGCCGACCAGCAGGAAGAACAGCAGAGTGACGGCGGAGTCGAAATAGGTGTGTGCGCCGCCGTTGATCGTTTCCACCAGGCTCATACCAGTGACCAGCAACACCCCCAGGCTGATCGGGACGTCCATGTTGGTGCGCCGCTGCCGCAACGCCGCCAGCGCGGAGGCGAAGAACGGCCGCCCGGCATAGGCGATCGCCGGCATCGCGATCAGCGCCGAGACCCAGTGCAGCAGCGCCAGCGTCGCCGGCCCGATCGGGTCGATTACCCCGCCCTGGCCGGCCCAGATGCCGATCGAGATCAGCATCACGTTGCCGGCCGCGAACCCCGCGACGGCCAGGCACCGCATCAGCATGCGGCCGGTCCGATCCTGCGTGGCGGCGAGTGCGGATACATCGAATGGCACCAGCCGGTAGCCGAGGGCCTCGATCCGCCCGACCAGCCGATCGGCATCCTCTGGGGCGCCGCTCCACACCAGGCGGAGACGGCGCGTGGTCATGTTCACCCGGCCGACCAGAACAGACGGTTCCCTCGCCAGCACCGATTCGATCAGCCAGACGCAGGCGCCGCATTGCACCCCATCGACCGCCAGCGTCAGGGCCTTTGCGCCATCGGGCGTCGCAACGATATGGCGCGCCAGATCCCACCGTTCCCCCGCGTCCGGCCGCAGCGCTCGGGTGCCCGCGACCAGCAGGCGCTGTTGGTAGTAGCGACCGAGGCCCAGTCCCTCGATGATGTCATGCGCGGCCGCACAGCCGGGGCAACAGAACTGCCGCCCGTGGGGCGCCGGCAGGCCGCAATGCGCGCAAACCAACGCGGTAGCCGCCAGCGGAATCGTCAGACTGGCACTCATGACGTCACTTCACGACGACGCGGCGCGTGGCATCGTATCGCTGCCCATCGGCACGAACCGTCAGCATAATGTCCCACTGGCCGGAAAACAACGATGTGTCGGCCTGATACCGGCCGTTCCCGATCGCCCGGAACACCAGCGGTGTCGCATCGACTGGCCCGACCGGCCGTTCCGCCTGGGCGGTGATTTCGGCCGCAACGATCGCGGCGCCAGCGCGCCCCGTCAGGCGCACTGTGGGATAGCGTTCGGCCGTAACATCCGTCTCGATCTGCCAGCCGAGCGCAGCCTGTTGCTGCGCGGCTGCCAATACGCGCTTGTATTCGTTGCTGAGGTCAAATCCGTCGGCACCCGCGACGCCCGGAAAGGTATGGTACGCGTCGAAAACCATGTAGACGTTGACCGCGAACACCATAGCCATCGCGGCGACCAGGCTATGGGGAAACCAGCGCCAGATCGTTGTGTTCATTGTGCCCTCCCTGCCGCGTATCCCGGCGGTCCCATGAAAGCCGAGTGGTAGACTGTCTGTTTACCCGTGCCGATATCCCGCAGAACGAAATCGATCGGTTGTGAGCCGTCCTTCAGCCCCGCCGGCCGAGCGGCGACCAGCACGCGGAAGGTGTCGACCTGATCGGATGCGCTGGGCATGCGCAGCACCGGGGCAGGCTTGGGATCGCTTTCGGCGATGACCAGCGTCGCGCCCGGCAGGCCGGCGACGCTCAGGTCGAAGTCGCTGTGATGCTGCGTCTTGTTGACGATCTTGACAGTATAGCCGTTGCGCAGGCCGCCATCGGCCAATGGCACGAACACGGGTGCCCGGTCCCGCTGGACCGATAGTTCGATGGTGGAGCGGGTCAACAAGGCGGTCGTCATCCCGGCAATCGCGACCAGCAGAACCGCGAGATAGATGATGGTGCGCGGCCGAATGATGCGGATCGGCTCATGCCGCCCCGCCTGCTTCGCCGCCTGCCGCGACAATGTGTCCCAGGTGATCAGCCATTTGTCCCTGTGGGTGCGCTCCATCACGTGGTTGCAGGCGTCGATGCACAGCCCGCAGTTGATGCACTCAAGCTGGATGCCGTCGCGGATATCGATGCCGGTGGGGCAGGCGGTGATGCAGGCGCCGCAGTCGATGCAGTCCCCGGCGGGTGCCTCATTCGCATGCCGCTTGCCGCGCGCCCGCGGCTCCCCGCGCCAGCCCTGATAGGTGACGGTGAAGCTCTGATCGTCCAGCATCGCCGACTGGAACCTAGGCCACGGGCACATGTAGGTGCAGACCTGCTCCCGCGCCCACCCGGCCAGCAGATAGGTGGTGAAGGTAAACAGCCAGGTAAAGAAATAAACCTGGGTCGAGGCCTGTCCCGTCCAGAACTCAACCGTAACGGTCGGCGCATCGACATAGTACATGATCCAGGCGCCGCCGGTCCAGAACGCGATCGCCAGCCAGATCGTGTGCTTCAGGACCTTCTTCCAGATCGTATCGGCGTTCAATGCGGCGGCATCGCGCTGCATCCGTTCGTTGCGGTCGCCTTCGACCCATTGCTCGACCCACATGAACAGGTCGGTCCACACGGTTTGCGGGCAGGTGTAGCCGCACCACAGGCGGCCGGCCAGGCTGGTCACCAGGAACAGCCCGATCGCGCCGAGGATCAGCAGGCCGGCCAATAGCCAGATGTCCTGCGGCCAGAGTACCAGATCGAAGAAATAGAAACGTTCGTTCCAGATATCCAGCAGCACGGCCTGATCTGGCTGCAAGGGGCCGCGGTGCCAACGCAGCCAGGGCAGCAGATAGTAGACCGCCAGGCATAGGATCAGGATTGTCCATTTCGTCCGGCGAACCACACCGTGCACCGTCTTCGGATAGACCCGCACACGATTCGCATACAGATGGTCGCCGGCCGCCTCCCGCTTCAGTTGCAGCAGCCGATCGGCTTTGCTGATGCGTGACACTGATTTCGTCCTTACTCGCCGCCGCCCAGCGCATGGACGTACAGCGTCACCGCCTTGATGGTGGCCGGATCGAGCCTCGCCCCCCAGTTCGGCATCACGCCCTGATGGGGGAGTGTCACCTGGTTGACGACCGTCTCACGGCTGCCGCCGTACAGATGAACCTGGCTGGCGAGTTTAGGGGCGCCCATCTCACGGTTGCCCTGGCCCTTGTCGCCATGACAGGCCACGCAGTTGTCGGCAAAGATCTTCGCACCCGCCGACACGTCCTGAGCGGCGGTGGGATGGCCGTAGAACGTCGCCTGCACATAGTCCGCGACCGCATCGATCTC
>DATARX010000404.1:0-3245 GCA_036263955.1 Rhodopila sp.
CTTCTCCACCGCCACGCAGTCATGCAGGATGACCGCCGCCGTCAGCACGGTCCGGTCGCAATCGGCTTCCGCGGCGGCGATTTCCATCGCGTTGCGCGCGACTCGCAGCAGATGCGACCGGTCATGCGATCCGTCATCGCCTTCGGCTCCGAGGGCCGCTAACAGCCGTTCGGCCAGGCGCGCCTGGTCGCCAAAAATGGCTTCGATCCTGTCCATGGTTCTCCCTGATCGCGTGGCGAGGGAAGCACCATGCCGACCCGCCGCCGAATCCGGCAAGTCCGGTGGATTATCAGGTGCATTTGACCGCCGCCGGAAAGGGTAGTCCGGTGTCCCGACCCGATATCCACCACGGAAAGAGGACACAGGCGCATGAGTGATTTCGAACTGGTCTGGGATTCGCGCTGCACGGTCGCCGAATCCCCGGTGTGGGACGCGGCGAACCGGCGGGTGCTGTTCTGCGATATCGTGGGCAAGCGGATCAACGCGCTGTCCGTGGACACCGGTGCGCGGGAATCCTGGGATTTCCCCGATGTCGTCGGCAGTTTCGGGCTGTGCCGGTCCGGCCGTCTGGTTGTGGCGCAGCGCCATCACGTCGTGCTGTTCGACCCGAAGTCCGGCACGCTGACGGATCTGACCGCGAAAGTGGAGGAGCCGCCGACGAACCGGCTGAACGACGGGAAGGTCGGGCCGGACGGGGCGTTCTGGGTGGGCAGCATGGATGGGAACGCGCCACGGCAGAAGATCGCCGCGCTGTACCGGGTAACAGCGGATGGGGCGATTACCCGGGAAGAGTACGGCTACACCAATTCCAACGGGCTGGCGTGGGCGCCGGACGGGCGGATCATGTACCACTCCGACTCGACGGCGGGCATGATCGAGGCGTGGGATTTCGATCCTGCCACCGGCCGACGGAGCAATCACCGGGTCCTGGCGACGCTGAGCAACGAAGAGGGCCGCCCGGACGGCGCCGCTACCGACGCCGAGGGAAACTACTGGTCGGCGGGCCCGTCGGCGGGCTGCCTCAACTGCTTCAGCCCGCAAGGCAAATTGTTACGGAAGTGGGAGTTCCCGGTGCCCGGTCCCACGATGCCTTGCTTCGCCGATGGCGCGCTGTATGTGACATCCCTGCGGGACGGCAAATCCCCGGAGATCCTCATGCAGCATCCCACGCTCGGTGGGTTGTTTCGCGCCACCGCCCCCATCGCCGGCGCGGCGGTTGATCTGTTCGCGGATTAAACGCCGCGGATCACGCCCCGGGGCACTAAGGCTGGTAAGGCGGCGGGGGAGGCGGGTAATCCGGACGCGCATAGCGCGGTGGTGGCGGCTGGGGCGTGGTCGCTGCGCCACCGACGGCGCCCACCGCGCCGCCGATCAAGCCGCCGGCCAACGCACCGCGACCGCCGCCGGCCAACCCGCCGATCGCAGCCCCCGCGCCCGCGCCGATCAGCCCGCCGCCCACGGCGCGCTGGCCGGGATCATATGGATCGGTGCAGGCAGTCATTGCCAGCGCCATCCCCACCGCGAACGCGAACGGGGCAATAAAACGTCTCATCGCGAAATATCCTCGTTACTGCAACGATAGCGAGGATATGGGGACGTTTGCACCGCCATCGCATCACGAAAACGTGAAGATGCGCGAGCGAGGGTAACGCGGCTGTCGGCTCAGGAAATCGCGCGTAGCGCTGGGCGCTCCGGTTGCAGGTCGGATCGCCCGAGGTGGCTCAGGAACACGGTGCAGAAGCGTCTCGCCGTGTTCGCGGTTACCTTCTTATGCAGCGAATTCCACCGGTCGCGGCGTTCCTCGAGATCCATTGCGAGGCCGAGGTGCATCGCTTCCGCGACTTCATCGGGGTCATACGGATTGACGATCAGAGCCTCGGTCAGTTCCTCGGCCGCGCCGGCGAAGCGCGACAGGATCAGTACGCCCGGATCGGCGGGATCTTGCGCCGCGACATATTCCTTAGCCACCAGGTTCATGCCGTCACGCAACGGTGTGACCATCGCCAGCCGCGACAGCCTGAAAAACCCCGCCAGCGTATCGCGCTTTACCGCTCGGGTCATGTAGCGCAACGGAGTCCAATCGAATTCGGAATAACGGCCGTTCGTGTCGCCAACAATACGATCGAGCTCGCGCCGCAGCCGCTGGTACGCGCCCTGGTCCTCTCGCGACCGCGCCGCTATCTGGAGGAAACTGACCTGGCGCCGATGCTGCGGATAGGCACCGAAAAAGCGGCCGATCGCCTCGAACCGGTTGATCAGGCCTTTGGAATAGTCCAGCCGGTCCACCCCGATCGCCAGGCCGCCTTTGCCCAGACTCTCCCGCAGCATCCTGGCATCGGATCCACGAGCTGCTTCGCGCGCGCGTCCGGCGAAGCCCTCGGCGTCGATGCCGATGGGATCGACGATGGCGCGCACCGTGTGGCCGCGCCAGACGAACCGGCCATCCCGGTCGGGATGGATGCCCAGCGTTTCGATGATGCAATCGAGGAACGCGGTCCGATAGGTGCGCGTGTGGAAGCCCACGACGTCATAGGCGCACAGACTCGTGAGAATCTCGGTCGATCGTGGCAGCGCGTGAAAGATTGTTGGTGGTACGAAGGGCGTGTGCAGGAAGAAGCCGATGCGATTGGTCACGCCGAGGGCGCGTAATTCAGCCGCCAGCGGTATCAGGTGATAGTCGTGCACCCAAATCAGATCATCGGGCTGCAGCAGCGGCACCAGTGCGGCGGCGTATTGACGGTTAACCGAGCGGTATCCGTCGTAATCATCGGTGCGGAAATCCACCAGGCCAAGCCGAAAATGCAGCAACGGCCAGAGCGCGCCATTGGAAAAATTGACGTAGAACGAGTGATAATCGGCCTCGGTCAGGTCGATCGTTGCATATGTAACACCATCGGAACGTTGGATGTGCGTGGTGCCGGCGCCGCGCGCCGAGCGCCGGCCGCTCCAGCCGAACCATAGCGATCCTGGCTGCAACGCATCGGCCAGCGCAACCGCCAGTCCCCCTGCCTTGGCACCCCGTTCCGAAGGAAGTGGTACCCGATTCGAAACGACGACAAGCCGCGCCATCGGTCTGCATCTCCTGCTGTGATTGGTCCGCACAACCGGAACCGTAGATAACGCTTAAACGTAAACGAGCCGGTAAGGTCGCAACAATCCGGTCACTTGGCCGTGAGGACACGGGGATCGCACGGTGCCGCCCCAAAAAAACCTGATCCGCCCAACATGTTCCCGCCTGACATTAA
>DATARX010000413.1:0-5013 GCA_036263955.1 Rhodopila sp.
GCGGCGAACAACGTGCGTGAAAGTATCGATCAGGCGGATGAAGCCGGTGACGCGGATACGACGGATATCTTTACCGAAGTCTCCCGCGGTTTGGATAAGGCGCTCTGGTTCCTGGAAGCCCATGTCCAGGAATAGTCGCTCGGCCGCGCAACAGGCTTAAGGATACCAACCTTCCTGTCCCACAGCGCGACGATGCCCGTTTGGCGGGGATCGTCGCGTCGCGTCTACTGGAGGCGTGTATTCGCTGGGGTGTATTAGCGGCGCTATTTGTTAGAGGCGCTATTTGCCAAACGGACGGTTCTCAGCACGCGATTCCGCGCCATCCGTATGGGCATGCCGGTCGAAAAGTGCGGAGTAGTTAAGGAAGCCACACGATAGCGCGCAAATTCGCAGCCGGAATCACAGCAGATTTGAACACAACCCGATCCGGTCGGTTTCGTTTTCCTGTCGCCGAGTCCAATGGCCCGGCAAGGCTTCAACGAACAGGAAAGAGGAAACCCATGGCAGAAGAACGTCGCTCCAGTAATCCGGGAAACTTCGCCGAGGATCGCGAAAAGGCCGCCCGTGCCGGCCATGTTGGCGGGCAGCACAGTTCCGGCAACTTCGCCAACGACCGGGAACGGGCCGCGGAAGCGGGCCGGAAAGGTGGCCAGGCGAGTCATGGCGGTGCCAGCCAGGAGGGCGGTTCCAGCCAGGAAGGCGCCAGCCAGTCGCGCAGCGGTGGTGCGCAGCACAATCCGGGCAACTTTGCCGAGGATCGTGAAAAGGCCTCTGCCGCCGGGCGCAAAGGCGGCAAAGCGTAGCAGCCGCGAGTTGCTGAAAGGTGGCTGAAATGAACGATTCAGCAGACGGAACCGTGGCGTTGCGCGAAGTTCGGGCGACATTCGCGAGCGCCGATCAGATGCAGGGTGCGGTCAGCACATTGTCCGTGTCCGGGTTTGATCGGGCCGAACTGAGTTTGCCGTCCCCCGAACGTGTGCGGGGGACGGCAGCACCGGAAGCCGGTTCGAAGCCGGCGTCCACCGAACCCGACGCACGGCAGGCTCGGACCTTGGGTGCCAGCACGGCTGCCACGGCGGCCGCGCTGGCGGCCGCCGGTGTCACCGTCGCAACCGGGGGCGCCGCGGCACCTGCTGTCGCGGCAGCGGCCGTAGCCGGTGGGGCGGCCGGCGGCTCCGTCTTCGCGGCACACCGGACGGCCGATCAGTCCGAACAGGCAGAGCGCGATGAGCGGGCTGCGTCGGGGGACCTGGTTCTTTCGGTGCGGACGTCGACCGAGGCCAAACGTTCAGAGGCCGAGGCAATCCTGCGTGCCGCGGGCGCAACAAACGTCCAAGCAATAAACGGATGATACTATTACGGCGCCGCGTGGTCCTCGATGATCATCGCGGCGCCTTTTTCCCCGATCATGATCGTCGGCGCATTGGTGTTGCCGGTGGTCAAGGTCGGCATCACCGACGCATCGATGACCCGGAGACCGTGCAGTCCGCGCACCCGTAGCCGCGAGTCAACCACGGCAGTGGGGCCATCGCCCATGCGGCAGGTGCCAACGGGATGATAGATCGTCGTGCCGTAACGGCGCGCGTAGTCCAGCAATCCATCATCTGTGGTGATGTCGGGCCCGGGAAGTGTTTCCGCCGCACTGTATTCGGCGATCGCGGGCGACGCGAAAATTTTGCGGGCGAGGCGCATGCCGGTCGTGAGAACGCGGATATCGGCCGGATCGGACAGGTAGTTCGGCGTAATGACTGGTTTCTCCGACGGATCGGCACTTTGGATCATAATTGTTCCACGGCTGTCCGGACGGACCGGACAGACCGCCACGGTCATGCCGTCCTCGCGCTCCAGTTCGCCGAATTTGCTGGCGTCGTAACTGGCGGGCGTAAACAGAAGCTGAAGGTCAGGGCTGGCTTTTTCCGGTGAAGACCGGCAGAACACCTGTGCGCTGGTGACGCCGAAGGTCAGCGCGCCGCGGCCTTCCAGGGCGAATCGCATCGCCTCGCGCGCCAATCGAATGCCGCGCGACAGCTTGTTGATGGAAATCGATCCCCGGACCCGATGCGAGACGCGCGTAACGTAATGATCCTGCAGGTTGGACCCGACGCCGCGCAGGTCATGCAGCACCTCCACGCCGACGGACTGCAGATGATCCGCCGGTCCGACGCCCGAAATCTGCAGCAACTGGGGTGAGTTGATCGTGCCGCCGCACAGGATGACCTCCCTGCGCGCCCGCGCTTCGAGCAGCTTCCCGCGCTGCCGATACGCGACGCCGACGCAGCGTGTGCCCTCGAACAGCAATTTGGTTGCCAGTGCCTCGGTTTCGACGTGCAGGTTCGGTCGCCGTTGTGCTTCCTTGAGGAATGTCTGCGCCGTCGAACCGCGCCACCGTCCCTTGCGCGTCATCTGCGAATAGCCAACGCCTTCCTGCTCGCGTCCGTTGAGGTCCTTGCTGAATTTGTAGCCGGCCTGCCGCGCGCCCTCGATGAATTTGTGGGTCAGCGGAAGGATGGTACGGTAGTCTTCGACTTTCAGCGGGCCGCCTTTGCCGCGGTAGTCCGGATCGGCGCCTTGCTTGTAATCCTCCGACTGGCGGAAATACGGCAGGACGTCATCGAAGCTCCAACCGCGGCAGCCCATCTGCGCCCAGCCGTCGAAGTCGGCCGGATTGCCGCGCACGTACAGCATGCCGTTGATGGAGCTGGATCCGCCGAGGGTTTTGCCGCGTGGCCAATGGATGCTGCGATCTCCGGGACCCTCGGCGCTGTAGTTCCAATTCACGACTGGGTGATACAGCAGCTTCAGGATGCCTGCCGGGATGTGGATCCATAGCAGCGAGTCCTTCGGACCGGCTTCCAACAGAATGACGTTCGCGCCGGTCTCGCTGAGACGAGCCGCGACGACGCATCCGGCTGAACCGCCGCCGACGATGATGTAGTCAGCATCCATGGTTCAGGTCCTGTTCAGCAGCTTGGAGCAGTCCGCCTCGGCAACCAATTCGCTCACGCTGCCGGATCCTGTTGCGCGCACGCTGTCCTCCAACTCTCGAGGCAGCATGCCGGAGGAATGGGGAGGATGGGAAGGGCAGGCGGTCAGTCCAGCTTGAATTTAGCCCAGGGTTGTTCGGCGTAATGCCGCGCCGCCGCATGGATCGTCGCCAGTTCGTCCTGGGTTACGTCAATGCCGAAATGGTCCGACAGCGCGACCCGCAGCGCCGCCTCGGTCGTTGGAACAAACCGTTGCGTCCGGTTCGCGGTATCGCGAATGGTAACATCCGCATTGAACAGGGTCTTGCGGCACCCGCTCCCCGGGCGCGCTGCGATGACGTTGGCGGTGAACAGGCGATCGGGCCTGGTGGAGGTGAACCAGTTTCCGACCTCGTGATCGATCGGGTGGGAGGGCAGGTCGGGAAAGCGATACATGTTTTCCCAGATGTCTCCGAGGCGCGCTTGCAGCAGCGTCTCGCCGTGCAACGATTGGAACCTGTAATCCTCGTGTTCCGTCGGCTGTGCATCGAATCGATCGAGCATCAGCGGCGCCGTCGGGGTGAGATTGCCGAATCCCACATCGGCCAGGAACGCCCCCTCCGGCAGGTCGACCCGCAGCATCATATGGGTGCGCGGGGTGACAACGCCGGTTGGGACGCCGCGCATGACGCGGGCCATCAGGCTGCCGACGCGGAAACCCAGACGTTCCAACGCGGCCTGCAGCAGGGTGTTCTGCTCGAAGCAGTATCCGCCGCGCCTGGTGCCGACCAGCTTGGCCTGGATCGATCCGATGTCCAGCAGGATCGGCCGCCCGAGGACGATATCCAGGTTTTCGAACGGGATCGTGGCCGAATGCCGGGCGATTATGGCCCGCAGCAGCGCCGGTGAGGGCGCGCCGGGCGTCGCCAGGCCGATGCGTGCCAGGTAGGCATCCAGGTCCAACTCATCCGGCAGCATCGAAAACGCCTGAAAAAGGGATAAAGACGAGGCAAGATGCCTAACGCATCAGATTCGGAAGAGCGAGGCGGATGATCAAGCAGCCCGAGAAATACCAGGATTTCCAGGACCCGCAGGCCCAGCCTCGCTACGCCGGCATCGCCACCTTCTTCCGAGCGCCGGCCAGCCAGCAGACCGAGGACGTCGATATCGGTGTTATCGGCGTGCCGTTTGACGGCGGGGTTACTAATCGTTCCGGCACCCGGCACGGGCCGCGGGCGGTGCGCGAACAGTCCACCATGCTGCGGCGAATCAACGCCGTGACCCGGATCATGCCGTTTGCCAGCGCGCGGGTGCGCGACCTGGGCGATTGCTGGATCGAGCAGCCGTACGAGATCCAGGGCGCGCTGAAGGAGATCGAGGCTTTCTATCGCACCGTTACCGCGGCGGGCATCGTGCCGCTGTCGGTGGGTGGCGATCACGCGATCAGCCTGCCGATCCTGCGCGCGGTGGCGGCGAAGGGACCGGTGGGCATGATCCACATCGACGCCCATTGCGATACGGGTGACGACTACATGGGATCGCGCTTCCACCACGGCGCCCCGTTCCGGCGGGCGGTGGAGGAGGGGCTGCTGGATCCGCATCGCGTCATCCAGATCGGCATACGCGGCACCACTAACGATCCAGACATGTGGGGGTTCAGCCAGCGCAGCGGCATGCGGGTGATGCCGATGGAGGAATTCGACGACAAAGGCTGGCGCTTCGCTGCGGAGGAAGCGCGTCGCATCGCCGGAGGCGGACCAACCTATCTGAGTTTTGATATCGACAGCCTCGATCCCAGCCAGGCGCCGGGCACGGGAACGCCTGAAGCGGGCGGCATCACCGTCCTGCAGGCGCTGCGGCTGTTGCGCGAATTGCGTGGGATCGATTTCGTCGGCGGCGATCTGGTGGAAGTTTCGCCGCCGTTCGACGTCGGCTCCCTGACCGCGTTCAACGGAGCGTCGGTGCTGTTCGAAATCCTGTGCCTGCTCACCGAAGCCTGGGGAGTACGCCAGGCCCGGCGATAGGGCTCGGCGTCGCGATCGGATATTAG
>DATARX010000423.1:0-4920 GCA_036263955.1 Rhodopila sp.
ATGGGAGGAGACGCTTAACGCGGCGCTTGTCGGCCCGGCGGAGGATCGGCAACTGGCGCTGGGGCAGGAACAACTGCGCAACTTCCTGGAACGGATCAGGGCGGTTATCGATTCCGCGGTTGCGAACGGCGAAAAACCGGCTGTGATGACGAGTGTGCAGATTCGCATCCACATCCACTCGATCATTGATCGCATCAGGATGAATGTGCCGGTGATCGCCCAGTTGGAAGTGCATCGACGGGCACAGGTGAAGATCGTCGGTGTGATATGATGGCAGCCCGCGCTCGCGCCGACCGGCTTTTGAGTCTTTTTGTGCGTGAGTCTCTTTTTTCGTGCCGCCGCTTTTCGCGCGCCGCCGCCGGCCAAGCCGGTGCGCCGACGGGTCAGTTCAAGCGCCGACGGGTATGACCCCGTGACGTTAGAGTGTGATCGCCTGAGGCTGACACAGTCAGAAGGCGTGAATCACGCGATCAAACAAAGCGTTAGAGCATGATCGACCACCGAAAGACCGGTCAACCTCAAACGATCATGGTCTAGCTGCTTGAATGCAACCACGGCGCCGGGTTTATCGGCGTCCCGTCGTGGCGCAGTTCGACATACAGCGCCGGACGCTGCGCGGTGGATCCAGGTTCCCAGTCCGGCATGACCCCAACCGGCTCGCCCGCCAGCAGGCGTTGCCCCAGCTTGACATCCAGCCGCTGGAATCCTGCCAGCACCACGTGATACCCGCCACCGCAATCGACGATCAGCAGCAGCCCGTAACTGCGGAAGCTTTCCGCGAACACCACGCGCCCGCCACAGGGGGAGATCACATGCGCGCCCGGCGGCGCGTGGTACGACAGGCCGGTGGCGGGTCCGCCGTCGGTCTGCTCGCCCCAGCCCTTGACCACCACGCCGATGACCGGCGGCTGCAACTGGCCGCGCGGGCCCGCCCCTGACGAGATCGTGCCCGGCCCGGTAGGAGACGCCGCCGCGGCTTCGCGTTGGCGCGCCGCCTGCGCGTCCGCCGAACGCTTCTGCCGTTCGGCGCGTAAAACGTCTTCCCGCGCCTTGGCTTCGTCGGCGCGCCGTTGCGCGTCGATCGCCGCCAGCGCGGCACGCAGCGACTCCATGCGGCTGGCGGCGGCGGCGGCCTGGCTGGCGGCCTCGTTTACCTGGGCTTCCGCCTCATCCTGCGCCTTATGCGCGGCGTCTATCTGCTGATCCAGCGCGTCGGCTTGCTGCTTCTGCGCCGCCACGGCCGCGGCCAGGCGCGGCGCTTCAAGCTGCAGCGCCGCCGCCGCCGCATCGGCATCCGCCTGGTCACGGCGCAGTGCCTCGGTTTCTATCTCGATCTGCCGCGACAGTCCTTGCAGGACCAGCACGCCGCGAACGGCCTGGTCCGGTGGTGCCGGCACCGCCAGCAGGGTCTCCGCCGGGTACAGCGACAGGCGTTCGATCAGTGGCAGCAGCGGTTGCAAGGCCTTCGCATGTGCCTGCATGCGTTGCTCCGCGTCACGCCGGCGTTGCGCCAGGGCGTCGATCCGAGCCGCGACATCGGCGGTGGCGGCCTCCGCCTGGCGGAGTTTCGCGGCAGCCTCGACGCGTACCGCGGCCAGACGCAGCGTCTCCGCCGCGGCGCGGGCCGCTCGGTCTGCCGCATCCTTGCGGGCGGCAAGCTGTTCGGTGCTGGTGCGTTCGGCGTCCTGCAAGGCCCGCTGCGTATCGGCTTCGCGCGGGGAGGCGCCGATCGCCGCAACCGGCGCCAGGCCAGCCAGCAACGCCAGTGTCCCCAGGATCGTCGCTTTCAGGCTGCCGCTAATGGCCGATCACCATCTGTTGGTTCATTGGGAGCCTGTCCGGCGCCGGTCCGGTCACGATCAGGCCTCCGGTCAGGATGATTTCGACGCGCAACGCGCAACTGTCGGCCTCCGCGTGGACTCCGGCAAACAGCAGGTCGCCGCTCAGGCCGCTGCAAAGCGCATTCAATGAATGCCAGACGCGGGCGCGATTGAGCACCTCGTGCACGTCGGGGCGATGCCGCCAGACCGGCGTTTCCTGGGCGACCCCGTCGAGCGTGATGCGGACCCACAAAGCGTCGATATTCGTCAGGCACCAGCCGCCCACCGTCACGCGGACTCCCTCCGGCGTGCCCCGGGCCAGCAATTCGATGGACCATCGCGGCATCACCCCGCCGACGGCCGCGTCCGATCCCACGTGAACGATCCGCGGCCCGGGCGGGCGCCCGGTGTAGATCCGCACCGCCGGCCCGGTCGCTTTCGTCAGCCACAACAGGCTGAAAGCCGAGGCGTCCCGATCGCCGAGCAGGCTGAGATACGGACGCCCGATCGTGGCGGCCAGCGGTCCGAACCGCTGGGCGAAATCATCGGCCGCCCCGGCATCCTGGCACAGGCGGGTGATGGTTTCCCCACCGGCCGGATCCGGGTCCAGGGGTATCATTTCGGCGCTCGCGAAGCCGATTTCCAACGCCATCGCCTCTAGCGCGTCGCTGTCGAACAGGTGCTTCGTCTCCAGCCCATGCGGAAAGCCGTGGTCGCCGCGATGCAGCAACAGCCGCCGCGTTTCCTCCAGCAGCGTCATCGCGGGTCCGCATCCGTCCGGCCAGGCGCTGGTCAGGGCGTATTGCTGGGTGAGTGCCTCGGCGATCGCCAGGCACATGCCATGGTGGTACCGCCGGTTCGGCACCACGAACAGCGCCCGGCCGCCGATCCGCAGCACCCGGTGCACCATCGTCAGAAAGCCGCGGGTGTCATCGATACCGGACAGGACGACGCTACCAATGACGGTATCCGCCACCGCGTCGCGGATTGGCCGCACGCCGTCGGCCAGCGCCGCGAAAGCCACCGGGCGGTCGGTGTCGAGCGTCGTGATCCGTGCCTGGCACGCCTGTAGCAGCGTCCTGTCGGTATCGAGCACCAGCAGGTCGCGGACCGTCTCGCCAGTAATGATCGCCTCGGTCATCGACCCCAGGCCACAGCCGAATTCAAGCGTATCGCCCAGCGCGGCCGGCCAGCGTCCGCCCGAAGCGGCCTTGATCCGGGCCGGCAAATCGGCACCCAGCAGGCCGTGCGTCCGGCTTATCCCGCGATAGCGATCCGCGCCGGGCGCAAGGGTCGGAAGCGGGCCGATGAAATCGGCGATCCCATCGACCACCGGAATCACCCGATCACACAGGGAACAGCGGTAGCCATCGGCAGAGGTCGAATCAAGCCGGCCCTGACAATCCGGGCAGTGCAATCGGTGTGACAGAGTCATTTTGATTCGGCGGTCCCCGTCCTATCGTCGGATACCGCGTGGCTTACGCTTTTCCCCCTAGGCACGGATACCCTCCTGAAGATCCCCCGGCCGCCGATATCGCGGCAGTTTGCCTTTGTTCATATCGTTGTCATTGCGTCCAGTGGCTCAAGGGCCCTTATTGCGGTATCGACGTGGCGATCAATCGTCCTTTACCATGCTGCGCCGCCGTGCCGCGCACATTACAATCAAGCTCGCGCGGCGGAACCTCTTGACGCTGGCATCCGGATACGCCATGTGCCGTCAATCAGGACCGATGCAGTCCTGATAATGTCAACGCCCGAAGTGAGGATTCGCACGCCATGCTCAGGCTGTCGAAGCTGACGGACTATGCCGTCGTGGTGCTCGTGCGCCTCGCGGGCATGGAGGGTGTGCAAACATCGCCCGGCATCGCCGCCGCGACCGGCATTCCGGAACCGACCGTCGCCAAGGTGCTGAAGACGCTGGCGGCCAGCGACCTGGTGTCCTCCCAGCGCGGCGCCAAGGGTGGATACCGGCTCAATCGCCCGCTGGCCGATCTTCCGATCGCTGACGTGATCGCCGCGGTGGACGGGCCGATTGCCCTGACCGCTTGTGTCGAGGGTTCGGCAACCGGATGCGAGTCGCAAGGGCTCTGTCCGATGCGCGGACGATGGGATCCGGTCAACGATGCCATCCACAAGGCTTTAACCCGGATTACCCTTGCCGACATGCAGACGGCACCACGGCCCGCGTTCCGCGCCCCCGCCGGCCGGGCGTCCCTTCAACCGGCTGCTGAGTAGGATTTTTCATGCCCGCTGCTACCGAAACGCTTGATACCGTCCAATCCGTCACGCAGTCCGGCTACAAATGGGGCTTCGAGACGACGATCGAGATGGATTTTGCCCCGAAGGGGCTGAACGAAGACATCATCCGGCTGATCTCCTCCCACAAGCAGGAGCCGGAGTGGCTGCTGGAATGGCGCCTGAAGGCGTACGCCGCCTGGTTGAAGATGGAAGAACCCGATTGGGCGCGCGTCGACCATCCGCCGATCGATTACCAGGACCTGCATTACTACGCCGCGCCAAAAAAGAAGGCCGGCCCGAAGAGCCTGGACGAGGTCGACCCCGAACTGCTGAAGATGTACGAAAAGCTGGGGATCCCACTGAAGGAACGGGCGATCCTGGCGGGCGTCGATCCGGACACGGTCGAAAATACCCAGATCGCCGTGGACGCGGTATTCGACAGCGTCTCTGTCGCGACCACCTTCCAGGCGACCTTGCGCAAGGCCGGCGTGATCTTCTGCCCGATCAGTGAGGCGGTGCGCGAGCATCCGGATCTGGTGCGGCAATACCTCGGCACGGTCGTCCCGACCGGCGACAACTTCTTCGCCGCGCTGAACAGCGCCGTCTTCACCGACGGCAGTTTTGTCTACATTCCCAAGGGCGTCCGCTGCCCGATGGAACTATCCACCTATTTCCGCATCAACGCCCGCAACACCGGACAGTTTGAGCGCACCCTGATCATCGCCGAAGCCGGCAGCCACGTCAGCTACCTGGAAGGCTGCACCGCGCCGCAACGCGATGAAAACCAGCTGCACGCCGCGGTCGTCGAACTGGTCGCGATGGACGATGCGCAGATCAAGTATTCCACCGTGCAGAACTGGTA
>DATARX010000439.1:0-7534 GCA_036263955.1 Rhodopila sp.
TGGCGCCGGCCGGCATAAAGCCGCCGCCGGATCGGCTCTACGGCCGGGCGCGCGGCCACAAGCTGCGTCCGCGGCAGGAACGCCTGCTGGACGTGACCCTGCCACGCCTGGCCGTGCCCGATCCGCTGCCCAGCGGCCCGCTATGGCTGGAGGTCGGCTTCGGCGGTGGCGAACACGCGCTGGCGCAGGTTCGCACCCATCCCGATGCGACGCTGATCGCCTGCGAGGTGTTCGAGAACGGCATCTGTTCGCTGCTGTCCGCCCTGGTCCCGGAAGGCGACGAGGCTACCGCCCCCCTTCCCCCCAACCTCCATCTCTGGACCGACGACGCTCGGATTCTGTTGCGCACATTGCCGGATGCCAGCCTGGACCGGCTGTTCCTGATGTTCCCGGACCCGTGGCCCAAAGCCCGCCACGCCAAGCGCCGCTTCGTCCACCCCGCGATGCTGCCGCTGCTGGCCCGCGTGCTGAAGCCCGGCGCCGCGTGGCGCGTCGCCAGCGACGACCCCACCTACCAGGCCTGGGTGCGCGACGTGATGGCCGCCCAGACCCTGTTCACCGCCGCCGAACCCGCGACCACACGGCCACAGGGCTGGCCCCCGACGCGCTATGAGGCCAAAGCCCTGCGCGCCGGCCGCCAGCCGCTGTACTGGTCGTTCATGCGCCGCGACGCCCGCTGATCGGTTTCAAAAAATCCTAAAAAATCCGCCCGCTTTGCCCTTGATCCGGCGGAACGAGGTGGCTATACCCCCTCCCTCACCGTGGGGCCGTAGCTCAGTTGGGAGAGCGCCTGAATGGCATTCAGGAGGTCAGGGGTTCGATTCCCCTCGGCTCCACCACGGTGAACCAACCGCTCCGATCCCGAGACATCATCGCGCTCACTCAAATCATTTGAGCCCGTTCGGTGCCCGTTTGAAAAGCGCCGGTGGATCGGGTCAGTAAAGCCAGGCTCAACACGGATCACACCGAATAAGGACACGGATGACGGAGCCGTGCTGGCATTGTGAGTCCTGCCCCAAACGCCCACGCGGAAAATGATAAGCGACGCGCTTCGCGCAACCGATCGACCCTCCGTGTAATCCGTGCCCTTACTCGGTGTAATCCGTGTTATTCTTTTGCCACCGGGGCAAGGACATTTCCATAGCGTTCCAGCCAGACGCCAGACGGGCTGCGGCACGGACCCGGACCCATCGTCCCGCCGTCAGCAGTGCTATCTGCGAAGGCAGATGCGGATCGGCCTGCGCGTCACCGAAGCCGTGTTGCGTGAGGGGGATCGTCCAGTCGCCGTCCGCACCGTCAGCAAGCAGCACGCCGTAATCGGCCGTCACCGCCTGCGCGCGTTCTATCCGCCCGCACCGTCCGAACCGGAAAAGCAACCGCCAGACCGCGGCGTAGCCGCTGTCGCGGACATACAGGCGTAACGACGCGCGTGCCCTTCGTCGTCATCGCCTGAACCAGCCTGGCCATGGCGAGGAGACAACGAACTCGACACAGGTCACGTCCCACAAAACGTCTGCAGCACCCGCTCCTCCTCCCGCGGCGGAGCAGCAAACCGAGCGAATTCGGGATCATCGTCAAACGGCCGCGACAAAACCGCCAGCAGCCTCTCGAACGGCCCGAAATCCCCCTCGACGGCGGCCGCCAAAGCCGACTCCACCTGATGGTTGCGCGGAATGAACACCGGGTTCACCGCGCGCATCGCCACCGCCGGCCCCGTCTCCCCCGCCAGCCGTGCCCGCCACCGCGCCACCCATGTATCGAATGCAACGACATCCTGGAACAACGCCCGCGCCGCTGCGTCACGCCCCTCCGCCGCATCGCAAAGCAGCCGGAACGTCAGGGTGAAATCCGCCGCATCCGCCGCCATCAGCCGCAGCAATCCCGCCGCCAGCGCATCATCCCCTTCCCGTTCGGTCAGCAGCCCGATCTTCCGCCGCAACCCACCCAGGTACGCCGCCTCGAAGCGCGGAGCGAACCCGGCAAGCGCCGCCGTCGCCACCTCTTCGTTATCGTCCAATAACGGCAGCAGGCACTCGGCCAGACGGGTCAAATTCCACAATGCGATCCGCGGCTGGTTACCATACGCGTATCGCCCCTGCCGGTCGATCGAACTGAACACTGTCCCCGGATCATAGGCATCCATGAACGCACACGGCCCATAATCGATCGTTTCACCTGATATCGAGCAGTTGTCGGTATTCATCACGCCATGGATGAACCCCACCAGCAGCCACCGCGCCACCAGGTCCGCCTGCCGAACGACGACGCCGTCCAGCAATGCGCGATAGGGATTTTCCGCCGCCGCCGCCTCCGGATAGTGCCGCGCGATGGCATGATCGGCCAACAGCCGCACACCCGCCGCGTCGCCCTGGGCCGCGAAATACTGGAAGCTTCCCACGCGGATATGGCTCCTCGCCACCCGCGTCAGCACCGCGCCGGGTAACATCGTCTCCCGCCGCACCGCCTCGCCCGTCGTCACCGCGGCCAGCGTCCGGGTCGTCGGCACGCCCAGCGCCGCCATCGCCTCGCTCACCAGATACTCTCGAAGCACCGGCCCCAGCGCCGCCCGGCCGTCGCCCCCGCGCGAAAACGGCGTCCGACCGGACCCTTTCAACTGGATGTCCCGCCGCACCCCATCACGCCCGACAACCTCCCCCAGCAGATTGGCGCGCCCGTCCCCAAGTCGCGGCACAAAATGCCCGAACTGATGCCCGGCATAGGCCAGGGCCATCGGTTCCGCCCCCGGCGGCACCGCGTTGCCCGCCAACACGGCCACCCCTTCGGCGCTGGCCAGCGCCTCCGGATCGATGCCCAGCGTTTCCGCCAGCGCCGCATTCACCCGCACCAGCTTCGGCGCGGCAACCGGCGTCGGGTCCAACCGCGCATAGAAACGGTCGGGCAAGCGGGCGTAGCTGTTGTCGAAGGGGATGTGCATACGGTCGTTCTACCCCAATATGGGGTGGACAAGCATCCCACCCCATGGCGGCGACATGATCCCCTTATCCATCCTCGATCTCTCCCCCGTCCCGGAAGGCAGCAGCACCGGCCAGGCGCTGCGCAATTCCATCGACCTCGCCCGCCACACGGAAGCGCTCGGCTACCATCGCTTCTGGATGGCGGAGCACCACAACATGCCCGGCATCGCCAGCGCCGCCACCGCCGTCGCCTTGGCCCATGTCGCGGTCGCCACCAAAACCATCCGGATCGGCGCGGGCGGCATCATGCTGCCCAACCACGCCCCGCTGCTGATCGCCGAACAATTCGGCACCCTCGCCGCCCTCCATCCCGGCCGTATCGACCTAGGGCTCGGCCGAGCACCCGGGTCCGACCAGATCGCGGCGCGGGCGATGCGACGTAACCTGGCGGCGGACGTCGATCAGTTCCCCCAGGACGTCATCGAACTCATGCGCTACTTCCGCCCGACCGAACCGAACCAGGCGTTGCAAGCCGTCCCCGGCACCGGCGAGGAGGTCGCGGTCTGGATCCTCGGCTCCAGCACCTTCGGCGCCCAGCTCGCCGCGCATCTCGGCCTGCCCTACGCCTTCGCCTCGCATTTCGCGCCCGCCCAGATGCGCGATGCCATCGCGGTGTACCGGGAGCGCTTTCGTCCCTCTGACCGTCTGGCCAGGCCCTACGTCATGCTGGGGATCAATATCGTCGCCGCCGACACGGACCAGGAAGCCCGCCGCCTGTTCTCCTCCCTGCAACAGGCCTTCGTGAACCTGCGCAAGGGACAGCCGGGGAAACTCCCGCCGCCGGTGGCCGACTTCGAAACCACACTGGATCATTACGGCCGTGCGATCCTGGCCGACTCGCTGTCCTGTTCGATCGTCGGCGGCCCACGGACGGTCAGCGACCGCCTGGAAGCCTTCGTCGCCGATACCGGCGCAGACGAACTGATGGTCACCGCGCAGATCTTCGACCACACCGCCCGCAAGCGATCGTTCGAGATTCTGGCGCAGGAATCAGGGCACAAGAATCAGGGCACCGGAATTAGTGAGGCATGACTGATCGGTAACCGGAACCCTCTCCGCCCGGACGCATCCGCAAGGTAACTTATACCAGCGTCCGGTGACGCCAATTCTTCCGCGTTGTCATGCCCGGGGACACGCACGGCCAGTCCCCGGCGGCGAGTCCCCGGCGGCGAGTCCCCGGGCATGACGGCTTCCAGGGTCGGTATCGACAGCGCCTGGTACTGTATACACGCAACAGTTTGAGCGGAGGCGTTTCGTTCCGTTACGCATGACCCTGGACTAAACGCGATTTAACCCGATGCGGTCTCGTTGACATGAATTTGCTGCAACGCAGCACTTGCGCCGCCGGGATCGCTTCGCTGATACTGCCCGCATGGGTCTTGTCGTATATGCACTGAAATATCGCATCACCTTCTACGTGATGTCGATTTTGATCCTACTCGCCGGCATCGGTGGATACATCATCATGCCGAAGGACGTGCTACCCGAGGTCAATATCCCGGTTGTTACAGTCGTGTGGACATACACCGGTCTTGACACGCCGACGATGGAAAAGCGCGTCACTACCTATTCCGAATTCGCCTTGAGTAACAACGTCAATGGCATCCGCAATATGGAAAGCACGACGCTGCAGGGCGTCACCATCACGCGGGTCTACTTCCAGCCGGATGTCAGTATCGACCTCGCACTGTCCCAGGTCACCGCCGCCACCAATTCGGTTCGCGCCGCCCTGCCGCCCGGCATCAATCCGCCGATCGTCATGCGATTTTCTGCCTCCACCGTTCCGGTCATCCAGTTGGCAATGAGTTCGCAGCAGGAAAACGAACGCCAACTCTATGACTACGCCCAGTACCGGATCCGCCAGACCCTGACGACGGTTCCGGGCTCGACGCTGCCGTCGCCGTATGGCGGCGCCCCGCGCCAGATCATGGTCGATCTCGATCTGCACGCCTTGCAGGCCTATGGCCTGACCTCGGCCGACGTCACCAACGCCGTCACCGCACAGAACGTCACGGTTCCCTCCGGATTGGCGAAGTTCGGCACCAAGCAATACGTGATCCGCTTGAACTCGACGCCGGAGGCGATCAACGCCCTGAACCAGGTGCCGATCAAGATCGTCAACGGCACGCCCGTCCTGATCCGCGATGTCGCCTATGTCCGCGACGGCGGCCCGCCGCAGCAGAATATCGTGCGCCAGAACGGTGTGCGCGGCGTGCTGCTGACGATCCTGAAGAACGGCAACGCCTCGACCTTGTCGGTGGTCAATACGGTGAAGACGCTGCTGCCCGGCATCCACGCCGCCGCCCCGAAGGACATGAACATCACCCCGCTGTTCGACCAGTCGGTGTTCGTCGCCGGCGCGATCGACGACGTGCTGCGCGAAGGCGCGATCGCCGCCGGCCTCACCGGATTGATGATCCTGCTGTTCCTCGGTTCCTGGCGCTCGACCCTGATCGTGCTGGTATCGATCCCGCTTTCGATCCTGACCTCCCTCGCCGGGCTCGCGGCCTTGGGGGAAACGGTCAACATCATGACCCTGGGCGGCCTCGCGCTGGCCGTCGGCATCCTGGTGGACGACGCAACCGTTGCGATTGAAAACACCTACCGGCTGCTGGAGGAAGGCCACGAGTTCAAGTATTCGGTGGTGCACGGCGCGGCCGGGATCGCCAAGCCGGCCTTGATCTCCACCCTGTCGATCTGTTGCGCCTTCGTCTCCGTCACCTTCCTGACCGACGCACCGAAATTCCTGTTCACGCCGCAGGCGCTGGCCGTGGTGTTCGGCATGCTGGCGTCCTACGTGCTGTCGCGCACGCTGGTGCCGATCCTGATCGACGTGCTGGTGAAGAACGAAAAGCACGGCCACGATCCCAACGCCAAACCGACCAATATCTTCGGTCATATCCGGGCCGGCTTTGAGCGCTGGTTCACCAAATTCCACCGCGGCTATGTCGGCCTGCTGCACGCGGTGATCCGCCACCGCGTCGCCACGCTGTCCACCGCAGGCGCGATCGTCGCCTGCGCCGTGGTGCTGTTCATGTTCGTCGGCACCGACTACTTCCCCGGAATCGACGCCGGCCAGATGACGCTGCACGTGCGCGCTCCGCCGGGCACCCGAATCGAGCAGGCGGAACTGCTGTTCCAGCAGGTCGAGGACACCATCCGCCAGGTCGTGCCTCGTAACGAAATGGGCAATATCATCGACAATATCGGCCTGCCGGCGTCGAACTATAACTTCGCCTTCGGCAACGGCACGTTTGTGGCCTACAATGACGGGCAGATCCTGGTCACCCTCGCACCCGGCCACGGCTCGACCTTCAAATATCAGAAACGGCTGCGCGCCCTGCTGCACCAGCGCTTCCCGGATTCGATCTTCTATTTCGAAGCCGCCGACATCATCACCCAGATCCTGGATTTCGGCGTGCCGTCGCAGATCGACGTACAGATCAGCGGCCGCCACCCCGCCAAGGACCTGCAGGTCGCCCAGACCCTCGCCAGCAAGCTGCGGATGGTGCGCGGCGCGGTCGATGTCCATGTGCAGCAGATCACCAACGCCCCGGAATTCTTCGTCCAGGTCGATCGCCAGCGCGCCGCCGAACTCGGCCTGAACGAACAGCAGGTCGCCACCGACATGAACGTGTCGCTGGCCGGCAGCTTCCAGGTCAGTCCGAACTTCTGGTCCGATCCGGTCACCGGCATTCCCTACCAGGTCTGGGTGCAAACGCCCGAGTATCGCAACGATACCATGGCCTCGATCACCAACACCCCGCTGCTGGTCTCGGCCAACGGCGGAACCGACCCCAGCGCCGTCCAATTGCTGTCCAACGTCGCCACCCTGTCGCGCGGCACCGAACAGACCGTCTCCAACCACGTCAACACCCAGCCGACCTTCGACGTCTACGCCGCGGTGCAGGATCGCGACCTCGGCGGCGTCGAACACGACATCGACCGGATCGTCGCCGACCAGCAGAAGCAACTGGAGGCGCCGGACCATATCTCGGTGCGCGGCCAGATCCAAAGCAAGGACGAGGCATTCTACCATATCGGCATCGGCCTGGTGGTCGCGATGGTCGCGGTCTACCTGCTGATGGCGATGAACTTCCAGACCTGGGGCGACCCGTTCGTGGTCATCGCCGCCCTGCCGCTGGCGTTCTGCGGCATCGTCGCCAGCCTGTTCATCACCCAGACGACGTTCTCCATCCCGTCCCTGATGGGCGCGATCATGAGCGTTGGCGTTGCCTCGGCGAACTCCATCCTGTTGGTCACGTTCGCCCGCGAACACCGCGAAGCCACCGGATGCAGCGCGGTCGAGGCCGCCATCGCCGCCGGCGAAACCCGGCTGCGGCCGGTGCTGATGACCGCCGGGGCGATGTTCGTCGGCCTGCTGCCGATGGCGATCGGCATCGGCGAGGGCAGCGAGCAGAACGCCGCCCTGGCACGCGCCGTGCTCGGCGGCATCGCGGTCGGCACCTGCTCGACCCTGCTGTTCGTGCCGTTCCTCTACTCCGTGCTGCGACGTGGTGAAGCCAAACCCCTGGAAGATTACCTATGACCCAATCCGA
>DATARX010000344.1:0-7619 GCA_036263955.1 Rhodopila sp.
TGCAACCTTCACCGTCTGAGCGATTTTTCGGCCATCGATGAGGAGAGCGTCTGGTCAGAGCCGCGACTCCCTGGGGCTTGGCCTGTCCGTCCACTGGGCTCAAGCGGCGTCATGCTGATGCAGTCGGAACGCCGATCGCCACTGATCCACCGGGCTTCTTTCACCTTAGAAAGGTGTGCCCGAAACGATCCCATTATACTGTTGCGGCCTCGTTACTTGGCGCCCGCCGGGACAGCGCCGTCTCCTCAGTACAGTGCTTTTGCACCTCGACGGCTGTCGCAACGGCGGGCCGGACGAGACGTGGCAATTCCTCAACCTGGGGGAAATCGATGGCGACAAAGGATTCGATTACCTCGACCTCTCCCACGACGGCTCGAGTCGGAAACCATCCTCATGCATCCGGGGCGGGACAGGGTTCTAGGCGAGGACAGAACCTCGGGCACGTCAGGGTCGGCCGGAATCCTGCACGCGCGTGCGGGACGCCGATTCGCCTTGTGGCGCCGGTCCGGATAGCAGGCCGGTTTTCCGGGGGGCGGAAGGGGGGGAGTGCCACCTGTCTCAACCGATCCGGTCCCGGCGCCGTCGGTGGGGCATCTGACCCGCGCCCCTGGCCGAAACGGCGTTCCCCTGGCGGTCACGACGTTACCGGCCAAACCATTGTCTCAGCACCGCGGGACTGACGCGCTGCTACCTATGCGCCACCTAGCGCTTTTTTGCACCCCAGCGTTTATGACTTAACTATTTGAAAAGATTGGCGGACCCGACACGATTCGAACGTGCGACCTTCGCCTTCGGAGGGCGACGCTCTATCCAACTGAGCTACGGGTCCAGCGCACCCCTTCCGAGGTGACCCGCAACCCTATACCGGCATTCGCGGCAAACCTCAATCTCTCCATTTACGTCCCCCTATCAAGGCCATGTCCGGACCCGATCCGCCTCCTGCGCCGGCGTCAACCCGGTCGGCCCGTCGGCGACTCCGCGCGGATGGCCCGGAACGGTGTCGGGGTCGCTCCAGCAATTCACCGTTCCCAGGCTGCGCGTGCAGTAGGGTGGCGGTGCCGGCGGCGGCTCGATCGCGCGGCAATAGGTCTTGCCCTGATCCAGCCGCACCGCCGAACAATCCCGCCCGGTCAACCACGAATACAGCGCATCCGCCGGCGTCCGCTGGATCGCCACCACGCTGCCGGCCACCCCCGCGTAGCCGATCACCGCCCCCAGGTTGTCGGAAATGCCGCAGCCGGCCACCGCAAGCGCACACGCCAGGAGGATGATCTTCATCCCCTCGTCCTACACCGTAAAAGTAAATGAACCCTTGCCGCGCCGACGGTTTGCCGCCACACCCCGACGCCGCTATGGTCCGCCGCCGCCGGCGTCCGAAAGCCGTGGCAAACGCACTCAGGCGAGAGAATCCGCGTGGTTGATATTTTCGACGAGGTGGAGGAAGACCTCCGGGCAGAGCGGGCTGCGAGGCTGCTGAAACGCTACGGCTGGCTGCTGATCGTAGCGGCCGTGGCCGTCGTCGGCGCCGCCATCAGCTGGCAGCTTTGGTCGCGCCATCAAACCCAACTGGACGCCGCCGCCGCCACCCGCTTCGTCGCGGTGCAGAACGCCACCGATCAACCCGGGCCCGCCAAACCCGAACAGATCGCCGCGCTCGACCAATTGGCCGCCACCGGGCCGGAGGGGTACAAAACCCTGGCTCGGCTGCGCGCCGCGGCCCTCAAGGCCGATGCCGGCGATCTGCCAGGGGCTGAATCGCTTTGGAACGCGGTCGCATCCGACTCCAGCGCCGACGGCCTGTTGCGCGACTTCGCAAGCCTGATGGCCGTCGGACACGACCTCGACCACGGCGACCCAGCCATGCTGGAGGGCCGGCTGAAGCCGCTGGCCGAACCCGGCAACGCCTGGTCCAGCCTGGCGCGCGAGCAACTGGCGATGCTCGACCTGCGGCAAGGCAAGGTGGACGACGCGCGCAAGACCCTGCAGGCGTTGTCAATCGATATCGATGCACCCGCCGGTCTGCGCCAACGCGCGGCTGCCCTGCTGGCTGGCCTCGGTCCCCAGGATAAGAAGTGACCGCTGAACCACCAACCGACAGGGAAGCCTTGGCGTGAGCGTGAAAGACTTTTCCAAGACCGGCATGTCCAAGACCGGAATGTCTGAGGCTGGCATGTCCAAGGCTGGCATGTCCAAGGTTGGCATGTCCAAGACCGGACTGACCAACGCGGGCATGTCCAACGCGGGCATGTCCAACGTTGGCAGGCTGGGCCGCCGGACCGCGCTGCTGGCGCCTCTTGCCTTGGCTGGTTGCTCCAGTTTCGACGACTGGTTCGGCGACAAAAAAACCGCCCTGCCGGGTAAGCGGGAAAACGTGATGGCGGACCGCCGCGGCCTCGTGGTGGACGAAGGTACACCCGCCGT
Source organism: Rhodopila sp. (assembly GCA_036263955.1). GTDB lineage: Bacteria > Pseudomonadota > Alphaproteobacteria > Acetobacterales > Acetobacteraceae > Rhodopila. Next base: position 2,422 of record DATARX010000344.1, read on the forward strand.
GGTGTTGCCACCGGCCGTGCGCAATGCGAACTGGCCGCAGGCCGGCGGCAACCCCGCCCACCTGATGGGCCATCTGGCGGCGAACGATCATCTGAACGAAGTCTGGAAGGCCGAGATCGGCAAGGGCGGCGGCTATCGCCAGATCATCATGGCGCAGCCGGTCGTCCTGAACGGCACCGTGTTCACCATGGATTCGGATGCGGTTGTCTCGGCATTCTCGCTGTTGGACGGCAAGCGACTTTGGCGGGCCGACACCAAGCCCGAGGACGTGGAAAGCACCAACGTCGGCGGCGGGCTGGGGGCGGACGGCAGCACCCTGTTCTGCGACAACGGCCTGTCCTCGCTGGTGGCGCTCGACGTGGCCTCGGGCAAGGAGAAATGGCGCAAGGACCTGGGCGTCCCGGCGCGTTCGGCCCCGATGATCGCCGATGGGCGGGTATTCGTCACGACGATCGATGATCGCCTGCTCGCGTTTACCGCCGCCGACGGCCGCCAACTCTGGACCCACCAGGCGGCCGAACCGGTTACCTCCATGCTGGGGCAGCCGGCCGCTGCCTATTGGCAGGGCCTCGTGGTGGCCGGGTTCGGGTCCGGCGAACTGGCCTGTCTCCGCGCCGACAGCGGCAGCGTGGTGTGGACCGACAGCCTCGGCACGTCCGAGGGGCAGGCACTGTCGGCGGATTTCCTGTCCATTCGCGGCCTGCCGGTGATCGTCAACGGACTGGTCTATGCGATCAGCATGGGCGGCCTGCTGGTTTGCAACGACGTGCCGACCGGCCGGCGGGTATGGGAACGCCAGATCGCGGGCGGCGACACACCCTATATCGCCGGCGACTGGATGTTCGTGATCTCGGCGGAGCAGCAGATCGGCGCCATCAACATCAGCGATGGCCGGATTTCCTGGATTACCCAGTTGCCGCGCTGGGAAGATCCGGTGAAACACAAGGATACCCTGACCTGGTACGGGCCGCTGCTGGTCAGCGACCGGCTGATCGTCACCGGCATCAGCCAGGATGCCTTGTCGATCAGCCCTTACACCGGCGAGATTCTGGGCCATTTGAAGCTGTCGGAGGCCGCGGCGCCGACCATTCCGGTGGTGGCCGGCGGCACCGTGCTGATCATCACCAATGATGGGCGCCTGATGGCGCTGAGGTAGAAGCCATGTTGCCGCCCACGCTGCCGCCCACGCTGCCGATTGTCGTCATCGCCGGGCGGCCGAATGTCGGCAAATCGACGCTGTTCAACCGGTTGGCCGGGCGCCGCATCGCACTGGTCGCCGATACGCCGGGGGTGACGCGCGACCGCAAGGAAGCCGAGGCGCAGTTGCGCGGGCGGATGGTCAAGCTGATCGACACCGCGGGGCTGGAGGAAGCGGCGCCGGAAACCCTGGCCGGGCGGATGCGGGCCGGATCGGCCTCCGCCGTCTCCCAGGCCGATCTGGTGCTGTTCGTGCTGGATGCCCGAGCGGGGGTGACCCCGGCGGACGAGCATTTTGCGCAGTGGCTGCGGCGGCAGGGCAAGCCGGTGCTGTTGGTCGCCAACAAGGCGGAGGGACGCACCGCGACCTCCTCGATCCTGGATTCGTATGCGCTGGGCCTCGGCGATCCGGTTGGGGTGTCGGCGGAGCACGGCGAGGGCGTCGCCGACCTGATGGCGGAAATCGCCGACCGGCTGCCGCCGCCGGAACCGGCGCCGGACGAAGAGCACGATGACCGCCCGCTGAAGCTGGCCATCGTCGGGCGGCCGAATGCCGGGAAATCGACGCTGCTGAACCGGCTGCTGGGCGAGGAGCGGATGATCACCGGGCCGGAACCCGGGCTGACGCGGGACGCGATCGCGGTGATCCTGTCGGATGACCAGGGGCGGGCGGTGGAGATCGTCGATACCGCCGGGCTGCGCCGTCGTGCCCGGATCGAGGCGCCGTTGGAGAAAATGTCGGTCAGTTCGGCGATCGAGGCGCTGAAGATGGCCGAGGTGGTGGTGCTGACGCTGGACGCCGTCGAGGGCATCCACGACCAGGACCTGCAAATCGCCCGGCTGATCGAGCGCGAGGGGCGCGCCTGCATCGTTGCCCTGAACAAATGGGACGCGGTGCCGGACCGGAACGCGACTCGCAAGGCGATCATGGAACGGCTGGAGGACAGTCTGGCGCAGATGAAGGGCATCCCGGTGGTGACGCTCTCGGCGCTGACCGGCGCCGGGGTGGACCGGCTGCTGCCGGCGGTGCGGGCGGCGCATGAGGTTTGGAACAAGCGGATCCCGACCGGCGAACTGAATCGCTGGTTCGAATATGCGCTGGAGGCGCATCAGGCGCCTTTGGTCAGCGGCCGTCGGCTGAAGCTGCGCTACGTGACCCAGGCCAAGGCTCGGCCGCCGACCTTCGTGGTGTTCGGGACCCGGGCGGAGCAGACGCCGGAGGATTATTCCCGGTATCTCGTGAACACCCTGCGGGACACGTTCAAGCTGCCGGGCACGCCGATCCGGCTGCAGTTCCGGGGAACGAAGAATCCTTTCGTGGATGAGGAATAGGCGGAGCCGTCGGCTCAGTCTGGGTTCGTTGAAAAGCAGCATCTGGCATGATATCTGATGTCGATATCATATATGGGCTGTCATGCGCACGCTGATCGACCTTCCCGACTCGCAAATCCAGGCTCTCTCCGTGCTGTGTGAGCGCGCGAAGGTGCCGCGCGCCGCGATAATCCGCGAGGCGATCGCGGAATATCTGGAACGGCGCGCGCTGAAGTCGACCGAAGCGGCCTTTGGCTTGTGGGGTGCCGAATCGTTGGACGGATTGGCCTATCAGGAGAAGGTTCGTGCCGAGTGGTGAAGGCGCTGTTCGACACCAACATCCTGATCGACTTCTTGCGCGGGGTGCCGGCGGCCCGTGATGAGTTAAACCGATACGATGACAAGGCCATCAGCGTTGTCACCTGGATGGAGGTGATGGCAGGTGCGTCAACTGTCGTCGAATCCGGCACGCGCGCGTTTCTGGGGGATTTTATACTTGTCGGGTTGGATCAAACCGTTGCGGAACAAGCGACTCGGTTGCGCCAGACGTATCGGCTGAAGCTTCCGGATGCAATCGTTTGGGCCTCGGCGCAGGCTGGGTCGATGCTCCTGGTGACGCGGGACATCAAAGGCTTTCCGGCGGACGACCCCGGTGTTCGGATACCGTATCGGATCTGACGGCCGTCGGGGTGAAGCGGTTTGGCGGGCGTCATGCATTGGCGAAGCGGGCGCCGGTTTCATGGACGGGCGCCGCGGAGGCGGCTGCGTTGACCATGGCGGCGTGGGCGGCCTGGTTTCTCTTCAGGTTTTCCGTCATGCGCCGGGCGGCTTCGCGCTTTTGGTGAGCCTGGGTCCAGATCCTGCCGCCGTTCCGCGGGGTGGTTTCGATGGCGTTGCGGGTGGCCTCGATCAGGGCGATGGCTTTGTCGATCTGGGGGCGGGCGGGTTCGGAAACCGGCGGGGCCTGAGTTGCTTGCGGCTGGGCCTCGGCACCGGCGCGGCGGGCCTTTTGCAACTGTTCAAGCCGGCGTTCGGCTTTGTGGGCTTCCCGGCTGAGGCTGACGGCGCCGCTTCTCAGGCGTAGGACTTTTGTCAACGACATGTCCGGGGTCGAGGCTTGCCCGAGGGCTTCCAATGCGTGGAGGCTGAAACTGACGATCCCCGCGGCGAGGCGAAGTTCGTTTTCGGTTTCCGGATGATATGCCGCGAGCATCTGCGTCGCCGCGTCGCGCGCGGCGGCCATATCACCGGCGGCGCCGGCGAGAAAGAGCAGGGCGAGGCGGCCCAGGATGGTTTCCAGGATGGCGGCTGGAAGCGTGGCAGGGAGGGACCGTGCAGGGAGGGACCTTGCGGGGAGCGGCGTTGCGGGGAGTGACATTGGTCGGCCTCAGATGTTCGATGTCTGTTCGTAAGCCCTTGTAGGGTGATGTTCCTACATATGCAAGAAATATTTCCCTTTTGGTCCGCTTGCCACGGTAACGCACCTGGAAAGGGAATGTTGCAAAAAGAGACGTCGTCGCAATTTTTCGTGTCTGGAACTTTAAGATATCATCTGTCGTTAAAAGAGTGAATGATCGCGTGAAGGCTGGTGGGACGAATCGGATGGTGCGGAGGCTGATCCTCGCGGCGCTTGCCTTGGCGCCCCTGTCTGTCGCGCAGGCGGCGGAACTGGATGGCGTTGTCATGCCGGACACATGGTCCGCGGATGGATCGGAGATGCGGTTGAACGGCATCGGGCTGCGGACGTTTTCGTTTCTCGGCATTCCGATTTATGTGGCGGGTCTTTATCTGGAGCGGCCGAGCGGCGATCCCGATGCGATCCTGCGTTCGCGGGATATGAAGCTGCTGAGCATCCGGTTTCTCCGCGATGTGGACGCGGAGCATGGGCGACGAGCATGGCAGGACGGCTTCGCGCAGAATTGCAAGCGGCCCTGCGCGCTGGATCCGGTGGGGGTAGAGCGGTTTCTCTCGCAGGTTCCGGCGGTTCACAAAGGGGACGAGACGACCTTGCTGTTCACAGCGAAGGGCGTCGACATCACGTTCGACGGGCGGCCAATGGGGACGATCGCCGATCCGCATTTCGCCGAGGTCATGCTGGCTACGTTCATCGGGCCCGCGCCGGCGACGCCACGGCTGAAGCGGGAGTTGCTTGGGGACGGGCGGTAAGCAGGGCGATCGCTTTTGGCCGGTTCTGGCAGGGGAAGCCGGGTTGTCCGAAATGACCGCGAGCAATGCACGAGCGAGCAAGCCAGAATTTCACACGGATTACACGAAGAAGCAGGTAAGCCACCGATTACGCGGAAAGAATGTTCATCGCCGTGCTGTCGCGATATTCGTGTTGAGGCAACGAAATGCCTCTTACTTTCCACGTGATCCGTGGCTTAATCTGCCTTTCCGCGTAATCCGTGTCGGAGTCTTGCTTCCTTGGCCGCCGAACGACACGCGATTGTCGTAACCCAATCCCGGCGCCGGCCAGATGCGTTTGCCCTGGGGCGGTACGGCCTACAGCTTGTCGATTGCCCCTTGCACAAGCTACTAGATAGTTCGGCAACGGACTGGCAACGATTCTGTATTGACAAGCCCATTGCGGAACTCTGGATGTGGATTGGGAGACAGTGGAGTGTAATCTACGCTGTCCCAGTCCCGTTCGTGGCTTGCGTCCTCGTTGTTTCAGCAATTGCAGACCATGT
>DATARX010000037.1:0-4105 GCA_036263955.1 Rhodopila sp.
ACGTCGACGTCGCCCGGTCGTTCGTGCCCTATGTCTGGGCGAGCCTGGAGGCGGCGCGACTGGAATTCACCGATGCCGAAGCCGTGATCCCTGGATGAAATTAAAGCTGTCTTATTCGGGCCTGGCCCTGTATGAAGATCGGACGGCTGAACTTTTCAGCCGGGGCAAGATCCCTAATTCGTGTCGCCCTGCGTGATTGAACGCTAGGTGGTGCGCCGTTCTCTCCCCAATTGAAAAGTAAGATATCCCGCATGTGCGCGGGATTTGGCCAGTTGCGGAGACTTCTCGTGGCTTCAGGTACTGTAAAGTGGTTCAACCCTCAGAAGGGTTTTGGTTTCATTCAGCCGGCCGACGGCTCCAAGGACGTGTTCGTCCATATCTCGGCCGTTGAACGCGCTGGGCTCAAGACCCTCAATGAGGGTCAGACGGTCAGCTTCGAATTGGAGCGTGGACAGCAGGGTAAGACCTCAGCCGTCAATCTTCAGGCGGGCTGACATGCCGGGCGGCGCTTCATGCGCCGCCCTTTGTGTATGGGGGGACGCCCACTTGGCCGATTACAAATTCGCGGCCGGCGATAGGGTTGCGTTGATGACGAGCAGTTCCAACGTCAATGTCCGGCCCGGGATTTACACGATCGTGCGCAGGATGCCGGTGTCGGGGCAGGGCTGCCAATATCGGGCGAAAAGCGCGCTGGACAGCCACGAACGCGTGGTTGATGAGGCGCAGCTTCGGCGGGCTTGATCCGTCGTCGGAACGTCGATATCTCAATCGCTGCTATATTCAACGATCAACGGCGCGCGAGTGATTGCATGCGGGTGTAAACGCGGCGCCTAGATCATTGCATTCTCGAACTTCACATAGCGCTGGTGGGCGTCCGAGAATGCCGCCGGGGAGACCCGCGTCCGGCCTCCACCGAAATTTGCTGCGTTGCTATGCACCCAGGCAATCGCGCGCCGGAGTTAATCGGCAAATCGTGTCATGCTCCCACCTGGGCAACGTCGAGAACGCGGTTCAGCGCAGGCGTCGAAAAATTCCACACCGCCATTGCTGACGGGATATGAACCGCTGGCGGCGGTGGCGGGGGATCCGCGCATTTCCCGTTTGCATGAAGATGGTCTAGCCTTTCCTGCAACGCTCACAACGAAGCGAGGAAACGATGGACTTCAATGGCAAAGTCGCCCTGATCACCGGCGCCGGCAATGGGATCGGCCGAGCAACGGCAGTAGGATTTGCGCTGCGGGGCGCGAAGGTGGTGGTGGTGGATCGGGACCAGGCCGCCGGCGAGGCGACGGTGGGCATTCTGCGGCAGCAAGGGGGGGAGGCGTTCTTCGTCGCCGCCGACGTCACCCAGTCCGCCGACGTTCAGAACTATGTGAAACTGGCCTTGGCCGAGTATGGATCCATCGACTGCTTTCACAATAATGCCGGTATCGAAGGCAGTGTGGCGCCAACCTATGAATACGATGAGGATATGTTCGACCGCGTGATGGCGGTGAACGTGAAGGGCGTGTTCCTCGGCTTGCGGCATGTGCTGCCGGTGATGGTCATGCAGGGCAGCGGGGCGGTGGTGAATACCGCTTCGGTGGCCGGGTTGGTCGCGTCGCCGGGGATGCCGGCCTATGTTGCCTCCAAACATGCGGTGATCGGATTGACCAAGACCGCGGCGGGCGAGGTTGCCAGGGCTGGGGTTCGGGTGAACTGCGTCTGTCCGGGACCGATCGATACGCGGATGATCCATTCTCTGGAGTCGATGCTAAGCCCCGATGATCCGAACAGCGTCGGCAGCCGCTATCAGGCGAATATCCCGCTGGGGCGGTATGGCACGGCGGAAGAGGTGGCCAACCTGGTGATCTTCCTGTCGTCCAGCCTCGCGGCGAATATTACGGGCGCGCAGTATGTTGTCGATGGTGGCCGGACCGCCACCGGAGGTGCCGTAACCAACAATATGGTGCGCTGAGATGTTGCTCGATGGGAAATTGGCGCTGGTGACCGGCGGTGGATCGGGGATCGGCGAGGGCATCGCGCGGGCCATGGCGGAGAATGGCGCGCAAGTAATTGTTGCTGATGTGAACGAGGCGGGGGCGGCGCGGGTCGCTGCCGCGATCGGTGGGGCGCATGTCGTGCTGGACGTGTCGGACCGAGCGGCGTGCGATGCGCTGGCGGGTCGGGTGGGTCCGATTTCGGTGCTGGTGAACAATGCCGGCATTATCCGGCGAGGGAAGTTGGAGGATGGGCAGGCGCGGGCCGACTGGGACGCGACCCTCGCGGTCAATCTGGATGGTCCATACAACATGGTGACTGCGTTTTTGCAGCAGTTGAAGGCAACGAAGGGATCGGTGATCAATATCGGATCGATCCAATCGTTCGTCGCGCTGCCGAACTCGGCGGCCTACACGACATCGAAGGGTGGGGTACGGGCGCTGACCAAGGCGCTGGCGATCGAGTTGTCGCCGCAAGGGGTGCGGGTCAACGCCCTGGCGCCCGGTATGATCGCCACCCCGTTGAATGCGGCGGCGCGGCAGAACCCCGACTACATGGCGAATTTCGCGCAGCGGATTCCGCTGGGGCGGCTGGGGGAGCCGGCTGATATCGCGGGACCGGCGGTGTTTCTGGCGTCGGACCTGGCGCGCTATGTCACCGGCGTGACGCTGCCGGTGGATGGCGGCTTCCTGGCGTATTGACGATGAAGACCGTTCGCACGCCGGTGCTGGAGATCGGGTATATCGAAGCCGGGCCGGCGGACGGTCCGGTGGTGATCCTGCTGCATGGGTGGCCATCGGATGTGCACGATTATGATGGTGTCGTGCCGCTGCTGGCGGCGTCCGGTCATCGGGTGCTGGTGCCGTGGTTGCGCGGGTTCGGGTCGACGCGTTTCCTGCACGCAACAACGCCCCGCAGCGGGCAGCAGGCGGCGTTGGGCGCCGACGTCCGGGACTTCATGGATGCACTAGGAATACCGAGCGCAGTGCTGGTTGGGTACGATTGGGGCGGACGGGCCGCTTGTGTTGTCGCAGCGCTATGGCCGGAGCGTGTTTCCGGGTTGGTCGCGATGACCGGCTATGGCATTCAGGATATCGCCGCCGCCGGTCGGCCGGCGTCGGCGGAGCAGGAATATCGTTACTGGTATCAGTGGTATTTTCATACTGATCGCGGACGGGCGGGATTGACGGCGAATCGCGGGGAACTGACGCGGTTGCTGTGGCGGCTGTGGTCGCCGAACTGGGTGTTTGATGAGGCGACGTTGCAGGCCACCACCACCAGTTTCGAAAATCCGGATTTCGTCGACGTGACGATTCAATCCTATCGGCACCGTTACGGCAATGCGCCCGGCGATCCCGCCTACGACGACCTGGAGGCGCGTTTGGCGACTCGGCCGGCGATCGACGTGCCGGTGGTTGTTCTGCACGGGGAAGAAGATGGTGTTGGCGCGCCGGTCAGTTCGATCCCGCGCGATCGGCTGTTTACCCGGCTGATCGAGCGGCGGCAGATCCCCCGCGCCGGGCATTTTTTGTCGCGGGAGAACCCGGACGATGTCGCGGCGGCGGTTGCAAGGCTCGCGGGCGCGGCAGCGTAACGCGGGGAAGGAGACATGATGATGAAGATCATCCCGAGTGGGCAGGCATTGGGCGCGCGGATCGAGGACATCGACCTCGCGGAGTCGTTGACGGACAGCGATCTTCGCGCGCTGCTGCGGGCGCTGGGACAGCACGGGGTGTTGTGCTTCCCGAACCAGACCTTCGGCACGCCGGCACTGGCCGCATTCGCGCGACGGTTCGGCGATCTGGAAGTGAACGTCGCCAATTTGTTTCATGAACCGGATTTCCCGGAGATCATGATTCTGTCGAACCAGATGCGTCCCGACGGCCAGCCGGTGGGGCTGAACGACGCGGGCCAGGGCTGGCACACGGACATGTCCTACAGCAGGGAAATCGCGCTGGCGAACGTGCTGCATGCACAGGCGGTGCCGATGCGCAACGGGAAATCGGTGGGCGAGACCCAGTTCCGCAATATGCACGCGGCGTATGACGAATTGCCGGACGATTTGAAACACACGCTTGAAGGCCGGACCGCCACGCATGATTTCGAAAAGTTCTGGGAGGTGATG
>DATARX010000046.1:0-5766 GCA_036263955.1 Rhodopila sp.
GATCACGGCGTGGTGCACGACATGATCAAGGACCCGGACACCATCCTCGGCCTCAGCGACGGCGGCGCCCATTGCGGCCTGATCTGCGACTCCAGCCTGCCGTCCTACATGCTGACCCACTGGGTGCGCGACCGCCACCGCGGCCCCAGGTTCCCGCTGGAGTTCGTGGTGAAACGTCTCACCAGCGAAACTGCCGACTTCTTCGGCTTCCACGACCGCGGCCGCCTGGCCGTCGGCAAGAAAGCCGACGTCAATGTCCTCGATCTGACCACGCTGCGCCTGCACCATCCGGAACTGCGCCACGACCTGCCGGCCGGCGGCAAACGCCTGGTGCAACGCGTCGACGGCTACGAAACGACAATCGTTGCCGGCGTTCCTATCTTTGAACGCGGCGAGGAAACCGGCGCTCGCCCGGGCAAGCTGGTGCGGTCCCGGTAAGACCAGGGCGCCGCCCTGGACCCCGCATCCCTGATACGGGGTTCCAAGGGCGTTCCGCCCTTGGCGGGGTCGAGGGGCGGAGCCCCCGCCTTACCCCGGCACCCCCAGCCGCACCGAAACCGGGCAGTGATCCGACAGTCGATCCTTCCACGTCGGATCGACCTCCCGATAAGTCATCACCCGCAGCGTCTCCACCCGCATCCACTCCACGGCCCGCCCACCCGCGAGGATATGGTCGATAAAACTCTCGTTGCCCCAGCACGGCGAACTGTGACCCTGGGTCGCGCGCACCAGCGGCGCGGCCTGCCGCAGGCTGGCCAGGAAGGTTTCAGCCGGATCCATCCAGCGATTGAAGTCTCCAAGGATGATAAACGGCACCGCCTCGGCCTTTCGCGCGGCGATCCAATCCGCCAGCGGTCCGATCTGCTCCTTCAGTTCCTGGCAGGCCTCGCTTCTGGCTTTCGCCATCGGCACATCGCGGCAACCCTTCTTCAAGTGCACCGCCAGCACGCGTAGATCCGCACCGCCCAGGTGCAGCGTGATGTCCGCCCCGCTGCGCAGATGATGTCCACCCAACGCGGTGACATCCGGATTGATATCGTAATGCAGCCCGCGCCGCACCACGATCCCCACACGTTGCACCACGTGATCATGGGTCATGTGGATCGAATATTGATCGCGCGGGAACACCCGGGACGCCGCCGCGAACCCGTCGACCTCCTGGATCGCGATCAGGTCGGCGCGAAGATCCTGTGCGTACTGCGCCAGCCGTGCGAAATCTCCGTCCGAACGCGGCACCACGTCCGCTGGGAGACCCGGGTCGCCCGCCCGCCGCGTCGTCAACCAGTCCAAATTCCACGTCGCCACCTTAAGCTCGGTCGCAAAGGCCGGCAGCGGCAGCCACAAAGCCAGGATCAGCAAAAGCCGTGTCATCGGAACCACTCTAATTGCAACTCCTTAACAAAACCTTTCCACGCGCGACGTGACGCGGATCGATGCAACCCAAACGCCCCGCCGACGCTATCACACCGAGAAGGAGGGTCCCGATGCCCACTTACCGACTGCTGTATCGAGAAAGCCAGGACAGCGCCGCACGTCCCGCTGCCATAACCTGCGCCACCGATCGGGAAGCCGTGGAGATCGCCGAAGCGTCGATAGGCGATCATGACGGCGTCGAAGTCTGGCACGACGATTGTCCCGTCGCCCTCGTTGGACGCACCCGAACCCGCCTATGGTCCACGCCGGTGCGTCTGTTCCAGCGCGCCATTCGCGCGTTCGCCTAAGCCGTACACGACCTCAGCGGGCGTCAACCGCCACATCCGGAGGGTGGGTTCGGATCACATTGTGAACAGATCCAGCCGCAGCCGGTCCCGCGCCCGCTTGCCCGCGGCCAGATCCGTGGCGTTGATGATCGCCAGCCTGAACCCGCCGGGCGGCATCGAATGATGCGCCGGGTCACGGTCCTCGTGAAACGAAATCTGCACGCTGGAAACACCATCGATCGCCCGCGCCGCATCGACATCCCGCCGCGGCGGATGCCGGAACGCCGTCCCGTGCGGCGCGAACAACACCACGCTGTACCCGTCGACGCGATTGGAATCGTCGAAAGCCCAGTCCCCTTCGGCATAAAGCCGCACCAGAGCCTCCACCCAGCGCGGCCCATAAAGATCGGGCCATTGATCGGCAAACCGCAGATGCGCCTCGATGATGCGGCTGCCGATCGTTTCGAAATTGATCATGCCGGTGTAGCCGCCCAGATGCGTCCGCGCCCAGGCGCCGCACCAGGACTCGACATCCGGCATCGCTTCGGCGTGGACGTGCCAGTAATCGAACGTACCGCCCGGCGCCGTGGCGCCCGTCGCATGCCGCCACCAGCGGACCTCGCCATCCACCACCGCCGCATCGGTGCTGACATGTGCCCCCGTCAGCAGCGTGCACCAGAAGTGCCCCGGATTGAGCGAGGCCCGATACATTTCGATGTCCGGAATGGCCAGGCTGCCCGCGCCCATGCTGCGCAGATTCATCATCGGCTTGGAGAACACCGGAAATCGCGGCGGAATCACCCCGTGCGGCGCCGCATCCAGCCACTGCGACAACGCCACGGCCAGCTTGTCGTAGATCCAGCGATGCGCCGGATAAAGCGTCCATGCCTCCCAGTCCTTGGTCGGAATGATCACCTCATCCGGGCAGGCAACGTGCTCAAAGAATTGCACCCGCCACGGATCGGTCTGGTAGATCGGCATTGGTGTTTTCCCCCGTCATGGCCCGGCGCCAGGCCACCCGATCCCTGACCTAGCCCGGAACCGGCGCGTTCGGATGCAGCAGGTTCTCATTGCGCAGATCAGACCACAGCCCCGCCGGGATCTTCATTGTGAACAGCGGCACATTCGCGTTGAACTCCGCCGCGGTGCGCGGGCCGGGAATGACCGACGCCACCACCGGATGCGCCAGCGGAAACTGCAGCGCCGCCGCCGCCAGCGGCACCTTGTGCGCCGCGCACACGGCGGCGAGTTTTTTCACCCGCGTCACGATCTCCGGCGGCGCGGTGTCGTAATTCCACGTGTCCCGCCCAGCCAGAATACCGGAGTTCAACGGCCCGCCGATCACCAGCGACGTGCCGCGCTCCATGCACATCGGGATCAGGTCATCCAGCGGCCCCTGTTCCAGCAGCGTATATCGCCCGGCCAGCAAAAACGCGTCCCAGTCGCCAAAACCTAAAGCGTCAATCAGCACTTCTTTCTCGTTCACCCCTATGCCGATCGCGCTGACCACCCCGCTTCGGCGCAATTCATCCAGCGCCTTGCAGCCGCTGTCGCGCAGTTGTTTCAGATACGTCGCATTCAGTTCCGGGCCGTGCTGATAGGCCCCGATGTCGTGCACGTAGAGGATGTCGATCCGAGCGAGGCCGAGGCGCTGGTAGCTGTCCTCGACGGAACGCATGATGCCGTCATAGCCGTAGTCGTACAGCACCTTGAACGGCATCGGCGACAGCCGCCCATCCGGCGACGGCGCGCTATCGGTCTTTGGCCGTAACAACCGTCCGACCTTGGTGGACAGCACCCAGGTGTCGCGGTCGTGGTCGCGCAGCGCATCGCCAACCCGATGTTCGGCCGCGCCCACCCCATAGAACGGCGCGGTATCGAAATAGCGCACTCCGGCATCCCAGGCGGCCGCGACGATGGCCTGGCCCTCCTGCTGGGTGATCTTGATCCGGCTGCCGCCCATCGTGGCAGTGCCCAGGCCCAATGTGGCGACCTGCAGCCTGGTGCGGCCGAGTTGGCGTTTTTCCCATGTTGGCATCGCGACGTCTCCTGCTGTCGCCGCCAGATTGCGGGGCTTCGGCGTCTTGCGCAACCGTCCCACCCGGCCAACCCCTCCCGGTCTCTGGCACGCAACCCGCCCGGAATGACACGGACGCGGCGCCGTGCCAGCATGCGGGCAGGAGGAACCACACCATGACCTACCAGCACATCCTGCTCGATCATGAGGATGGCGTCGGCATCATCACCCTGAACCGCCCGGAGGTGCTGAATGCCATGAATCGTGCGCTGTCGGCCGAACTGGCGGACGCGGTGAAAGCCCTGGATGCCGACGACCAGGTCGGCTGCATCGTCATCACCGGTGCCGGCGAAAAAGCCTTTTCCGCCGGCGGCGACATCCACGAACAGCGCGAGGACGACCGCCGCTACACGCCGGAACAATTGGACGCGCTCAGCGACCCACGCCGCGGCTACGAGATCAGCGCCAGTCGCAAGCCCACGATCGGCATGATGAACGGCCTGGCCTACGGCGGCGCCGCCGTGCTGTCCTCCTCGCTGGATATGCGCGTGGGCTGCGAGGCGACGAAATTCCGCTTCCTCGCCGCCGCGTACGGCCGCATCAACAGCACCTGGACGCTGCCGAACCAGGTGGGCTGGCCGATGGCCAAGGAACTCCTGTTCACCGCCCGTGTGGTGGAAGCGGAGGAAGCTTACCGCATCGGCCTGCTGAACCATCTGGTGCCCCGCGCCGAATTGCGGACGAAGACCATGGGGCTGGCCAGGATGATCGCGGACAACCATCGCGGCGCGGTCGTCGGAATAAAATCGTTGCTTTTGCAGCAGCACGGCGAAAGCCTGGAATCGCAATGGGCCGCGGAAAAGCATTTCACCACCCACGTCATGCGCGGGGCCAAGGCCGAGGACGCGTTCCCCGACTTCATCGCCCGCAGGGGGCGGGGCTAGTATCCGATCGGAGCGAAGCGTCAGCCGCACCGCAACCACGATGCGTCGCGTGAATCGGATACTTCAGGCACAACACAACGTATCGCGCTTCCCGGATGCGCGAGACGGATCACACAGAATCGTGGCCATCTGCCTCGTTGGCAACCCGCCCGACCGCCTCCATAGTGGGATGTCGGCTGTGTTCCGGCAGCCGACCCACCAGGGAGGCACAGATGGCAGTAGCAAGCGTGACGAAGATCACCGCGGCTTCACCGACCAGCTTCGACGCCGCTGTCAAGGAAGGCCTCGCGCGAGCGAGCAAGACAGTGCGCGGCATCACCGGCCTTCATGTACTCGAAGAAAAAGCCAGCGTGAACGACGGCAAGATCGGTGAATACAGGGTCACCATGGAGGTCACCTTCATTCTCGAGGGCTGAACCGACAGGGGCGAAAGCCGGACCGCGCGACAGCGATCCGGCATCGCTCTCCATTAAAGCGCTCCCGAACTCACGCCCACCCAGGTTCACGCCCACCCAGGTTCACGCCCAGCCAAGTTCACGCCCAGCCAAGTTCACGCAGGACCCACCCGGCATTCCATATCTTCGTCATGTGCCGGATGCGATCGTCTATTCTACAAAACCCTGACCGTGAAACTACAGGATAGCAGCAAACACCCAGTCGGAACCCGTCAATCCCATGACCCGGGCAGTGTTTTCCACGACAGCCAGCTAAAACATCACCGCAATGAAATCACCACCGTCATCTTAGCCCGCCACCACACGGAACAACCCGACCAACCCCATCCTCATTGCCATTCCGGTATCGCCGGCACACGCAGCCGCTCAACCTCCGGCAAATCGAAACCGAAATGTTCAAGCAGCAGCCCGCGCAGTGCCGTGCGATCGGCCAGCTGCATCTGTCGCGACTCCTTCCCGAACAGCAACGTGACGTCGCGGTTCATCACGTTGACCCGCCCCTCCGGCGTCATCGCGCTCAACATGATCCAATTCAGGAACGGCGACCCGGTGTGCGTGGCGGTAAAATGGTTCGCCACCTCGAAATCCACCGCGTTCTCGGTCTCCAGCGTCGCCAGCCACCCGATCGCCGGCTGATCGTCCCGCGTCAC
>DATARX010000097.1:0-17840 GCA_036263955.1 Rhodopila sp.
AGCATCAGCGCGGCGTCTCGCACCGTGCGGGTCATCGGGCCGGCGCAGGAGACGCTGGCGAAGGCGCTCGCCGGCCATTGCGGAATGCGTCCGTAGGTGGGCTTCAGGCCGACCAGCCCGCACCAGGCGGCGGGAATGCGCACCGATCCGCCGGCGTCGGTACCGATATGCAGCGGGCCGAATCCGGCGGCGCCGGCCGCGCCAGCGCCAGAAGAGGAACCGCCGGTGGTGTAGGCCGGATTCCAGGGATTGCGGGTGATGCCGTGCAGCGGGCAGTCGCCGGGGGATTTCCAGCCAAACTCGGTCGTCGTGGTCTTGCCCAGGATGACTGCGCCGGCCGCTTTCAGCCCCGCAACCATCGGCGCGTCGTCCTGCACCGGATCGGCGCTGGTGGTGCGACTGCCACGGCGCGTCGGGAAGCCGGCGAGGTCGACGAGGTCCTTCACCGTACAGGGGACGCCGTCCAAAATGCCGATCGGGCGGCCGGCGCGCCAGCGGGAAGCACTTTCGCCGGCGGCCTGCAACGCCCCCGGATTCATCACCGCGAAGGCGTTCAGGCTGGGGTTGAGCCGGGCGACCCGTTCGGTGATTGCCTGCAGCACATCGACGGGGGTGAGCTGACGGCGGGCGAAGGCGGCCAGCATGTCCTCGGCGCTCAGCAAGGCGGGATCGATGTCGGGCATGAATGCTCTTTCCGATGAGGCGAACCGGGCGCAGCATGGCGCCGGTAGCCTACGGAGGGAACCCTGGATAAGCAGAAGGTTCCACGCGCGGCTCGCGGTGACGCGCGGTCAGTCCTCCAATCCCCATTCCTCGACCAGAGCCTGACGCTGCGCGAGCAGAGCGGTGCTGCGATGGCGCAAGCGGTAGTCGTCCAGCAGTTTCAGGCCCAACGGCAGAATTTGCGTCAACAGCCAGGCTGTGCCGCCCGCCAGCCAGACCGGCAGGATGGCGGTCCATTCCGCGAGGAAGCTCATGCAGCCGTCGATCCCGTCGCAGCGATACCAGGCGTTGATGACCGGACGAATGCACGCGGCCCCCTGAAACAGCAACATCGCGCGCGCCACGCCGCAGCCGGGTGACCGATCGAGGACCAGGGCGATCAGTCCGGGCAGCAGCAGAAGCAGCAGCGGCAACGCAATATCGGGCGAAAATGCGATCAGCCCGCCGCTGGCGAGCGCCAGCAGCAAGACCATCAGGCCGCTCATGCCGCGGCCCAGTTTCGAGGCGATGCTCATCGCGGCAGCCCCTTCATCGCAGCAGAACCGACATCGCCATAAGGATCAGCGCCGACAGCCCGATGCCGCCGGTAATGGCGTGGCCGAAGCGTTCGGCCTCGGCAGAGCGTTGCGCGTCCTGACGATCGATGGTGGCCACTTCGGCATCGATCGCCGCCAGTTCGTTCGCCGCGCGGGTCGCGCCGGCGATATCCTGCGCGCGGGCTGCCGCATCGTCGGTCAGTTCCAGCAGCCGGGACAGGAAGCCCGCTTGCGCCAGGGTGTCGAGCCGCCCCTGCATCGCTTCCCGCCGTGGTTTATTATGCCATCGCTCGAGATCCGGCAGCAAGCGACTGGCCGCCCATCTCGCCAGTGCGGGCATTGCGGCGGGGTGGTAACGCAACTGCAAATCCCGCAACAGGGCGAGTTCGCCATGACGAAACAGGTCGGCGCTCTTCGCGCCGGCGAGGCTGTTCACCTGCATCTCACTCTTGCGGTCTGCTCGAGCGGCGATAAAGGCCGATATGCCCAGATCGATCACGCTGTCCGCAGCGGGGGCGACAGTTCGTTCCAAATGGCGCATCATCGCCGGCATGTCGGCGATCCAGGTCATTTCCATCCCCGGTGCCCGGCATGGCAGCATCGGGTTCAACTCATAATACAGCCGCAGCAATCCGCTGGGACCGCTTTTCTGGGAATGATGGGGGGCGACATCGGGCGGTTCGGGACGGCCGGGCCGCGCCTCGGCCCGCGCCCACTCGATGGCGGCGCCACGCAGCAACAGTTCCTCGGCGGCCACCAGCTGGTCCGAGTGGCCGGCAACCCCCTGTGCCAGCAGTTCAGGCAAGCCGTCGGGCCACAGCGCGATGTTGCGCCAGCACAAGGGCATGCGCGGACTGATCACACTGATGGTGTGCATCACCAGAAGCGGATCGCTGAGCGGCCCCGATCGTGTATCGGCCGAACGGCCGCGCACCAGATCCTCGATCTGCGCGGCCAGACTGGCATCACCCAGACCGCGACGCAGCCACTGCGTCACCAGCCCGTTGGATAGAAACTGAACGGCCTTCTTATAATCCAGCAGCAGCGCGTAGGCGAGCATGCGCGAGTCGAAGACGGCAATATCGTTCAGCATCAACGCCTGCTGGCTACGGCGCGGCGGACGAGGCGCGGCCCGGCGGCCACGCAGGCTTGCCGGATCGATCAATTGTGCCGGCGATGGCCGGTGGTCGGGATCATCCGCCAGCATGCCGTGCAACAGATCGCCGAAAAACCCAGAGACCGACCGTTCCCGAGTCAGCGCGGCGAAGCTCCCCAGTTCGATCTTCCAGCGAATGATCGTCGCGTCGTCCATCTGCGCCATCGGGACCACGCCGGTCGACAGCGTCAGCAGCAGGACACCCAGGGCATAGACGTCGTCGGCGATGGTGCCGTCGCCCCGCGCGGCCGGATGGCACATGGCGGTGTAGGGCGATTCGAACACCGTCGGCTGGTGCATGGCCGGCGGCGCCGCCCAGGCCGCGCCAAGCGTCACCGGCTGGCCCGGTGCCGACTGGAACACGTTGTTCGGGCGGATGGCCCGGTGGGTCAGATTGCTTTTGTCCAACGCGTCGAGCACGCGGGCGATCGGCCGCAACACCAGGTCGATCAGGATCTTGTCGGGCCAGGGTTTCAGGGAAGCGGAGACCGGCGGCCCGGGCGGCGGCGTGCAGACGACGAAATACCCCTCCCCTTTTCCGCCGGGCAGCGACGCGACGCCGTGACCGAGCGGGGTCATTAGATTGTCGATGGCGTCGGTGAGGATGCGAAGGGCACGGGCGCGGGGCGATGCGTCGCGGGAAACCGCCAGGGCGGTTCGCCTTCCGTCGGCGGCCACGCGGTCACGCGCGAGGTAGGCCGGGAGACCGCCGCCGTCGTCCAGGAGGACCTGAGAGGTATCGACCGCATAGCGGCCGGCGATCAGCGTATTGGACAGTGCGAGCAGCGAGTCTTCGGCCATGCGGGCGAACCATTTTGGTCGGGCCGGCGCAGGCTACAGGGCAAAGGTTTATGGGTGGTTAACGGCGGACCATTTTGATGAACCGGACCCTTGCGTGCCCGATCATGAGGGGCGGGCACGCAAGGCGGTACGCTGGTCACGCCGCGAACGCGGGGAAAAAACTACCCTTCGAACGGATCCCGTACCATGATCGTGTCATCCCGCTCCGGGCTGGTGGACAACAGGGTGACCGGCGCTTCGACCAGTTCCTCGATCCGACGCACGTATTTCACCGCCTGGGCGGGCAGATCGGCCCAGGACCGGGCACCCCGGGACGATCCGGACCAGCCTTCCATGACTTCATATTCCGGCACAGCGGCAGCCTGCGCCCCGGGGGCTGCCGGCAAATGGCGGGAGAATACACCGTTGATCCGGTAGCCGACGCAGATCTTCAGTTCCTTGAGCCCGTCCAGCACGTCCAGCTTGGTGAGCGCGATCCCCTGGATGCCACCGACCTTGATTCCCTGGCGCACCAGCGCCGCGTCGAACCAGCCGCAGCGGCGGCGGCGACCGGTGACGGTGCCGAACTCGTGCCCGCGATCGCCCAACAACTGGCCGATGTCGTCGTGCAGTTCGGTCGGGAACGGGCCAGACCCGACCCGGGTGGAGTAAGCCTTGGCGATGCCCAGCACGAAGCCGACCGCGCCCGGCCCGACGCCGCTGCCGGACGCCGCAGTGGCCGCCACCGTGTTTGATGAGGTGACGAACGGATAGGTCCCGTGGTCGACGTCCAACATGACCGCCTGCGCGCCCTCGAACAGGATGCGCTTGCCACCGCGCCGCAGTTCATCCAGCCGCTCCCACACCGGTTCGGCGTAGGGCAGGATCTGCGGCGCTAGCTTCAGCAGGCCCTGCAGCAGGGTTTCCTTGTCGAAGGTGGCGACGCCGAGGCCCTGCAGCAGCGTATTATAGTGCAGCAGCAGCTCATCCAGCTTGGCGGAGAGGGTTTCCGGCTCCGCCAGGTCGGCGACGCGGATGGCGCGGCGGGCGACCTTGTCCTCATAGGCCGGGCCGATGCCGCGGCCGGTGGTGCCGATCTTCGCCGCGCCGCGAGCTTCCTCGCGCGCATTGTCCAGTGCGGGGTGCAGCGGCAGGATCAGCACCGCGTTCTCCGCCACGCGTAGCGTTTCCGGGGTGACGGTCAGGCCCTGGGCGCGCACCCGGGCGATTTCCGACAGCAGGGCGTCGGGATCGACAACGACGCCGTTGCCAATCACGCCCAGCTTGCCACGCACCAGGCCGGAGGGCAGCAGCGACAGTTTATAGGTCTCGTTGCCAACGACCAGCGTGTGCCCAGCGTTATGGCCGCCCTGGAACCGGACAACCACGTCCGCTCGGCTGGCCAGCCAGTCCACGACTTTTCCTTTGCCCTCGTCGCCCCATTGGGCGCCGATTACGGCGACATTGGCCATTGTTCAGCCCTCGGTGTGTTGCAGCAGCGCGGCTTGTCCGTCGCGCAGGATATGGGAGCAGCCGAGACGGTTTGCCTCGGCGGTTGCATCGGAGACCGGCGCCAGGGCGGCGACGGTGGCGAACCCGCTGGCCCGCAGCCCGGAAACAATCGCCAGGTCAGCGCCCAGCGGCACGAAGACGCGCGGGCGCGCCTGGCGCGGTGGGGCGACCCGGAGGATCGCATCGGGAAACAGCGTCAGACCGGTTGCCGGTTCATTTTCGCCACAGATATAGCGGCCGCCGCGTCCGAGTTCCTCATGCCGGCCGGGTGCGTAGACGGTGACCGACACGCCGGTTTCATAGCGGAAGCCGCGGAATTCGACCGGATCGACGGTCAGGCGGAGCGCCGGCGCGGCCGCGCGGATGGCCGCCACGGTTGCCGCCACGCGTTCGGCAAGGACACCGGCCAGGTTCGGCAGGCGGGCGGCGGCCAAAGCGACGAGCGCGCGGTCGGCTGCGCCGGCTGCCTGCAACAGGTCGGTGAGGACTGGGGCGAGCGCACCGCCGTGGCGGGACACCGCGGCGGCGTCCTTGCGGTCCAGCGCCCGGGCCAGCACCATGCGATCGGGGCCGGTGATGCCGGCGTCGTCCAGCAGCGAGGGCACCAGCATCGGCAGCGTCAGGTCGAAACTGACTCGGGTGAGGCCGACCGCGGCCAGCGCCTCGGCCGCGACGACGATGGTTTCCGCGTCGGCTTCGGGACTGTCGTGGCCGATCAGTTCGACGCCCGCCTGGGCCACCTGCCGGTCGGGCGCGATCTGGGTGCCGCGCACGCGCAGGCACTGGCCGGCATAGGACAGGCGCAACGGCCGGGGCGCGCCGGCGAGCCGGGTGGTGGCGATGCGCGCGACCTGCGGCGTGGTGTCGGCGCGCAGGCCCATCATGCGATGGCTGTCCGGATCCATCAGGCGGAAGGTCTGGTCCGACACCGCGACGCCGGAGCCGGCGAGCAGACTGTCCTCGAATTCCAGCAGCGGCGGCTTCACGCGCTGGTAGCCGTGCGCGGCGAAGACGGTCATCAGCGCCTCAACGGCGGAGGCTTCGGTTTCCGCTTCGGGCGGCAACAGATCGCGCAGGCCAGCAGGCAGGAGCGCCGGGTTCGGCGGCAGGTCATCGGTCATAACGGGCGTCAGCTACCAGCAAACGGCGTGCTGGGAAACACCTGTTCAGTTAGTGGACGTTCGGCGCCCCACCATCAGCAGCAACAAGGCAATGGCGAACAGCGGCAGAGCGGCGGGTTCGGGAATGTCGACCCCGGGAACCCCGACACTGGGAATGGCAACGCTGGGAATGCCAGCGCTGGGAAGCCCGACACCGGGAACCCCAACGCTGGGAATGCCAACGCTGGGCGCGCCACCACTGGGGAGTCCGACGCTGGGGGTTCCCCAGCTCGACGGTTCGGCCGAACTGATGTTCGGCAGGCCGACATTCGCTGGATCGCCGCCGCCGCGAATGCTGCCCGGACCAACGATCGCGGCGTGCGGGTCGCCGCCTGGGTCGAACGGCAGGGAATCCCGGAACAGGCCGCCGATGAATTCGCGCATGGTCCGGTCCGAGCCGGCGCCCCCAGTCGCCGGGTCGTTGGCGCCCCCATCGGGCGGAGTGAAGGTCGATATCGATCCGCCAGGGTGGGCGCTGACGTCCTCGAAGGCGCCGGGGGGGATCGCGGCCGAGGCAACACCGTTGCGGATGAAAGGGGACGCACCCCTGCCGGTGTCGAAATCGCCTGGGCAGGCGCCACCGGCCGAGCAAAGCCATGGGAGCATCGCGGCATCGATCGTTACGGCTTTGCCGGCGGTAGGACCTTCAACGTTTCGACGCGGGTCAACGTCGAAGACCGCCACGGCATCTGCCTGCCTTTGAGCGGTGAACCAGATCGCAACGAATTCGGCACCCAACGAGCTGGGATGGATCAGTACCAGCACGCAAGTCAGGGCGATCAGGCGAGGCGCTGCGAGTGACACGGGAAATCCCTTTTCCGGCCGCCCGAGGTTGAGCGGATCCAAAACGAGGATCGGAGAGCAAATATCGTGCCGGATGTCTTTTTGTTATATTTCAGATATTTATATCAACATACATATGAGTTCTGTAAGGTATTAAAGTCGAGGGCATTAACCCTTCTTTAATCCTTTCAGGATAGTCATACATCCGTCCGTCACGATGCCGACTGCGGGTGACTCGTCCGGACATACAACGGGCGGTGGAGCGTCAGGTGTCGATGTGGCCATGACCGGGGTCAATAACCAAACACGCGTGCTTTCACCCGGCCGGCATCACACGCAATGATGTTCCATACGGTTAAGTTTATTGTTGGCTTTCTGCCGGTTTGTGCCGGCGGCTTTTTCCTGTTTGGTCGTTTCAATGGCGCCACCGCGGCACTGCGATGGCTGGTCGCTTCAAGCCTGTTTTTCTATGCCTGGTGGAACCCGGCGCATATGCCGCTGCTGGTGACGTCGGTGCTGGGCAACTACTGCATTGCCAACAAGATAATCGGCGGCAACGCGAAACGCGGCTGGCTGACAGCGGGCGTGGCAGCGAATCTGGCGCTGCTGGGGTGGTTCAAATATGCTGACTTCCTGCTGCACATCGCCGCCCCGTCGGCGCCGGCGCTGCGTATCACGCTGCCGCTGGCAATCAGTTTCTTCACCTTCCAGCAGATCATGTTCCTGGTCGACACGGCGCGCTCGGCCGGCAACGGCGAGCGGCTGCCGCCCCTGCTGCCGTATGCCGCGTTTGTTACGTTCTTTCCGCATCTGATCGCCGGCCCGATCGTCCGGCCGACGGAGATTATCCCGCAACTCACCGCCCCGGGGATGATCCGGCCATGCCGTGAGAACCTCTCCGACGGCTTGCTCATCTTCCTGCTGGGGCTGGGCAAGAAACTGGTCCTGGCGGACATGTTCGGCGCGTTCGCCGATGTCGGCTTCGCCGCCGCCGACGATGGTGCCAGCCTGACGTTCTTCGAGGCCTGGTACGCGACGCTCGCCTACGCGCTGCAAGTCTATTTCGATTTCTCCGGCTACTCCGACATGGCGATCGGGCTGGCGCGGATGCTGAACATCCGCTTCCCGCTGAACTTCGACAGCCCGTACCAGGCCACCAACATCGCCGACTTCTGGCGGCGCTGGCACATCACGCTTGGCGGGTTCCTGCGCGACTATTTGTACATCCCGCTAGGCGGCAATCGCGTCGGCCGGCTGCGTCAGACCGGCAACCTGATGGCGACCATGCTGCTGGCGGGGCTATGGCATGGGGCGGCGTGGAATTTCGTGGTCTGGGGCGGCTTGCAAGGGGTGTTCCTGGTCGTCCACAAACAATACAAGGCTGTCTTCCCGCCCCTGCCCGGCCCGATCGCGCACGCGCTGACCCTGTTCGCCGTCATCGTCGCGTGGGTGCCGTTCAGGGCCGGATCGATGGCTGGCACGCTGGCGATACTGCGCGGCATGGGATGCGTCAACGGGATCGCCCTGCCCCGCATGATCGTCTCCGCCCTGCCGCCGCTCGGCGCCGTTGCGGACCCGGTATCGGTGCTGCCGTTCCTTGGCGATGCGCGCACCCTCAGCTTCCCGGAATTGTCCGCCTGCCTGCTGCTGGGCTGGCTGATCGTGTTGACCTTGCCGAATGTCCACCACATGACGGAGCGAAGCCGTCAATGGAGCCTTGCCGCCAGCTTCGCGCTCTCCGTGCAGGCGCTGTTATTCGCGCCGCATGTCGCACCGTTCCTGTATTTCCAATTCTAGCGCATGTGCCGGATCCTGCTCGTCTGCGCCGCCTCGCTGTTGCTCTACGGCGTGGCGTTCGCCTGCGTCCTGGACAGGCCACTGACGCTGGGTGCGCTGCGGGCGCGCATCGAGGCGAACCTCGCGGCCGGCCAGACCATCCGGCAACCGAAGCTGGTCATCCTGGCGGGCTCGAACGGTCCATATTCGCATCGTTGTCAGACCATCGCGCCGATCATCGGCCGCCCCTGCGTCAATGCGGGGGTCGCGGTCGGCGTTGGCCTGGACTACCTGTTCACGCGCTGGAAGCCGTTTCTGCATGCCGGCGACATCGTCTATCTGCCGCTGGAGGAAGCCCAGTATGTCCGCCCCCGCGCTACCAGCGACCTGGGGCCGGACGCGGCGATCATGCTGCGGCATGACCGCGCGACGTTGTTGACCTTACCGATGCGCCGGCAGCTCGCCGCGCTGTTCGCCGGCGATCTGCGCGCCGCGATCATGAGTCTGATCGAAACCGCGCTGGCCGGTGACCAGTTCAACGACCCGCGGGCCGCGGCAACCGGCGGATTCAATGAATGGGGCGACCACATCGGCCACACCGCGGTGCTGGCCGCGCCCAATCAATCCGCGCTGGCCGCGATCGTACCGTTTCATCCCTCCGGGGCGCAAATCGAGGATGGGTACGGTTCGGCCCTGGTCGTCGAATTCATCCGCTGGGCCGACGCGCATGGCGTGCGGGTGATCGGCGGCCTGCCGGCGGGTTTCATCGACTCACCGATCCGAGATGACGCGCTGGCGGCGATTCGGAGCGTATATCGCAACCATGGGGCCGAATTCCTCGAGACGCCGGAGCGCGGGCGCTACCCCCGCAGTGCTTTCTTTGACACGCCGGATCACTTGAACGAAGCGGCGCAGATCAGTCACTCGGATTCGGTGGGCCGAACCTTGGCGCGAATCATGGCCCCGAAACTGGTACGGTCGCCGTGATCGGACAATCGTGCTGCTGCTTATCCTCACAGCGGGCGCGGGCCCGCACCAGCGCGTCCTGCGGCGAATCCGCGCAGGCGACGTTACAGACCGACAGTTTGCCGGACATCCAGCAGGCCACGCCGATGTCGGATGCCTTGTCGGACGCGCAACGGGACGCGTTCTCCGCGGTGTTGTGAATATCAGGCCGCTGCTCGAACCCGCGGCTCATGTCCGCGAACACGCAGTATTTGGATTCGCCCGACCGGGATACGCAGACATCCAGCGCCCGCAACCCGACCCGCGGCGGCATGTCAGGCGGACAGGGCAGGCGATTGTGGACCGGCGAGTCGGTTTCCGCCGGGTCGATCCGCATGCGCGCGGCATACAGGTCGTTGTTGGCCAGGTCGGCGATCACATAAGTCACGGTGCATTTCGTGGGTGCGGTGCTGTCGGCGATGACCGGTGGAACGTGCAGGTCCAGGTCGAACGACTGCGGCCCGGCGTTAACGGGCTGAGCGGCGGACAGCAACGCCAGCGCGCAGGCAAGAAGCCGGCCGGTCATCAATTGCCACCCTGATTCCAATGGACCGATGTGAGGTAGCCGGCGGTCGGGTCGGTTATGTCCACGACCTGGGTATTTCCGGTCCGGTAGCGGACGCTGGTTGCAACGCCCTGGCCCAGGGCAACATAACGGGCAAATATTTCCTGCGCCGCCTCATTGGTATCGGGACAGGTTTTGTCGCCGATCAGCCGGTATGACAGCCGCAACAAACCGTTGGCATTGAACAGGAACACAACGTAGCCGCGGGCGCCGGTACAAGCGGTGAGGTTCATGCGCAATGCGCCGGCGGATCCGATCGGCACCCCGAAGAACCGCACTTCCCCCGGGTATTCGTTGGCCAGGGCCAGGTCACTCCAGGACGGCTTCGGATAGGGTTCCGGCAACAGGGCATTCAAGGCGGCCGGGGCCATGCCGAACGCCAAGCCGCCGGTGAGGGTGGCGAAATCGGTGGCGGTCTGCTGCAGGGCCGGACGGTAGCTGAGCATCACATTGTCCCATCGCAACGGTGGCGGCAACAAGATGCGCTTGCCGGACCCGGTTGCCGCGGGGGGCGCGGGCACGGGTGGCGGGGCTGGTTGTGCCCATGCCTGAGTGGCCGCCAGCATCAGCAGCATCGCGATTCGGCGTGGACCCATTCGGTCATTTCCTGGAAGCAGCGGGAGATGGCCAATCTACCGACGGTTCGTTCGGGATGGAAGTTTTCCGTTGCGCGAAAGGCAACCGAGGCCGTGCCGGTTGCCTGAGCCAGAACGCCGTGCGCAACGACGCTGGGACAACAGGTGACGACGGCAGATACAACCGAGGGATGACAATCGGCAGCAATGACAACTGAGATAATGACACCTATTACTAGCGGCCGGTAAAGATGCGTCCATGCATTGAAACCGGTTGAGGGCGACCGCATATGGCGCGGCGCAAGGAGGGTACGCATGAACGAGACGGTTTTGGAACAACATTCTTTTGGCGCCGAGGTCGGGCGCCTGCTGGATCTGGTCGTGCACTCGCTCTATTCGGAGCGAGAGATATTTCTGCGGGAACTGGTGGCCAATGCCGCGGATGCGGTGGATCGCCGCCGGTTTGAGGCGCTGACCGATGCGAACCTGGCGCCCCCGGCGGATGCGAAGATCCGGATCGTGCCGGATAAGGAAGCCAGCACCCTGCTGATCTCCGACGACGGCATCGGCATGAGCCGGCAGGACATGATCGACAACCTGGGCACCATCGCCCGGTCCGGCACCCGCGCCTTCGCGCAGAATCTCGCCAGCGCGAAGCCGGAGGACCGCCCTAGCCTGATCGGGCAGTTCGGTGTCGGGTTTTATTCCGCCTTCATGGTGGCGGATCGGGTGGAGGTCACCTCCCGCAAGGCCGGCAGCGAGGAGGCGTTCACCTGGGCGTCGGAGGGAACTGGCCAGTTCACCCTGGCGCCGGCGACGCGCGAACAGCCCGGAACAGATGTGGTGCTGCACATCAAGTCCGACGCGTCGGAGTATCTGGAGCCGATGCGGCTGGAGACGGTGATCCGCAAATGGGCCGATCACATCACCCTGCCGATCACCGTCGCGCAGGACGGCAAGGATCAGCCGGCCAACGAAGGCACCGCGCTGTGGCGCAAGGCGAAGTCCGAGACATCCGAACAGTCCTATAAGGAGTTCTACCGGCACCTCGGGCACTTCTTCGACGAACCCTGGGCGACGTTGCACTGGCGGGCCGAAGGCACGCTGGAGTACTTCTGCCTGCTGTTCATCCCCGGCATGAAGCCGTTCGACGTGGTGGACAACGACCGGGACGCGCATGTCCGGCTGCATGTCCGGCGCATGTTCATTACCGACAAGGCCGATCTGCTGCCGCACTGGCTGCGTTTCGTCAGCGGCGTGGTGGATACCGAGGACCTGCCGCTGAACGTTTCGCGGGAGATGCTGCAGACCACGCCGGTGCTCGCCCGCATCCGCAAGGCGCTGATCGGCCGTGTGATGTCGGAACTGAAGACGCGCGCGAAAGAGGCGGAGGACTACCTCAAGTTCTACGAAAATTTCGGCTCGATCCTGAAGGAAGGCGTCTGGGAGGACGCCGAACATCGCGCCGAGATCGCGCCGCTGCTGCGGTTTCGGTCTTCGACGCAGGAGGGCTGGACCTCCCTGCCCGACTATGTGTCGCGGATGCCGGACGGCCAGGACACGGTCTACTACCTGTCCGGCGAGCATGCCGAGGCGCTGAAGACGTCGCCGCAGCTGGAAGGGTTCCGGGCCAAGGGCTGGGACGTGCTGCTGATGTCGGACCCGATCGATTCGTTCTGGCCGGAGCGGCTGGATAGTTTCGAAGGCAAGAAGCTGCGCAGCGTCACCCAGGCGGCCGAGGATCTTGGCAAGGGCGAGGACCAGCCGGACATTTCGCCGCTGCTGGCGGCGATGAAGACGGCACTGGGGGACCGGGTTGCCGATGTGCGTTCCACCGCCCGGCTGACCGACAGCGCGGTGGTGCTGGCGTCCAGCGGCGCTGGGCCTGACCTGGCGATGCAGCGGCTGATGCGGCGGGCCGGACGGGCGACGATGCCGGCGAAACCGGTGCTGGAGGTCAATCCGCGGCACAAACTGATCGAAACGCTGTCGGGCAAACTGGACGATAGCGCACTGATCGCCGAGGCCGCGGCGACCCTGCTGGACCTGGCGCAGGTGCAGGAGGGCGACCTGCCCGCCGACGCCGCCGCGTTCGCTCGGCGGGTGACTGCCCTGCTTGCAGGCAGCCTGGGATAGTTTTTTATCCGGCATGGGCGTGTGGCAGGCAGATGACAATTCCGGCCGCGGCCCTATGTATTTTTTCTGACGTCATGGCCGGGCCGATTCGCCTGGACCGTGACCGAAGGATTATCATGGGGATCGCCGTCCATGCTGGACCAGACCATCGACTGCATCGTTGCTTCGCCCGAGGGGACACGCCCGGTTTACGTGGTCCGGCCGGACGGCGTGGCGGGCTTTCTCGATACGCTGCCGTCCGGGCAGGCCGGCTATCTGCGCGACATCGGCTTTGCCGGCAAGGCCGGGGAACTGCACTTCCTGCCCGGTGCGGACGGGCTCGCCGGCGCGGTGCTGGGAATCGGGACCGAGACATCTCCGTTTGCATTTGGTAATCTTTCGACGCAACTGCCAAGCATTGGCGCCTGGCGATTGATGCCCGGCGACTATGACGACCGCGCCGCAACCCTTGGTTATTGCCTCGGTGCCTATCGTTACGACCGCTTCCTGACCGGTGGCCGCAAGCCGGCGTCGCTGTTTGTCCCGGCTGATCATAAATCCAGCCTGATGCAGGCGGCGGCGACCTGGATGGTGCGCGACCTGATCAACACGCCGCCGAACATTCTGGGCCCGGTGGAACTGGCGGATTTTACCGTATCGATGGCGGATCGCTACGGTGCGGTATCCGTCGTGTCGGCGGATGCGGCGCTGGAGACTGCCTATCCAACGGTTGCAGCCGTGGGTCGCGGTTCGGGGCGGCCGCCCCGCGTGGTGACATTTCACTGGCGCGGCCGGGCGGCCACCGACGCGTCGCCGCTGCTGTCGCTGTGCGGCAAGGGCGTCTGTTTTGATACCGGTGGTTACGACCTTAAACCATCGGCGGGTATGTTGCGAATGAAAAAGGACATGGGTGGCGCCGCCACCGTCCTGGGCCTGGCTCGGATGGTGATGGAGGCCGACCTGCCGATCCGCCTGGCGGTCCGGATCGGTTGTGTCGAAAACTCCGTGTCAGGGACAGCAATGCGTCCGTCCGACGTGATCACCACCCGTTCCGGATTGACGGTCGAGGTGGGCAACACCGATGCCGAAGGCCGACTGGTGCTGTGCGATCTGCTGGACGAGGCATCGGACGAAAATCCGGCTCTACTGGTCGACTGCGCGACCCTGACTGGCGCCGCGCGAGTCGCCCTCGGGCCCGACCTTCCCGCACTGTTCAGTAATGACGACGGCCTGTCGGACGCGCTTCTGCGGTGTGGCAACAGGGTTCATGATCCGCTGTGGCGCTTGCCGTTATGGTCCGGCTATGACGAATGGTTGAAAAGCTCCGTGGCGGACCTAAATAACGTTTCGTCAAAGCCCCTCGCCGGTTCGATTGTCGCGGGACTGTACTTAAAACGTTTCGTTAAGGCGGGCATTTCGTGGATCCACATCGATCTTTACGCGTGGAACGACCAGACGCGGCCGGGACGGCCGGAAGGCGGGGAGGCAATGTCGATGCGTGCACTTTTTGCCCTTGCCAGTAAAGGGTTTCTGACAATGCCGGATACGGATGATGATATGATCACGGCTTCGTGATCTATCAACGGTTCGGAAATTGTAATAAGGTTGACACCGTTCTGTATTTTGTTTAAATATCGGAAGGGTGGGCTCTGGCTATAATAGCACTCACTCAAGAAAGGATTGTAGACGTGGCAGCTCCTCCCAACCCGGTTTCGGATGCCCAGGTCGGCCTCCTCCGCGACACGGTCGTCGCGCTGGTTCGCCGGGACGGCGCAGATCTATCAGCGCGCCAGCTTGGGGTTTTCCTGACTTGCTACCTGAACGATGGCGCGCATACGGTTCGTGGCCTGGCCGCGGAACTGAACGTATCGAAGCCGGCGATTACCCGGGCGCTTGATCGCCTGGGCGAACTGGACCTGGCGCGCCGCAAGGTCGATCCGCTCGATCGCCGCAGTGTGCTGGTGCAGCGTACGCCGAAGGGTTCGTCGTTCCTGCGTGACCTGCGGACCATCATGACGGAAGCCTCCGGCGGCGGCAAAAAGCCTACCAAAAAGGCTGCCTGATCTGATTGGTTCGACCGGCGTACTTTGAAGGGGGCGCTATCCCCCCTTCACGCCACCGGCGGTCAGCCCCGCCACGATCTCCTTCTGCATCAGCAATGTCAGCAGCAGAACCGGCGCGGTAACGACCAGCGCTGCCGCCGCCAACGGCCCCCAACTGATCTGCTCGAACGTCAGCACGTTATAAACCGCCACCGGTAGCGTGCGCGTGGATCGGCCGGCCAGGACGACGCCGAAGATGAAGTTGTTCCAACTGAAAATGAACGCCAGGATCATGGCCACGGTGATGCCGGGCCGAGCCAGCGGCATCGCGACGTAGCGGAATGCCTGCCAGATCGTTGCACCGTCGACCAGAGCGGCTTCTTCCAGCTCACTCGGCAGGCCTTCGAAGAAGCCAATCATGATCCAAACGACGATGGGGACGGTGATGACCAGATGGGTGATCACCAGCGGCGTCAGCGTGCCAATCAGACCCAGCCACTGGAACAGCAGGAACAGCGGGATAAGGTAGGACAGCCCAGGGGTTACGCGGGCGATCAGAATAAGCACGGCCGCCTTGCTGGCTTTCGCCTTGGCGATGCCGTAGCCGGCCGGCACGCCCAGCAGCAGGGCCAGCCCGGTGGCACTGAACGACACGATCACCGAATTGATGGTGTAAGTCAGGAAGTCGTTCTTCGCGAACACGTCGATGAAATTATCCAAGGTTGGCGGGTTGGGGATGAACACCGGCGGGAATGCGGTGTTGTCCGCCTCATTCTTGAACGCCAGCGACAGCATCCACAGGAAGAACAGGATGGCGGGGGAGATCAGCACCAACACCGAGAAATACAGCCCAGCCCGTGCCAGCAGCCGGTTGAAGCGACGTTTTGTTGCGCTGTATTTCATTGCCATGCCTGCTTTTGCCGAATGTGAAGTAGAAGCATACTGACCAGCAGGATCAGCACGAAGAAGACGACCACCATGGCGGATCCGTAACCCAGGTCGTAGTAGGCAAAAGCCGTTTGGTACAGCAGGATATTCAAGGTCTCGCTGGATGTGCCGGGGCCGCCCAGGGTAATCACGTATATCGTATCGAATGCCTTCAGCGCGTCGATCATGCGGATGACCGCGGCGACCACGATGAAGGGCCACGCCAGCGGCAGGGTAATATGGCGAAACATCTGCCAGGGATTGGCACCGTCGAGGATCGCCGCCTCATAGGGATCGGTCGGCAGGCTGGCGATTCCGCCCAGCACGATCAGCATCACCAGCGGCGTCCATTGCCAGGTTTCGACCATGACGAGTGTCGGGATGACCGTCGCACTGTCGTAAACCCAGGCCGATGGCGGCAGACCGGCGAGGCTCAGCAGGTAGTTGAGCACGCCCAGTTGCGGGTGAAACATCATCGTCCATACCAGGGCGATGGCAACCGGCGTCGCCATCATCGGCAAGACGAAGATGGTCCGGGCCAGGCCGCGGAACCGGAAGCGGCTGGCAAAACAGACTGCCGCCCATACACCAAGAATCACGGGAGCAACGACCGAGGCGGCGGTGAAAACCAGGGTTCGCACCACCGCCCACTGGAAACGGTCATCCGTCAGCATCTTGGCATAGTTCGCCAGGCCGACGAACGGTGTCGCGCCGGATACCTTCCAGTCGTGCACCGACATGAACAGGGTGAACAACCAGGGGAAAACGATGACGGCCGCAACAATGATCGCGGCCGGCAGGGCAAACAGCCAGTAGCGGCGCGCATAATTGCGGCCGCGCTGGAAACGGTCCGGGGGCACCGGACCGGTCGACGATTGGGAAGTGTTCATGTGATCGGACGTCTCTTGTTATCGGGCCTGTCGAGCGACCCTTCACGCCTGCATAGCTTAAGCGGCGCCGCCGCACCACCGCGCGGTTACAAGCGATGTCCGAACCTGAAATCCCCGCCGCGCCGCTGGCGGATGGGTGGGCCGGGACCAGGCGGTCGCGGGACCGATCGTGTCCCGACCGACCGCCAGGCTCGACGATGACTTATTCAACTGCCTGCCTGGATGTGTTTGCGCGCCTGCTGCGAACCTTCAGTGATGCCAACCGCCATCACGCCAGCCACCATCATGCCAGCCACCGTGCCAGCCTCCGCCGTAACCGACGTATGCGCGCCCATAGTAGGGCGCACCGTAGCCGTAGCCATAACCATAGGCCGGATAAGCGGGATAGGCCGGGTAAGCGACGCAGCCGCCCAGAATCGCGGCAAGCCCGAGCGCGGCCAGGGGCAACATCAAGCGTAGGCGAAACCGGTTAGCCATCGGATTACTCCGTGCTTCAGTTCACCCTCAATATCGGAGGCGATCACGGCGGCCCGGCGGCAGCGGCATGGCAAACCCGTGTTAGTGCGATTTAGGCAGAGCACACCCGCGCGATGCCGGATTGACCGGTCGCCGCAATGCGGACGTTGTTCTGCCATTGTCGGTTGCAAAACTCCCTCAGCCATTGAATCACCGGATTGCATGATGCGCAGAACTCCTCGCTTTTTCCGCCTGATAGCCACGGTCGCGCTGGGCGCCCTGCTTTGGGACTCGGCCCTGCCGCTGGCGGCGGTGGCACAGCCCGCCCCGCCGCCGTTGCCCCCTTACAACCCGGTGCAAGCTGATCCCAACCAGATGGACCCCACTCAGCCGAGCCCGAATCAGCCGAACCCAAATCAGCCGAACCCAAATCAGCCGAACCGGGACCAGGCCGACCCTCCGGCCCGCGTCGGCCGGATCGTCAGCATCACCGGCGCGGTTTCGTTCCACGATGCAGGCGATACGCAATGGACCGCGGCGAGCGTCAATTACCCGGTCAGCAGCGGCAATTCGTTCTGGGCCGAACCGTCGGCGGAGACGCAGTTGGAGATCTCGGACAGCCGTATCGTGCTGGCGGGCGCCACCGAATTCGATCTTTCCACGCTCGACACCCGCGGCCTGGACGCGGTCCTGACTCAAGGTGAGGCGTACGTCCATCTGCGGGATCTGGCCCCAAATGAGGTGTGGTCGATCCAAACGCCGCGTGGCCTGGTGCGGCTGAGCGGCAACGGCCGCTATGAGATCGTGGTCGGCACAGCGGACCAGCCGACCCTGGTGAC
>DATARX010000115.1:0-2755 GCA_036263955.1 Rhodopila sp.
CCCACCATGCCGACCACCGGCATCCCGGTGCCGGATTTCCGCGCGATGGGACCAGCAGGTCCCGCAGGTGACAACGGTGAAAGCACGCCGTGTAGCCTACGCGGAACCACCCAATCCTGGGTACAACCAACCGTGGCGATACGAGGCCGCGACGTCGCGACACCTTCCCCGCCAGTCCCAACCCCCGGCCTCGCCCCCCCAGGCGAGCCGAAGTAGTCCAGGCCTGTGATCCTGGCCACGCCTGCCAGCAGGGAGTACGCATGACAGCGCTAAGCGACGACGTCGAGGTTAGAGAAGGCACATACGGCGACAAGGTCATCGCCGTCGAACCCGGCGGGGCTGAGTTCATACCGCTCAACGAGCGGCACGGTCGCCCCTTGCAGCTTTTCTGGACCTGGACCTCGCCGAACATGGAGTTCGCGACCGTTTTCGTCGGCCTGCTTGGCATCTTGCTTGGCCTCAGCTTCTGGGAGACGTTCGTCGCGATCGTCATCGGCACCGCGCTCGGCTCGATTACCCAGGGCATCTTGTCGACCAGCGGCCCGCAGTACGGGGTGCCGCAAATGGTGCTCAGTCGCCGTGGCTTCGGTTACTGGGGCAACGCCCTGCCCGCGGGGATCAACTCGGTGGTCGCCGGCATCGGCTGGTTCGCGGTCAACAGCGTGAGCGGCGCGCTTGCGTTGAATGCGCTTACCCACCTGCCGGAAGTCCTCTGCCTGCTCATCGTGGTGGCGCTGCAGCTGGCGGTGGCGTTCCTCGGCTACAACTTGATTCACGCATTTGAACGGTACGCCTTCCCGATTCTCGTCATCATCTTCCTGATCGCCTCGACGTGGACTCTGTCTAAGGCCCACCCCGGCGTGACCCACCAGACCATTCCCGGCGCGTTCCTGATCGAACTCGGCGCGACGTTCGGCTACGCGGTGGGCTGGAACCCCTACGCCTCGGACTACACGCGGTACTTCAAGCCCGACAGCAGCAAGAAGGCGATTGCCTTCTGGGCCGGACTCGGCCTGCTGCTGTCCTGTGTGCTGCTTGAGACGGTCGGTGCCGCGGCCGGCACTATCGCAGGCGTCGCGTCTAACGCGAACCCGACGGCCGGCTGGACCGGCATCTTCCCGACCTGGCTGCGTGACCTGACGCTGATCGCCATCGTCATCGGCGGCATCGCCGCTAACGCGCTCAACATCTACTCCGGCGCGATCTCGTTCACGGCGATCGGCTTCAAGTTGCCACTGGCCGCCCGGCGGGCCATCGTCGCCCTTGGCTTCGGCGCGATCGGCTTCTTCGTGGGCTGGGCGGGCCTGCACAACGCGGGCTCGGATTACAACAACTTCCTGCTGATCATCGCCTACTGGATCGCGCCCTGGCTGGCGGTCATGTTCTGCGACATGTACCTGCGCCGCCGCCAGGACCCGGCCCAGATCGAACGCCTGCTGTTCGACAGGAAGTACACCAACTGGGCGGGCCCGGTGGCGATGCTGGTCGGGGGAGGCCTGTCCATCTGGCTGTTCTCTAACCAGACGAAGTACATCGGCCTGGTGCCGCGCCACGCGCCCGACACCGGCGACCTCACGTTCGAGGTCGGCTTCCTGCTCACGGCCGCGATCTACCTGGCCTGGCGGCTGATCGCCGACCGTCAGGCGCGCACCCGTGCCGCCTAGCCCGCGGACCGCCTAGCCACGGCTCAGATACCCCTGGTGTCACGCGCGACACCAGGGGTATCTGTGCTAATGACGCCAATATCGCTCAACAACAATTCAGGCAACTCATAACGGCGCGCCAAGTCGGGCGAATACCGTAGCAGTGCGATCATAACGAAAGGGGCAAACCGCGCATGGCCTTCACAGCCCCCGGCTTGTACTCCCGTGTCCGCACGATGCTGCCCGAGATGCTCAAGTTCCTGGTTGTCGGTGGCCTTGGCACGGTGATCGACCTCGGCGGCGCGGCCCTGCTGCACAGCAAGTACCACGTGGAGCCGCTGGCGGCCAAGGCCGTCTCCGTCACCCTCGCGACGGTGTTCACCTACCTGGGTTCCCGCTTCTGGACGTTCAAGGAACGGGAGAACCAGTCGGTGCGGCGCGAGGCGGTGCTGTTCTTCGTGCTCAACGTCGTGGGCCTGCTCATCGCGGAGGCCGTGATCGGCCTGGTGACGTACGTCATGGGGTTGCGCGGCCCGCTCGAGTACAACGCGGCGAGCTTCATCGGCACCGGGCTCGGCACGATCTTCCGGTTCTACGCGTACCGCAAGTGGGTGTTCCTCGACCCGGAGGCCGCGGCGGCGGTGGCGCCACTGCCCGACTCCCCCGCGTTCCCCGACTACCCGCCGTGGGAGCTTGACCCGGCGTTCCTCATCGCGGAGGCATCCGTCCAGGCGCCGCTTCCCGCGCCGACATACTCATCCCCCTGGGAACGGCAACCCGCGGCCACGTGGGACCAGGCACCGCGCCCGTCCCGCCTGGGCGCCCAGGCTCACCAGCCCGCTGCTTTCCCCCCGCCGGGTCAGGTTCCGCCCCGGCCAGTGCCCGCCCCGCCCAAGGCACCGCCGGCCCCGCCGCGCTCGTCTGGCGGCGGCCGCCACCGCAAGAGCTTAGGCGGGGCCGGTCCTGCTTGCCTTCGACTGGCCGGACGGCGGGTTGCGCGGCAGGAACACCGCGAACACCGGCGGCTTGCGGCGGGCGAGCACGATCCGGCCGCCGTCGGCGGTCGTCATCGTGCGCGCGAGCGCCAGGCCAAGTCCGGTGCCCTCCGGGCG
>DATARX010000356.1:0-10845 GCA_036263955.1 Rhodopila sp.
CGCCTCGACCTGCTGAACCTGGCCGACGCCAGCTATGAAATCCGCGACGGTACCGGCGTCGGCGTCGGCGCGCCGCAATATGGCATCCGCCGCACCTTCCTCGCCGGAATCACCCAGCGGTTCTGATGCCACGAGCCGTCGACCTTTAACCGTTACGTCGTCGCCACGGCTGGGTTCGGGCCATCCAGCATCGTGGCGATGACGACCGGCTTCCACAGCCGGAAGCGATCGCGCTTCGTACGATAACGGAACGTCCCTGTCAGCCGAAACCCGCCACACTGGCCCCGGGCGCTTGCGGCAACGCCGACAGGCGCGCCGCAACGCCACCCCCGGCTCAGGCCGGTGCCGTCTCCGCCAAACCCTTGTTCTCAACGAAGCCTTGGTACCAGGCAGCAAGCTTGGAATGCCCGTCCCGCCACGGGTCGGATCCGAAACGGAAATCCAGGTACCCCAGGGCGCAGGCAACCGTGATCGATCCGATATCGACATGCTTGCCCGGCGGATCCGCCTCCAGCACGTCAACTGCCCTGTTCATGACTTCCTTGTACCGAGCAATCTGAGCGTCACGCGCTTGCTCCTGGGGCTTGCCTTGCTCGCCACGGCAGGGCACCGCCGCATCGAGTATCCCATCCCCCAGCGACTGGAATTTCAAAGCGCGCCAACGCGGTGCGCCATGGTCGGGAAACAGCGGCAGTCCCTCGCCCAGGCTATCAAGATACTCGCAGATCAACTGGCTGCCAAACAACGACAAGCCATCATCCGTGACCAGGCAAGGCACCTTCGACAACGGATTGTCGGCCACCAGGTCCGCGGGTGAAGCATGAGGGTTGGTCGTGTGCTTTTCAATCCGCCCATCCAGCCCGCGGATAATCGCACAGGCCATAACCTTTCGGACATACGGGCTGGTCGGCGAGTAATACAGCTTCACAGCGGATAGTCTCCTTCAGAATTTATCTTTCTTCGCCCGCACGGCGGCGAAACTGGCCACATCGGGCGCCAGCAGAAACGGATTGGCCTTCAACTCATCCGCCAGCACCGACGGCACGCTCGGCTGACCGGCCGCCCGCAACTGCTCGACCTTCGCAACGAACATGTGCAGCGCGCTGTTGTCAGGATCGACCGCGAGCGCAAACCGCGCGTTGCTCTCGGTATATTCATGCCCACAGCAAACCAGCGTATCGCCCGGCAGGGCGGCCAGCTTGCGCAGGCTGTCGAACATCTCGGTCGGCGTACCCTCGAGCAGGCGGCCGCATCCCAGGCTGAACAACGTGTCGCCGGACAGCAGCACATCCCCGTCGGCGAAGAAAAAATTGATCTGCCCACGGGTATGCCCAGGCGTCTCGATCACGCGCGCCGTGGCGTCGCCGAGGCGGACCGTATCGCCCTCCCGCACCGCCTCATCGAGCTTCGGCAACCGGTGCTGGTCCGCCGCCGCGCCCACGACACGGCAGTTGAACCGGGCGCGCACTTGATCAACACCGGCAATATGGTCGGCATGATGATGCGTCAGCAGAATCAGATCCAACCGGCCGCCGGCCTGTTCGACCGCTTCGATGATCGGTTCGGCGTCCGCGGGATCGACGATGGCAGTCGCGCCGGTGCCGCTCTCGCGCAGCAGCCAGGCGTAGTTGTCCTTCAGGATCGGGACGGGTGATGCTGAGATTGTCATGGCGCCTACCCTAACACGCGATCATTCGATCGAAAACCGCCAGACGTGTTATAGGCTCGTGGCATGACAGCGGATGCACATCTCGCCGCGGAGTTCTACGGGTCCGCCCGTGGCGCCGTGACCGCGCGTGTCCTGCGCGAACGCCTGATCGCGATGTGGCCAGCCGCGTCCGGCGAATCCCTGCTCGGGATCGGCTACACGATGCCGTACCTGCGGCTGTGGCGCGACCATGCGACACGCTGCATTGCCCTGACCCCGGCCCAGATGGGCGCCGCTCGCTGGCCCGCCGGCGCTCCCAACCTGTCCTGCGCGGCCGAAGAAGACAGCTTGCCGTTCGCCGACCTGACCTTCGACCGCATCCTGCTGGTGCATGGCTTGGAGAACGCCGAAAACGCCCGCCGCCTGCTGCGCGAAGTCTGGCGCGTCCTCAAGGATGACGGACGGCTGCTGATCGTGGCGCCGAACCGCGCCGGCATGTGGGCCTATCGCGACAACACGCCGTTCGGCCACGGCCTGCCATACTCCACAGGGCAACTCGGCCGGCTGCTGGCCAGCGGCCTGTTCCGGGTCGAGCGGCGCGACGCCGCCCTGTGGATGCCGCCGTCCGGTCTGCGCATCGTGCTGCGCAGCGCGCCGCTGTTCGAACGCGCCGGCCGCAGAATGGCCCCAGGCCTCGCCGGCGTGACACTGACCGAGGCGGTCAAGGACGTTTATGCCGCGATGCCGCTGCGGGCGGTGCCGCGCCGCCGGCTGGTGCTGGCCGAGGCGGCATAACGCCGGATCAGAATGTCCCGAAGCGGCTCAACGCCGGATCAGAATATCCCGAGGCGGCCTAACGCCGGATGAGAATATCCCGAGGCGGCCTAACGCCGGATCAGAATATCCCGAGGCGGCTCAACGCCGGATTAGAATATAATGCATCAGGAAGTTGAACTCGATCGGCGCCCCCCCGCCGTTGGGGTACGGCGGAATGCGCTGATCGCGGAAAAGTGCCTGCAGGGCCAGGTCCAGCCACATCGAGCCTGACTTGCCGATCAGTTCGACCTCTTTCACCTTGCCGTCAGGCCCGGCGATGACATGCACCTGCGCGTCGCCTTCTTCCCCCTTCTCGGCTGCCTGCGGTGGGTAGTACGCATGTTCGGCGACCCATCGGCTGAGCGCGTTGCGATAGTCCGCGCCCTGCCGCCCGTCATCGCTGTCCGAATACGGAGTGGGGTCGGCCACCCCTCGCGACGCCGGGCCCATCGACATGTCGATCGTGCCAGGGAAGCGCCGAGCCGATTGTGTTCGAGCGGGGGCAGTCGATGGCGTGACAGGTTTGCCGAAGCTGAAATTCATCGGTGCCGGGAAATCCGACGGCTTGGGCGGCGCCTCCTGCCGGGTCGGCCGGCGTTCCGGCGACGGCTTCGGTGCCGGCGCCGGCTTCGCGGGCGCCGGTTGCCGCGCGGGCGGCGGCGGAGCCGGTTCGCCCGTGGACGCCGGCGGCGGCGGTGTCGGAAGCGGCGGTGCCGTCGGCGCAGGGGGCGTCGGCGCAGGCGGTGTCGGCGCGGGGGGCGTCGGCGCAGGGGGCGTCGGCGCAGGGGGCGTCGGCGCGGGCGGCGTCGGCGGCAGCGGCGGCGTCGGAAGCGGCGAAGGCGCCGACCGCGGCGTTTCCGGTGACGGCGTCGCCGACGGCATGGTCTGCAGGTCCGGCTCCGGCACCGTCGGCCCTTGGCGCCGGCCACTGTCGAACACCACCGTCACAGGTGCCGGCGGCGGGAGTTGTTCCTCCGACGGCTTCCCCCGAATCGTCACCAGCAGCAACACGGCGACGATGCCGTGGATCAGCAGGGAAATCAGGGTCGCAAGCCGAATCCGCCACGGCCGGCGGCGCGGCGGTCGAGCCGCCAACGCGTCGAACCGACTCGCTCCGTTCAACGGCATGCGGCGGTCTCTATCGATTGCGCAGCAGGAACACACCCTGCTCCCCGAATAGGTTCGCCATCGCGGAGGCCCGGCGCCACGGCGCGCGTCGGCCGGCCTCGTCGGCGGCGAACCACTGTTCGACCACGTAACCCTCTTGCTCGCACAGCGCGAAAAAGTCCCGGATCGTGCAGGGATGGATGTTTGGCGTCTCGTGCCATGGCCTATCCCAGGTCGCGGTCATCGGCATGCGGCCAGTAGACAGCAATTGCCATCGTACAAGCCAATGGCCGAAATTCGGAAAACTCACAACCGCGCGGGTGCCGATCCGCAACATCTGGCGCAGCACGGCACGGGGCTTTTCCACCGCCTGCAACGCGCGGGAGAGCACGACGTAGTCAAACGCGCCATCCGGATAATGCGCCAGGTCGAAATCGGCGTCGCCCTGCATCACCGGCAGGCCATGCGCGACCGCCCGCGTCACCTCCGCCATGTCGATCTCGATCCCGCGGGCGTCGCAGTGCTTGGTCTGGAACAGATGATCGATCAGCGTGCCGTCACCGCAGCCGATATCCAGCACGCGGGAGCCCGGCGCGATCATCCCGGCGATCAGCACCAGGTCAACCCGCAGATTCTTGGCCAGGAAGCGGACCGGGTCATGCGTGGTCATGGGCGCAACCCTGCGTGCACCGCACAGCCGCGCAGGAAGCCGGCCAGGGTGCGGTGAAAATCCGGCTCGTCCAGCAGAAAGGCGTCGTGGCCCTTGTCGGTCGGGAATTCCACGAACGACACATTGGCGCCCGCCCGGTTCAGCGCCCGCGCGACCGCCCGGCTTTGCGTGGTGGGAAACAGCCAGTCGGACGTGAACGACACCAGCAGGAACCGCGTCCGGCTCCCCTTGAACGCGGT
This sequence comes from Rhodopila sp., assembly GCA_036263955.1. GTDB lineage: Bacteria > Pseudomonadota > Alphaproteobacteria > Acetobacterales > Acetobacteraceae > Rhodopila. The sequence goes on from DATARX010000356.1 coordinate 4,481, forward strand.
CGCCAGATCCCCGCCGCAGTCGGCCGCAAGATCAAAATAGTCCATCGCCCGGGTGATGGTCAGGTAGGAATTGGCATCGAAGCGCTGCACGAACGTGCTGCCCTGGTGCCGCAGATAGCTCTCCACCTCGAACATTTCGCCGAACAGGTTGATCGCCTCGGTGTTGTCCTTCGGCGCATTCTGCAGCCGGCGGCCGAATTTGCGGGTCAGCGCCTCTTCGGACAGATAGGTGATATGCGCGCACATGCGGGCAACCGCGAGGCCGCGGGCCGGCACCCGGCCGGTGCGCCAGTATTGTCCGTTCTGCCAGTCCGGGTCGGCGAAGATGGCCTGGCGCCCGACCTCCTGGAAGGCGATGTTCTGCGCCGAATGATACGACGCCGCGGCGATCGGCAGGGCGGCGAAAACCGCCTCCGGATACGATGCTGCCCACTGCAGCGCCTGCATCCCACCCATCGAGCCGCCGATGACGGCGAACAGCCGTTCGATCCCCAGATGCTCGATCAGGCGCTTCTGGGCGCGAACCATGTCGCGAATGGTCACCGGCGGGAACTCGGTGCCCCAGGGTTCCTCAACCTCGGTCCCATCCGCCAGCTCGCGGTTGGTCAGCGGGCCGGTGCTGCCCATGCAGCCACCCAGGACATTGGGGCAGATGACGAAGAAGCGATCCGTATCGATTGGCCGTCCGGGGCCAACCACCGCCTCCCACCAGCCGGGCTTGCCGGTGATCGGATGGGTCTCGGCAACATATTGGTCCCCGGTCAACGCATGGCATACCAGCACCGCGTTGGACCGGTCCGCGTTCAGCGTGCCATAGGTGCGGTAGGCGACGGTGTGGCGCCGCAACGTCGTGCCACATTCCAGCACGATCCCATCGTCGAACGTGACATGGGTGTGGCTGTACGAATGGGCTGGGTCGGTGCGTGTGGCGGGCTGATCCATCGCGGCGACTGCATAGGACCTGCGGCGGCGCCTCGCAACCGGGCGTCACGCCGGATCGCCGCCGAATGGGTTTGCATACTGATGCGCATCCGCTAAGTCTGCCACCCCCGACGGCGAAAACGATGTCCAATTCCGCTCCCATGCCAATTCCGCTCCCATGATTGTCGATGCACCCACGGCGACCGCCGAGGACGCGCCTCCTCCCCTGGATGGTTGGCGCAATGGCGGCCTTCCCGCCTTGCGGGCCGAACTCGATCGGATCGACAACGCGATCCAGGACCTGTTGATCCAGCGTGCGGAAGTCGTCGAACACGTTGCGCGTTCCGGAAAGCCCGCGGCCTTCCGCCCCGGACGCGAAGCATCCATCATCCGCCGCCTCCTGGGCCGCCATCACGGATCTTTGCCCCCCGTGGCGCTGGTACGCATCTGGCGCGAACTGCTGGCCGGCACGACCGGCATGCAGGGCGGATTTTCGCTCGCCGTCTGCGACCCGGATCACGGCGCGCCCCTTACCCAATTGGCGCGCGAGCATTTCGGCGCCCTGACCCCACTTCGCGCCTATGCCAGCGCCGGCCAGGCGCTGGTGGATGTCAGCCAGGGTCTCGCGTCGGTCGCGGTGCTGCCGTACCCGTCCGAGGAGGACACCTGGTGGGTGGCGCTGTTGCACCACGAACCGCGCCTCCACATCATCGCCCGCCTCCCGTTCTGGGCGCCGCGGCCGGACGGATTTCCCGCCGCCCAGGCCCTCGTCGTCGCGTCAACCACGACGGACCCGAGCGCCGCGGACCAAGCTTTGCTTGGCCTGGAATGTGACAGCGACATCAGCCGCACCAGGCTGTCGACAGAATTGACGGCCGCTGGCCTCAATCCGGAAACCATGGTGCTTGTGCGCCAACAAGGCTCGCCCGTCGCCAATGTGCTGGTCGAGGTCAAGGGCGCCCTCCCTGACGACGACGAGCGGCTCAGCCACCTGGGATCCGTCCTGCGCCGCCCGGTGGTGCTGGGAAGCTATGCGATACCGATCGCCGGAGGCGCACGATGACCAGCCCGAACCCGCGTTCGGAGATCCTGACGATCCGTCCTTACGTCGCTGGCGAATCGGAACTGCCCGGCGCCAACCGGACCGTAAAGCTGTCGTCCAATGAGGGCGCGTTCGGCGTGCCCCCGTCAGCGCGCATGGCCATCGTCAACGCCGCCAAGGACTCCTATCGCTACCCCGACGGCGGCGCCAACGCATTGCGTGAGGCTCTCGGCAAGCGCTGGGGACTGGATCCCGCCCGCATCGTCTGCGGCGCCGGATCCGACGACCTGCTGTACCAGTTCTGCCTGTCCTACGGCGGCCCCGGACGCGACATCATCATGTCGGCGCATGGATTCTCGATCTACGAAATCGCCGGGACGTACGCGGGCAGCCGGGTCACCAAGGTCCCGGAACGCAACCTGACGGCCGACCTGGATGCGATGCTTGCCGCGGTTTCCTCAACCACGCGGCTGGTGTTTCTCGCCAACCCCAACAATCCCACCGGATCCATGGTGCCGGCCGATGAGGTCGCGCGGTTCCGAGCCGCGCTGCCGCCCGATGTGCTTCTGGTGCTCGATTCGGCCTATGCCGAGTACGTGACCCACCCGGCCTACGACGCCGGGGTGAACCTGGTGGACGCCACCGACAACACGGTGATGACCCGCACGTTCTCGAAAATCTTCGGGCTGGGCGGTATGCGCATCGGCTGGTGCTACGCACCGCCCGCCATCGTCGATGTGCTGAACCGCGTGCGCGGCCCGTTCAACGTGTCCGTCGCGGCTCAGGCCGCCGCCATCGCCGCGCTGTCTGAACCCGGCTGGGTCGAAAAAGGCTGTGCCCACAACGCCGCCTACCGGCCGAAATTGACCGCCGGGATCGAAGCGACGGGCCTGAAGGTGTGGCCAAGCGAAGGCAATTTCATTCTGGTCGATCTGGGGACGACCGAAGCCGCCAACGCGGCCGATGCGTTCCTGCGCGGCAACGGCATCATCGTTCGCAAAGTGGGCGGCTACGGTTTGCCGCATTGTCTGCGCGTCACCATCGGAACCGCCGAGGAAGTCGGACTGGTGATTGAAGCTTTCACGGAATGGATGCGGCAGACCAGTGGCTGATCCAATTTTCAAGCGGCTTGCGCTGCTCGGTGTCGGACTGATCGGGTCCTCGGTCGCCCGCATTGCAAAACAGCGCGGGGACATCGCGGCGGAAATCGTCGTCAATGCCCGGACCCGGAAGACCCTGGACCGGGTCATGGAACTGGGCATCGCCGACCGGGTCGAAATCGATCCCGCCGCGGCCGTCGCGGGCGCGGACTGCGTGATGCTGTGCGCCCCGGTTGGTGCATTCGCCGATCTGGCAGCGACAATCGCCCCCCATCTGGCGCCAGGCGCGGTGCTGACCGATGTCGGGTCCACCAAGCAGTCGGTGATCCGCGACGTCGGGCCGCTGGTGCCTGCCGGCGTGCATTTCGTGCCGGCACATCCGATTGCGGGCACCGAACACTCCGGCCCGGATTCCGGATTTGTCGAGTTGTTCCAGGGACGCTGGACCCTTCTGACCCCCGTGCCGGGAACCGACGAAACGGCCATCGGCAAGATCGAGACGCTGTGGCAGCGGTGCGGCGCGCTGACCGAACGGATGGAACCCAGCCACCACGACCGCGTGCTGGCGATCGTATCGCACCTGCCGCATCTGATCGCCTTCACCATCTGCGGCACCGCGGACGACCTGGCGGATGAAAGCCGTCAGGAAGTGGTGAACTTCGCCGCCTCCGGCTTCCGCGATTTCACCCGCATCGCCGCCTCCGATCCGGTGATGTGGCGCGATATCTTCCTGAACAACCGCGAGGCGTTGCTGGAGATGCTGCAGCGCTTTATGGAGGACGCCCAGGCGATGGCCCGCGCGGTGCGCTGGGGCGATACCGCGTATATCGAGGACAAGGTGGAACGCGGCCGGAAAATCCGCCGCAGCCTGATCGAACGCAAGCAGGCGTAGACCCGGGTCGCAGCCTCCGTCTGCCCCCGGACCCCAGGGCAATCGCATTTGGCCGGCACCACTTCTTCTTCGTGTAGCCCGTGTGAACGACTTGCTTGCGCGCTCGTGCATTGCTCGCGATCGTTTCGGACAACCCGGCTCCCTCTGCCATAAGCGGCCGAATGCGATCGCCCTGCCCCGGACCCTGCGGAGACTTGCCCTTTCGCACAAGGCGGAGTCACACTCTCCCAGGATAATAAGTCAGGGAGACAAACAATGACCGTAAAGAGCAAGGGATACCTGCGCCACGTCGCGATGAGTGTCGCCGATCCGTGGGAAACCGCCGAATACTACAAGGCGACCGTCGGCCTGGAGGAAGTCGCGGAACTCGACGGCCCGCTGGCCGAGGGTGTGTTCCTGACCGACGGCGTGGTCAATCTCGCGATCCTGCATTTCAAGTCGGACGAGGCCTCCCAGGGCACCGGCGTCGATTTCGTCGGCCTGCACCACATCGGGTTCTGGGTAGACGACGTCATCGTCGCCGGCCAGCAGGCCCGCGCTGCAGGGGGCACCTGGATCATGGGTGACCCCAACAACCCCGACGGTTACGAAGTCAAACACACCGACCTGTCGGGAATCATCTTCGACATCGCCGCACACGGCTGGGCTGGCGCGCAAAAACGCCCCGGTGAGGCCGAAAACGAGACCCACCCCAACCCCCGTCGCCGCCTCGCGAAATTCGACGAACGCCGCGAAGCCGCCCGCCGGAAGATCGAGGCCAACAAGATGGCAGAGACCGTCTGATCCGTTTGGTTAGGATGTCGAGCGGACAGAGTCGCCGGCGAAGCGGCATACGCGTCCGCTCGGCAACGTCGCCGGAGACAAAAGACATACTGTCGTGGGACATACTGTCGTAGTACGATCGCTCGGATGATCCAATCGAGTGCGCCGATACCAAACGCCGTTGATGCCGCCTCTCGAAGGCCTTCATGGCCGGACGTGCGCTATGCGTGTCCCGGCCATGACGGGGAGCGTTCCGATAGGTCAATCTATCTGCTGCTTGATATGAGATGGCCCCCGACAATCGCCCCTGGAGCCAGATCGGATCGCCGTGACGAGAGATGTGTATGAAGATCCAAAACCCATCTGAAACGGCTTCCACGGCGATCGCATGCGGATGGCAGAAGGCGGATAGCTATATTCGGGCGACAATTCGCGACTTCGTAACGGAAGCCCATGTCGGATTGCACCCGTGGGAGCGGCATGCTGAACGGCCAACACGCCTCATTGTCAACGTCGACATGTTTGCTTCACTGGAAAAGCCGTCGGTCGGCGAGTCAGCGTCAACAATCCTGGACTACGACCCGATTCGCGCCGCGCTGAAGCAATGGTCGAACCGGCCGCATATCGACTTGCTGGAGACGCTTTTGGACGAAGTTGTCGATCTTTGCTTTCGAAACCCTCGGGTCGAAGCCTGCCGCGTTTCGATTATGAAGCCGGATATCTTCAACGAGTCTGCTGGCGCGGGGGTAGAGATCTTCAAAGTGCGGGGGTAAACTAGACATTCGACCTTGTGGAGCTTGCCAGGAATGCGCAACAACCCCCGTACGGTGCTGATAACGGGCGCCGCAAAACGGATCGGGGCCGCTGTCGCTCGCAAGCTCGCTGCGGATGGCTGGAATGTCATCATTCACTATAATCAGTCTGCCACGGAGGCGAAAACGCTGGCAGACGAGATCGGTCAGACCGGAGGCGTGTGCAGTTTGGTCAGGGCCGATTTGGCATGCCGATCGGAACTGGAAGGTCTGATCGAAAAATGCCGGTCCTTTTATGGCAGCATCCAATGTCTCATCAACAATGCCTCGCTATTTTATTACGATGACATCACCTCTGTGACCTGGGAGACACTCCAGGATCATCTGTCAATGAATCTGGTGGCACCCACATTCTTAAGCCGCGACTTTGCTCGCCTTTTTCCGGATCAATCGGATGCATGCATCATCAACATCCTTGACCAGAAGGTCGCCAATCTCAACCCGGATTTTCTTTCGTACACTCTAAGTAAAGTTGGGCTGGCAGGATTGACCAACGTGTTGGCCATGGCACTCGCTGGACGGGTCCGTGTCTGCGCCATCGCCCCCGGTCTGGCACTGATCAGCGGAAAGCAAACCCAGGAATCCTTTGAACGAGCCTGGCAAGCCACTCCACTCCGTAGAAGCACCACACCGGATGAAATCGCAAATTGCGTTCAGTTCATTCTGGCGACGCCGTCGATGACGGGGAACACCATATTTCTCGATGGTGGCGAGAGCCTCGCCGGCCGTGCTCGGGACGTGGCCTTCGATTCATCAGTCTGATTGGTTTGGAGTTTGTGCGATCCGCCATGACGTCGCGCGGCGGCCAGACCAGCGCCACGCGACATCAATTCAGG
>DATARX010000230.1:0-21751 GCA_036263955.1 Rhodopila sp.
GACCAGCATTATCCCCATCCGTCCCGCTTCACCATCGGCGGGTGGCAACCTGCCGATGGTGAGCCATTGTCCTCGAAATCCGGGGAAACGCATAGGACAAGCGATATTAGAGCAGATCCCGCTCAGATTGCATACCTGAGCGGGTGAATATGCTCGCTAAAACAATGTGCTAGAGCGGAACCGGCGAGCCAATGCGAACGGAAAAGGCTCTAGCCTGACTTGAATCTCGACGCGACCTCAGGCGGATGAAATTGTTCGCCAGATATGAACTTGGGCGTTTCCACCCAGGGTAGAAACGCTCTTGCGCGGGGCTGGTAATCCCTGCCCGCGACAAAGAGTAACGACTCCGAAACGTGAAACGGAATGTCGAATCGGGGACTGCCGTCGCTTCGTTATATTGCGATATAAGACGTATAACTACTGAATTATTCATTGTCATTGAAGTGATAGCAAAAGTTTATCTTTGCCGTTTTGGTTATTTGTTCTACACACGTTATAGTCATCTTGTGGTGGGGAAACATGGCGCAGCCAAATCTTGTGACATTGTTCAATTTCGATGGTGCCTCGGGATCACTTCCATTTGGCGGCCTGGTCGAGGACGCGGCAGGCAACTTCTACGGCGCCACCTATTCGGGCGGAGCGCAGGACGACGGGGTGATCTATGAGATCTCCGCCGTCACCCATGATTTCACGGTCCTGGCGAGTTTCAACGGCACCAGCCAAGGCAGCGGCCCGATCGGCACATTGAGCGTCGATGCAGCCGGGAATCTTTACGGCGAAACCGAGAATTCCATCTTCGAACTGGCAAACGGCAGCCGCAGCATCACGACGCTGGCGACATTGCCGTCCTACGTCTATCCGTCAGGCAGTCTGGTCGTGAGTGCCCAGGGCACGATCTACGGCACAACGGCGAACGGTGGTGAATTCGGCCAGGGCTCGATCTTCGCGATCGCGCCTGGACAGAAATCCGTGACGACGCTGGCCAGTTTCAATGGATATGACGGCACGCATCCTTACGCGGGACTTACGATCGATGCCGCCGGCGATCTTTTTGGGTCCGCGCCGGGCAATACCGACATCGGGGCGCCAGCGGGGATTTACTACGAACTGCCGGCCGGGTCGGATTCGATCCAAACCGTCGCGACATTCAACTTTGGTTCCTACGGATCCCTGGGCGGCCCGCTGGTCGCGGACTCGAAAGGGGATCTGTACGGCACCACCTTGAACACGGTTTTCGAAATCGCCGCCGGCACGCAGACGCCAAGGACAATCGCCACACTCGACCCGAACGAAGGTCAGGGACTGGGTCTGGGCAATCTGATCGTCGACGGCGCGGGCGACGTGTTCGGTATGGCCGAAGGGTACGATACGTCTCCAAACGGGCAACTGGTCGACGGGGTTGTCTATGAGGTCAAGGCGGGCAGCGGCACCGCCATCAACATCGCAACGTTCACCGGTGCCAACGGATCCGGCTCCGACACGCAACTGGTCGCGGATGCCGCCGGCAATCTTTTTGGCGTGTCGACGAGTGGCGGGACCAATAGCGACGGCACGGTGTTCGAGATCGAAAACAGCGGCTTCGTGCCCGCGACGCCGTACGTGCCGCCCCCGCCGTCGCCATACAACAAGACCCGCGTCGTGCTCTCGGGTTATGGCAACAGCGTCAGCGGCCCGTATGCGCCGACGCCCGGAAACGGCCAGACGGGACCAACGATATTTGGTCCGGCGGCAGGCAACGCGACGCTGCGCGGCACCGGCGACAGCGGAATGATCCAGGCCTATGGCTATAACAACACCATCCTGGCGAACGGCGGCGACGATCTGATCCTGGCGGGCGCCGGCGAGGCGACGGTTGCCGTATCCGACAATGACGGCGACAACGCGATCACCGGCGGATCGGGCTACACCACGATCATCCTGGGCAATGGCGACAACCACATCGTCCTGGGCGGCGATGCCAATAGCGTCACGCTGGGCGACGGCAACAACATTGTCACCCCAGGCGCCGGATCGGCCACCGTGGTCGTCGGCGACGGCAACAATCGGATCACGCTCAGCGGCTACGATAACGGGGTGATCGCGGCCGATGGACAGGACAACGTGTCGGGCGGCGCGGGCTATGAAACGATCACGCTCGGCAACGGCAACAACTCGATCAGCACAGGGGGCGAGGGCAACATGCTGACGGTGGGCAGCGGGCGCGACAACATCACCGCTGGCGACGGCGCCGACACGGTGATCACCGGCGGCGGCAACGACGTCATTACGCTGGCAGGTTACGGCAACACGGTGACGACAAGCGGCGGAAACAACAAGATCGTTGCGGCCGGCAGCACCGGCGGCAACACGATCTCCCTCGGCAGCGGCCGCGACAATGTCACGCTCGGCGGCACTGACAACAGCATCACGCTTGGTGCGGGAACCAACGTGGTGGTCGCCGGATCAGGCGACGACACCGTGGTGGCCGGCACCGGCGACACCAGCGTGACGCTGAGCGGCGGCGGCAACACGGTCACGCTTGGCGGGGGCCATAACACCGTCGTCAGCGGGTCCGGTGACGACGTGATCCACCTGGCCGGTGGCACCGCCAATCTGGCGATCGGCGGATCGGGTGACATGATCTTCCTGGGGGGCGCCTCGGCGCGGATCAGCGATGCCGGGAGCAGCCTGTCGCTTGACACGGATGCCGGCGGCGTCGCGGTTATTCAGGGTTTCGATGCGACGAGCAGCATTCTGGACCTGATCGGCAGTCCGTACGCCTCGGCGGCGAGTGTCGCGCAACACCTGACAAGCGATCAGAACGGGGGCGTGTTGCTGGCGCTGGGCTCCGGATCATCGATCGATTTCGTTGGTGTCGCGTCGGGGGCGTTGACCGCGGCGAACTTCAGGATCGGGTAGTTTCGGTTGTTGTCGGTTTGGTTGCGGGCTTTCCGGTTTAATGCCGGAAGGCTCGCGCCCGTTCCGGCTTTCGCCCGGCCCGACGCGCCGGATTTTGCTACGTCGCGTAATCAGCAAGGCGGCGACCGCTGTTCGCGAGTTCGAATGTCCTTTCGCTGACGCGGATCTGCACAAGGGTCTGCGGCGGCAGCGCGAGCGGCGACAGATCGAGCGAAAATCCACTGTTGCCGTCGCCAAAACCGGCCGGTGCCAGGTCGGGACGAAACTGGTCGGCCTTGAACGTCAGGACCTTTCTGCCATTCAGAAACAGGTCGAGATCGACGGGGTGGGACGAACCGATCTCACAGCACCAACCCGATAGCTTGCCATTGCGCAGATGATCGATGACACCGGCGAACCTGCGACGGGCCTGGTTGATGTAATCCTCGGCGTTCGGCCGGATCTGGCGCATGAGCCGCTGGCGCAGGTCGTCGGTCAGCGGGATGGCGCAGAATCTGGCCAAGGCGTCGAGAAAATCCCCAGGAAATATCAACGCCTTTTCATAGCTCAACAGCAGGGCGGGGCATGTCGTCCGGGACACGAACGCGGCGAGGCCGTTCATTGCCGCGGTGGTGTCCAGCAGCGCGGGCGACGGGTCGACCTGTTCGGCCAGTGCGTGCCGGACCGTGATGGCCACGGGGTCGCGGAACATGACGATCAGATGGGGATTGCGGAACCGGGCGAGGTCGTCTTGATTAAGATATATCGCGACGTGGGGGGCTTTGAATCCCCAGTCCTTCCCGCTGGCGTTTCGCCGAACGATCAACTGCTCCAATCGAGCGGTGTCGCGGGAACGCAGGACGTCGAGCATTTCCCGGTCCTCGCCAACGATCTCCGAGACATTGTTGCCGAGGAAGACACCGGCTTCCCCCAGGATCTTGGCGAGGAGTGTCGTGCCGCCGCGGGCGATGCCGGATAGGATCAAGGTCTTGGGCACGCCGGCGGGGGCGCTGCCGGAGCGCAGGATCATGCCCCGGTTGATGAGGCCGTTCGGAGTCATCTGCAGTTGCTTCCCCGCCTGTAACGGGATCGATCTTAGGCCGCCCGGCGACCGGTACTCTACCGGAACCGTGCCGCTGCATACGGCGAGAGGTCGAACGGCGGCGACCGGCCGGCGGCCAGGTCGGCGACCAGCTTGCCGGTCATCGCGGCGGCGGTCAGGCCGACATGGCCGTGCCCAAACGCGTGGATCACATCCGGACAGCCGGATGCGACGCCCAGCACCGGCAGCCCGTCCGGGGTGGACGGACGGTGGCCCATCCACAGTTTCACCCGGTCGCGCGGCAGGTCCTCCGGCAATCCGGGATAGACCTTGCGCGCGAATTTCAGCAGCACGTCGGCGCGTTGCCAGTTCGGGGCGGCGTCCAGCCCGGCCAGTTCCACCTGGCCCGCCAGCCGCAGCCCGTCCGGCGTCATGACACACGCCATCTTCCCATCGCTCGGCATCACCGGGTAGCGCGGTTCGATCCCGGGATCGGCGATCACCACGTGGTAGCCACGTTCGGTCTCCAGCAAGACAGGATCGCCGGCTGCCTTGGCGAACTGCTTCGACCAGGCACCGGCCGAGATCACCGCCTTGTCGCAGTGGACCTCCCCATCGCCGGTGGTGACGGCGCGAAGGCGGCCAGCCTCGATCCGGAAGCCGGTCGCGCCGGTCCGGCGAATATCCGCGCCGAGCGCGGCGGCGTGGCGGGCGAGGGCGGCAACGTAGGCGCCTGGATCGCGGCACTGGCCGTTTTCCTCGACGAGGACGGCGAACTTGTAATGGCGGTCGAGCGTCGGTTCGCGCTGGCGCAGTTCGTCTTCGTCCAGCTCCAGCCATTTCGTGCCGTTGTCGCGACGCACGCGCCACGACAACGATTCGGCTTCGAACGCGGCACGATCGGGGAAGGCGAACAGCACCCCCTGGCGGCTGATCAGCTCCGCGACGCCGGCCTCCTCAGCCAGTTTCCGATGCAGTGCGGGGGCGTCGGCGAGCAGCGGCTGCAGGGCGCGTCCGGTGGCAGCGATTTTCGCCGCGGTTGAGCCGGCCTGCAGGAAGCGGCGCAGCCAGGGCAGCAGGCGCGGCAAATACGACCAACGGATGGTGAGGGGACCGAGCGGGTCCATGAGGTAGGCGGGGACTTTTTTCCAGATGCCGGGGGATGACATCGGAATGACCGAACTGGGGTTGAGCAGCGTGCCGTTGCCGTAGCTGGCGGCCTGCTCGTCGCCCGGCGTGCCGGGTTCGATCAAGGTGACGGCGTGGCCGTCACGCAGCAGCTCGATGACGGAGGCGAGGCCGACCACGCCGCCACCGATGACGACGATGCGACTCATGCGGCGGCTTTCGGGCCAAGGCGTGCGGCCGGGCGCGCGGGATGGCGCGCCCGGGAAGTCCGGTTAGGAAGCGTCATCTTGCGTCAGGCGACCTTCTTCAATCCGTAGAATTGCGGCCAGCCTTCCGGCACGTCCTGCAGGTAGTTCTGGAACGCGGTGGGCTGGTCATACATGCCGAGCGGTGCGTAGGTGGGATCCTGCCAGAACGCAACCTGCATGGCCTCGCACAGTTTTTGTTGCGCGGCCTGATCGGGGGCATCGAACCAGGCGCTGTAGAGTTCCTCGATCTTCGCGTTGGTCGGCCAGCCGAACCAGGCGGCGGTGCCGTTGCCGCGCAAGGCGATGTTCGGCGCCGGGGAGATGTTCCCGAAGCCGCCGAGGAAGGTGTAGAAGATGTTCCAGCCACCCTTGGCGACCGGTTCCTTGCTGGCGCGGCGCTGGACGACCGATCCCCAGTCGATCGCCTGTAGGTCCACGTTGAAGCCGGTCTTGGACAGGATGTCGGTGGCGACCTGCGCCTCGGCCCAGATCGTCGGGTAGTTGGAGGCGGCGAGCACAACGATTTTCTCGCCGTTGTAGCCGGCGGCGGCGAGGTCCTTCTTCAGCTTGGCATAGTCCTTGGGGCCGCGGGTGACTTCGACCCCGACGGAGCTTGCCATCGGGGTGCCGGGGACGAACAGGCCGATATCGGTTTTGTAGAGTGACGGATCGTCGCCGGCGACGCCTTCCATCACCTCCTTCTGGTCGATTGCCTCGACCACCACGCGGCGGATGGCGGGGTTGTTGAACGGCGGGTTGAGGTGGTTGAACCGTAGGCACCCCATTTCGCCGGTGCGGTCCTTCACCGCGATGGTGACGGTCTTGAAGGTCTTGATCTGCGGCAGCAGGTCCAGGGTGGGCTGTTCCCACCAGTCGATCTCTTTCTGCTGGAGCGCCGCCGAGGCGGTGGCGGGGTCGGGGATGAAGTTCCACACCACGCGGTCGATGTTCACGATCTTCGGTCCGGCGTTGAAGCTGGGCACGCCGTCCTTGCGCGGGACATAGGCAGCGTTCTTGGCGAACACGACGCGCGAGCCGGGGATGCGTTCGTTGGCCAGGAACTTGAACGGGCCGCTGCCGATCGCCTCCGGGATCTGCTGCAACGGATCGGTCTGGGCCAGGCGCGTTGGCATGATGGCGCAGGAGTACTCGGCCAGGGCGGTGCGCAGCAGCGGGAAGGGCTTCTTCAGGCGGAACCGAATGACGGTGTCGGACGGGGCGGTGATATCGTCGACGCGGGTCATCAGCGCCTGGCCGAACGGATTGCGCTTGCTGAAGCGCTGAATGCTGGCAACGCAGTCGCGGGCGAGCACCTTCTGGCCGTCGTGGAACGCCAGGCCATCGCGGAGGGTGATCTCCCAGGTCTTGCCGTCATCCGCGATGCTGTGGCCGGCTGCCATCTGCGGCTGCACCTGGAACTGGGCATCGTAGGCGTAGAGCGTGTCGAAGATCGACAGCGAGTAATTGCGGGTGACGTCGGCGGTGGTCCAGACCGGGTCGAGCGAGGCGAGGTCCGCCTGGGGGGCGAAAGTGACGGTCTTGGGTCCGTCCGCCCGGGCGATGCGGGGCGCGGCGAGGCCGGCCGTGATGGCGGCGGCCGATGTCAGCACGGTACGTCGTTTCATGCGCGTTGGTCCCCAGATTATTGTTTAGGGGACAGGTTAGGCTGCATTTACGTATCAATCCAAGGGGGGTGTGACACGGGACGCCGCGGGCGTCCGCTGGGCCTATGCACGCTCCCGCAGGGATTGGGCGATGATCGGAGCGGCGGCGTCGGACATGCGGCGTCCGTCGTGGCCGACGCCGGGGACGTCGATGACGCGCCAGGCCAGGGGGACGTTGAGTTCGGCCGCCGCGCGCCGCCCGGTTGCCAGGTAGGTGTGGGCTCGGGCGTGGCGGTGCGGGCCCTGCAGCATCGACTTCTTGCCGCCGGGGAAGAAGCGGCCGTTGGTTCTTGTGTCCTCGGTGCCGGCCATGATGGTCAGCGGGAAACACAGCAGCGGCGCCAGGTCGGCGGTGGTGAATTCGGTTTCGCCCAGGCCCCAGGGCCAGGCGATGGTCAGGTCCGGCATGGCGTAGGTGCCGGCGTTGGCACTGATCGCGACAGCGACGTGCTCCCGATAGCCGAAGGACAGCATGCGGTGGACGTACTGGCCGCCGGCGGAGTGGCCGAACAGGCCGTAGTGGCTGGCGGTGGTGATCCCCTGGGCGCGGAGTGCGGCAAACAGCCGGGAGCCGATGCCGAAGGTCCACTGCGCGCGCGGATTGGGCGTGCCGTCCTGGGCGCGCAGGTTGCCGAAGTTGTAGCAGAGGTATTCAGGGAAGCTGGCTTCGGGAAACTCGATGGCGATCGCCAGCATGGCGCCGGGATCGACGTGGGGCAGCCAGTAGTCGCGATAGTCACGGCCGTTGCGGCGAACCCCGTGGTGAAGCAGGACAACGGGCAGTCCGGGGTGCCAGTCGCGCGGGCGGGCGGCGTGGAGAATCAACTGTTGCGCCGGGAAGGCCGAATCGAAATAGGGCATGGACGCCGGGCCCGGGGCGGCGATGAGGGGCGACAGGTCGGTCAATCGTGGCCTCCGCGGCGGGGGGGACGCGGACTATTGGTGAACCGGCGTTCATGTCGTAGCAACCTTCGGGTGAAGTTTGAGAGGTGCGCATGATTGTCACGGCGGGGCGAACATTCGTGGCGCTGCGAAAGGACGGTCCGGCCGCGGCCGCCGGGCGGGGACCGATGTATCATGCCGTGACCCCGCATTGCCGAATGGCGCTGTGTGCGACCGAACCGGGCGCCCGATCGGGGTGGGCGGAACCGCCTTCGACGGCGATCACCTGCCGGGCCTGCCTGGACAGGCTGGAGCGGCTGCGGGCCGGGGGCCGTCGGCGTTAGGGCGCGCTTCACCCGCCGCGCGCACCGTCCGCGGCGCGGACAAGCGGCTAACCGAGCGCGGTGGCGCTGGGTTCGTACGACGCGGTGCCGTTGCTGAGGCGCTTGTCCTGCTCGATCCAGGCTTCGGCCTCGGCTTCCGTGGCAAAACCGAGCATGGTCTGACGCGTGCCATCATTACCGGCGATGCCGATGTTGAAGCCGGTTCCGTCGCTGTTAGGGGTGATTGTGTATGTCGTCATGTCGCTATCTTGGTGACGCGTGGCAGAATTGCATCGGGGACAAGGCAGCCTCAACGGAAATTCACAGGGGCGGCTGTCGGCGCCCGCGTCGAAGCGGAACGGCATCGATGCCGGGTGAACGCGCGCGGGGGCCTTGCGCTGCGGGACGCGGGGCTGAACACTGGCGGCGGCAAAGCAAAGGGGAAACGGGGCTATGGCGGCATTGACGGGTAAGATCGCCTGGGTGACCGGCGCGGGCAGCGGAATCGGCGAGGCGGCGGCGCTGGCGCTGGCCGAGGTGGGAGCGACCGTGGTGCTGACCGGGCGCCGGCCCGCGCCGCTGGCGGATGTGGCGCGCCGGATCAGTCAGACCGGCGAGACGGGTGTGGCCCATGTGCAGCCGGCGGACCTGACGGTGGCGAAGCAGGTGGAGCAGGTCGGCGACTACATTCGGGCGACATTCGGGCGGCTGGATATCCTGGTGAACAATGCCGGGGTGAACATTATCGAGCGGCACTGGGGGCAGTTGACGCCGGAGCGGATCGATACGCTGCTGGAAGGCAACCTGAACGCGGCGCTGTACTGCGTGACGGTGGCGCTGCCGTTCATGCGGGCGCAGCAGGATGGGCTGATGATCCATACCGCCTCCATGGCCGGGCGGTTCATCGGCGGGCTGAGCGGGCCGATCTATACTGTGGCGAAACATGGAATCGTGGCGATGAGCCATGGGCTGAACATGCAGGAATGCGTGAATGGGATTCGCTCCACGGTGTTTCTGCCGGGGGAGGTGGCGACGCCGATCCTGGACCAGCGGCCAAACCCGGTGGGCCCGGAGGCTCGGGCGAAGATGGTGCAGGCGGCGGATTGCGGGGATCTGATCCGGTATATCGCGTGTATGCCGAGGCACTTGGTGATGAACGAGGTGCATCTGTCGCCGACGTGGAACCGGGGGTATGTGGCGGCGCTGGAGCGGCAGATTTAGGGGAGTGTGGGTCCACTGGACATTCACCGGTCAACGCAGCGTCAGCCAGTAACCGAAAGCTGTCCGTCTGCAACGGAGTGAAGCAGCCGTTGGCGGCTCACTCAGTAAAGGACATTATGATGCACAGGTGCAGCCAGAATCGGAACTTGATGTCAAAGTTGCATAGGGCGAAGATGGATAATTACTTGTCATCCCAAAACGGGGAGGATGCATTCGGAATGTTCCGCGAGGCCATATACTGGAGGCGCTACCAACTCGAGGAGTTGGAAGGGCGGCTTTAGGAAACATGGCACGCGACAAGCACTTGGAGGCCCTGTTGGCCGCACATCTGCGAGCCGAACCGGGTCTGACTCAAAAAGCCATGTTCGGCGGGGAAGCGTGGATAATCAACGGTAACCTGTTGTGCGCCGCGCGTGACGATGGGATGCTCGTGCGGCTCGGTAGGGACAACGACGGCTGGGCGCTGCAAACTTCAGGCATCGTTCCGATGATATCGCGTGGCCGGCGAATGAGTGGTTGGGTGCGGGCTGGCGCGGAGGTGTTCGGCGACGATGCGCTGCGCCACAGACTGCTGGATGCGGCGCTGGCCTTCGTGCGGGGTTTGCCGACCAAGTAGAGGATACCGGCCGTTCGGCGCCGGCGTCCGCGGACGGCGTGGCCTTGGCCGCTCATCCCAGGCACCTATCGGATTGGTTCGCCAATCGCCGCGTTTGACTGCCTCGCGAGTCGAAACGACAGCATGCTCTCCCAGACGCCACCGCGGCAGAAAACCGCACCAGAGGTCTGGAGATTTTTCGCTCCGGCGATGGTGTGACGCTGACGAGGATTGGCCTGTCAATGGGACTGGCGGGGTTCTGTGTGGCTTCGTCGTCGGGGCCTGTAACGCAACGCGATGATTGTATCAGGTCTGTGAGGCAGCAATCAGGGTGTAGCCAGCCGCCGCCGGCGACAGCGTCTCCATATAGGCCGTATGACCGGAACTTTCCGACACGCTAACGAGCAAATCAGCCCGCGACATGCTTCGGTCCGCCAGCGAACGGACATCGTTCAGTTCGACCGAGGCGTTCGCGGGAATATGGGCTTCGGCGAACACCGCGTGAACGAAGCGGCTGGCCGTTCCGTCAGCGCCATAGATCTTGCTGTATCGGGGATCCTGCATGAACGCCATGGCGACCTGGCTCACGGTGCTTCCGCGAAGCACCATGGCCGAGGCCGCATCGAATTCCGCCTGTGTCGGCGCGCCACCGAACGCGACATTCGCCAGGCTGAGAATGGACGCGTCCTGCGCGCTCGACAGGGCAGGGGTCGCGACCGGAACCGGCGCCTGGACCGGTGTCGCGGTCGGGGTCGGCACCGATATTGGCGTGGGCGCGCCGGCAACGGTATACCCCAGCACGTCCAGCAATGTCTGATCCGTCTGGGTCATGACCATTGTCTGTCCGGTGTATCCGTCGCCGAACGCATCACTCCTGACCGATGGTGTCCAGTCACTCGAATCGCCGGTGGTATCGAACGCAACCAGATCGGTCGCGCCACCGTTGATCGAGAAATAGGCCGGCGCACCGACGCTCAACGCGTTCACCCCAGGACTGGCATAGCGCATCAGGTCGAGCGGCGAATACCAGCCGGGCGCGGACAGTTGGAGACCAGGGAGGCGACCCAGGGCATGGGTGATCTCAGCCTCCGCATCGCCGATGAAGTCGTACGATCCCGCCGCCGAACGGTTATTGGGATCGAATGTCCAGTTCGCGGTTGCGCTGAAGCCGATATTCCCATCGACTTCCGTCCCCGTGGCAGGCAGCAGCCCCCAGGCCTTCTGTTGTGCCGCCGTTATGTAGAAGCTGCCGCCATTCGTCGGATCCAACGCCGGCATGTTGCCCAGCATAGTCTGGTCAGCGGCACTCGTTGCGTTGGCGGCCAGTGCCGCCTTTAGCTGTGCATAGCTCATGCCGATCCCGGCCTGCTGCGGGCCGCCGGTCGACAGGCTATCCGGTGTGATTGGCGCGCCATTGTCCTCGCCCCAGCCAACCTGGATGTTCACTGTAATGGGGTTGGTGATCAGACCGTCCAGATACGCCGCCGCATCCGCCAGGGCGGTCTTGAACGCGGCCGGAGCCGACGCCGTGCTGCTGTCGTAGATGAAATTAATCTGCACGCGGTTCCCCCTTTTCGTGCTTGGTGGAACGAAGCTTGAATAAAAATATCCTTCAGGTCTTGTGAAATCACCATTGCTCACTGCTTAGTGTATATTGTCCATATCCTCACATTTTACTTATAATGCGCGACAGGACATTGCCGTAATATTTCCATGCAACTTGCAGAAAGAATCCGTAACGCCGGCTGCCCCCCGCCGGCTGCCTCCCCCAGGCACGCGACCCATCCGCCCCGCGCTTCGCGTCGGTTGGGCCAAATGGCTTCCTTCGAAACGACTTTGCGTGCCTTGCCACCACCCTGTGCGACCACGGCGCCCAGCGCGTCCTCACGGAATCACGCGCGACCTGCGCCGAGAAGCACCCACCTCAGTTCAGGGGGATGGGACGATCCCAAAGACCGCCACCGCTCGTTTGGCCGGCCCAGCGACACCAAGCGCGTGGTCGGTAAGCCGCGCCGGCGCCGATCGGACCGGCCCGTTACTCCGCCGGCTTGACGTCTTCGCGAGCCGAAACGGACGCCATGCTCTCGAACACGCCGTCGCGCCGGACAAGCGCATGGAACAATGCCGCCGCGACGTGCAGCAGGATCAGCGCAAAGAATACGAACGCCAGGTAGAAATGCGCACCCCACAGCAACGCATGCAGGCTGTCGCTCAATGGCAGGATCGGCGGCAGATGCACGCCCCCGAACAGCACCACCGGATACGCCGCCGTCGACAGCATCGCCCAGCCGATCAGCGGCATGGCGATCATCAGCGCATACAGTGCGTAATGCGACAGATAAGCCGCGAGCTTCATCGGCTCCGGCAGGTCAGGCGGCAGCGACGGCGCACCATAGATCAGGCGCACCGCCAGGCGGATCAGCGCCAGCACCAGAATGGCAATGCCGAGCGGTTTGTGGATCGAAACGAGTGTCAGGTATTTCGGCATGATGGTCGATACCATGCCCACGCCGATGAACAGCATCGACAGGATGCAGATCGCCATCAGCCAGTGCAGCAGGCGCTGCAGCGGGTTGAAGGAATGCCGGTCCCCGGTCATGGCTTCGTGTCCGTTGCGGTTCTGGGATAATCCTTGGCCTCCGCCGTGCGCCGGTCATAGGACTTCGCGTAGGCGGACGATCGAGCTGCCGGGAAGGGATCGTCGGAAGTCCCCATGCCGTCCGGCAGGACCGTCGGATCGAAGTTGATGTCGCGGCACGGGCCGTCGCGCTCCGCCTCGATCTGCTGCACCGTAAGCGTGCCAACCTCGACGGTGCGACGGTCCTCCGGCCAGGCCTTGCTCGGGTCCGAGGTGGGATCGTCCGGATTGGCAACGGTCACCACCATGGTCCAGTGCTGCGGGCCGGCGTGGACCCGTTCGGTGATCTCCTGCTCCAGGAAGTCCGGGCCGCGCTTCGCCAGTTCATCGGGCGGTACCGGAACGGGTTGCGCGGCTGGCAGGATCGACCATCGCACGGTCTTCGCCGCGCCGGAACTGTCGGTGAAGACGAAACTATTAAGGCTGTTGAACCGCTCCTCGGCATAACTGCCGGTCCACGGTGCGCTCTTGGCCCAGGCGCCGAACGCCGCGATTTCAGGATGGGCGGTGACAACTGTCTTCATCGCGTCGGGATCCTTGCTCCCGGTGGCGACCAGCAACGCGTAGAATACCTGAGGCGTCGAGACGGGAAAGAACGGCGGATCGATCATGGCGCTACGCCACACCTGCCCGTCCGGAGTCGAAATCTGCAGGCCGATACCCCGCACCCGCACCGTCGCATCCGCTGCGTTGGGATTCGGCGTGGCGAGGTTGAACCGGCCGAGGACGGGATACTGGCCGCGGGCGAACACCGCAGCCTTTGACAGCGCCGACCCGGCCCCGTTCGATTCGAACGTGCCGGTGAAGCAGATGCCCTTGGCATGGTTCCGGCGATGGCCGAGCGGCGGGCCGGAGGGCGGCTCGAAGGCATCAACGACCCGGTCCGGCGTCAATCGTTCCGGCGAAAACCATCCCGCAGTATAGGCGAAGGCAGCGGCAGACACACCGATGACAACGGCGATCAGCACCAGCGATCCAAACACGGAACGCGCGGGCGGCCGGTGCGGCTCAGGCATGCAAACCTCCTGTCACGGTCGACGGCTCTTTGACTTTATCATTTCTGTCGGTCATGACCAGCCCGCGATGGATCAATGTCAAATTCCATCGCGCGGTCGACGTATTTTTGACCGAAAGGGCGCCTGGGATCGCACGTGCGACGATCCGGCGGACTTGCAAGAAAGCCCGTTATACTGGCTTCATCCGTCGCATGTGCTCCACGCGTGGTCTGGGACTCGCGCTGGCCACCGCCTCGCAACATTCGATGGAGAGGTCGCATGATCGAGCATTCGGCAGGTTTTCCCGACAATATTCTCGCTTTCGTCTACAGGGGACACGTGACGCGGGCGGATTACGAGACCGTTCTGGTCCCTGTCGTCGCCAGGGCACTGGAAACCCAGAAGCGACTGCGAGTTTATTGCGTGGTAGAATCGGACTTTTCGGGCCTCGATGCCGGTGCCGTCTGGGAGGATCTGAAGGTCGGAATAGGGCATCTCACCCGGTGGGAGCGGGTTGCGGTCGTCACGGATGTCGATTGGATCGCACGGTCGATGCGGTTCTTCAATTTCCTGATGCCGTGTCCGATGAAGGCGTTTCCAATGGCCGAGGCCGAGCAGGCGCGAGAATGGATCGGTGCGGCGGCCGCGAACTGACATAGGTGCGCAAGCCGCGCGGGTTCGGTCATCGTGGCGAATTCAACGGGTCGATCGCGCCAGCGGCGGCGGTTCGCCGTGGCTTGCCGCTGCCGGACCCGATACCCAGACAACTGTCAGTTGCCGCGTGATGACCCGCATGGTCGCGATTTCGATGCGGCCGATCGCCTGACCCTCGGGTGTTGACGCCACCCGTCAGTCCGATCGGCCAGTTTCCCGAAACCAGCGGCCATGGTGGCTTCCTCCCTCGTCAGGTTGGCCAGACGCCGACACTCCTCGACCAACCGTGCGCGATAAGCAGGATCGTTCACGTCGGGCAGCCACAGCACAACCGGCCGCAACCCGCGCTGGCGCTGACTGGCGCGATGGCGGGCGATCGGTTCGCAGGAGGATGCGCGGGCTTCCATATGTTACGCGTATCGCTTCGACGGAATATCTCTGAGCGGTTATCTCGGAGCGCGCATTGGGGGAGTTGGGTGCTTTGGCGTGATCGCCGGCCTGCAGGTCTCCGACGGGCGGCCTTTCGACCGGGGGGCATTACTGCAACAGTATCGAAACAATAACGGCGCACCCGATTCGGGCTGCTTTCGAGGAATCATCAGAATGGCCGGGACGACGCCCGGCCATTCACAGTAGGAATTGTCTGCCGGCTCAGGCCGCCTTCGCGACGGCCCGCTTGGAGACGACGCCGATCAGGTGCGCGCGGTATTCGGCGCTGGCGTGGATGTCGCTGTTCAGGTCGTCGGCCGGGGTGACGATGCCGCTGATCGCATCCGGGGAGAACGTGGCGGACAACGCCTTCTCCATCTCGGTATGGCGGAACACTCCGCCTTGGCCGGCGCCGGTGATCGCCAGCCGCACGCCGGAGGCGAACTTCGCCACGAACACGCCGACGATGGCATAGCGCGACGCCGGGTTACGGAACTTCTCGTAAGCCGACTTCTGCGGGATCGGCAGTTCGATCGACGTGATGATCTCGCCCTGCTCCAGCGCGGTGGTGAACATGCCCTGGAAGAAGTCGTCGGCGGCGATTGTCCGGCGGTCGGTCTTGATCGTGCCGCCCAGCGCCAGCAGCGCGCTCGGGTAGCAGGCGGCGGGATCGTTGTTGGCCAACGAGCCGCCCATGGTACCGCGATGCCGCACCGCCTCATCGCCGATCAACGAGGCCTGGTGCGCCAGGCCGGGGATCTTCGCCGCGATGTCCGGATTGCTGGCGATGGTCGCGTGGGTCGTCATCGCCCCGATGACGATCTTGTCGCCGGCGACGGTGATGCCGGTCAGGCCCAGCCTGGACAGGTCCACCACCACCGACGGCTTGTTCAGCCGCTGCTTCAGCACCGGGATGAAGGTCTGGCCGCCGGCGAGCGCCTTGGCCTCCATGTCGTCGGATAGGACCTTGACCGCATCAGCCAGGCTGCCGGGCTTCTGATAAGCGAAATCGTACATCGGGATGTTCCCTTCAGCTTGCGTTAATCCGCCGCCATGCGGGGCTGGGCGGACTGGATGATAGACCAGATTTTCGTCGCGGTCGCCGGCATGTCCAGATGCCGCACGCCATAATCTTTCAGCGCATCGACGACGGCGTTGATCACCGCCGGCGGCGAGCCGATGGCGCCCACCTCCCCACAGCCCTTCGAACCGAGCGGATTGTGGGTGCACATGGTGTTTTCGGTGGCAACCGACATGTTGGGAATGTCGTTCGCGCGGGGCATCGTGTAGTCCATGTAGGAGCCGGATAGAAGCTGGCCGCTGGCGTCGTAGTTGCAAGCCTCCAGCAACGCCTGGCCGATGCCCTGGGCGACTCCGCCCTGCACCTGGCCCTCGACGATCATCGGATTGACCACACGGCCGACGTCGTCGACGGCGGTGAAATTCACCATCTCCACCACGCCGGTTTCGGGGTCGATCTCCACTTCCGCGATATGGCAGCCCCCGGGGAAGGTGAAGTTCTTCGGGTCGTAAAAGGCGGTTTCGTCGAGGCCAGGTTCCAGTTCCTCGATCGGGTAGTTGTGCGGCACGTAGGCGGCCAGCGAAATGTCGGTCAAGGTCTTCGACTTGTCGGTGCCCGCCACCCTGAAGGTGTTGTCCTTGAACTCGATATCCGCCACCGAGGCTTCCATCAGGTGGGCGGCAATTTTCTTGCCCTTGGCGATGACCTTGTCCATCGCCTTCACCATGGCGGAGCCGCCCACGGCCAGCGACCGGCTGCCGTAGGTGCCCATCCCGAAGGGGATTTTCCCGGTGTCGCCGTGCACCACCTCGACCTGGTCGAACGGCACGCCAAGCTGGTCGACCACAAGCTGGGCGAGGGTGGTTTCGTGACCCTGGCCGTGGCTGTGGGTGCCGGTGAAGACGGTGACGCTGCCGGTGGGATGAACCCGGATCTCCGCCACCTCATACAGCCCCGCTCGGGCACCGAGCGAGCCGACGACCGCCGACGGCGCGATGCCGCAGGCTTCCAGGTAGGTGGAAATGCCGATGCCGCGCAGCTTGCCGCGCGCCTTGGCCTCGGTGCGGCGCTGTTCGAAGCCGTCCCACCCGGCGTTCTGCAACGCGACCTTCAGCGTCGTCTGGTAGTCGCCGCTGTCGTACTGCAGGGCCACCGGCGTCTGGTAGGGGAAGGCGTCGGCTGGAATGAAGTTCTTGCGACGCAGTTCAACGCGGTCGATGCCCGTGTCGCGCGCGATGACGTCGACCAGGCGCTCCAGCAGGTAGGTCGCTTCCGGCCGTCCGGCGCCGCGATAGGCGTCCACCGGGACGGTGTTGGTGAACACGGCCTTGACGTTGCAGTAGATCACCGGGGTTTTGTACACGCCGGCCAGCAGCGTGGCATAAAGGTAGGTCGGCACCGCCGGGGCGAAGGTGGACAGATAGGCGCCCATGTTCGCCAGCGTGGTGATGCGCAAGCCCAGGAAGTGGCCCTCGTTGTCCAGCGCCATCTCGGCGGTGCTGACATGGTCGCGGCCGTGCGCGTCGCTGATGAAACTTTCGCTGCGCTCGCAGGTCCATTTCACCGGGCGGCGCAGCTTGCCGGCGGCCCAGGTGACAATGGCTTCCTCGGCGTAGTGGTAGATCTTGGAGCCGAAGCCGCCGCCCACGTCGGGGGCGACAACGCGCAGCTTGTTCTCCGGGATGTGCAGCACGAAGGCGCCCATCAGCAGGCGGATGACGTGCGGATTCTGGCTGGTGGTGTAGAGCGTGAAGTCGCCGGAGGAGGTGTCGAAGTCGCCGATCGCGACCCGAGGCTCCATCGCGTTGGGGATCAGGCGATTGTTGGTCAGGTCGAGTTTCACGACCTTCGCGGCCTTGGCGAAGACGTCATCGACCACGGCTTTGTCGCCGATCACCCAGTCGTAGCAAAGGTTGCCGGCGACGCCGTCATGCACCTCCGGCGCGCCGGGCGCGACAGCGTCGGTCAGGTTGGCGACGGCCGGCAGGTCGGAATAATCGATGTCGAGCAGTTCGGCGGCGTTCCTGGCTTGCTGCTTGGTCTCGGCGATCACCACGGCGACCGGATCGCCAACATGGCGCACCTTGCCGATGGCGATGACCGGATGCGGCGGCTCGGCCATCGGCGCGCCGTTCTTGCTGTGGATCTGCCAGCCGCAGGGCAGCCCGCCGATACCCCCGGCTTCCATGTCGGCACCCACGAACACCTTCACCACACCCGGCGCGGCCGAGGCGGCGGCGATGTTGATCGCGTTGATCGTCGCATGTGGCCGGTCGGAGCGCTTGATGTGGGCGTGCAACTGTCCGGGACGGTTGATGTCGTCAGTGTAATTGCCCTTGCCGCTCAGGAAGCGGAGATCTTCTTTGCGGCGGACGGATGCGCCGATGCCCTCGAAGCCCATGATCGTTACCCCCCTGTTGTTTTTGTGCCCTTACGGCAGCGGGATTTTGTTCCCTTCGGGCCGACCGATCGCCGCGCCCCGTGGGCGCGCCTGATCGATAGGCCCGACCATTGCGCCCCGATCATTGTACCCCGGGGCACAGATCCTATTCGGCCGCCTTGGCGTGCATCAGCGGATGGGCCGCGGCGATCGCCTTGACGATGTTGTGGTAACCGGTGCAGCGGCACAGGTTGCCTTCCAGTCCCTCGCGGATCTCCTTCTCGCTCAGGCCCTGCGGGTGGGAATTCACCAGGTCCACGGCGGTCATCACCATGCCGGGCGTACAGAAGCCGCATTGCAGCGCGTGATGCTCGCGGAACATCTCCTGCATCGGGTGCAGGGTGCCGTCGGCGTGGGCAAGGCCCTCGATCGTGGTGACGCTGGCGCCGTCCGCCTGCAGCGCGAGCTGGGTGCAGGACTTCACCGAAATGCCGTCGACATGCACCACGCACGCGCCGCACTGGCTGGTGTCGCAGCCGACATGGGTGCCGGTGAGGCCGAGTTTCTCACGCAGCAGCTCCACCAGCAGAGTGCGTCCTTCGACCTCTACCGTGTGCTGCTTGCCGTTGACCGTCAGGGTTACCTGAGGCATCGCGCGTCCCTTTCGTGGTGTCGTTTACAGGTCGAGCCGCCAGGGGCTTTCAGCCAGCGTGGCCTGGGCCCATGGACGATCCCGTTGGCCGGAGTTTGGTCGGTCCGGGCGTATGCGGTCAAGCGGGGTGAGGATTACATCCAGTATTGCCAGACCCTCGCCTCCCACTCATCCATGCGTTCTCCGATCGAGCGGTGTTCCCAGCGCGAGAGGTCCACTTCGTGGGCGGCTTCCATATAGCCGCGCAGGACGGCTTCCACCTGGGCGGCGGTGTCATGGCCCAGGATGACGGCGTCGACCTCGTTGTTGAACACCACGCTGCGGCGATCGAGGTTGGAGGATCCGACGACGGTCCAGGTGTCGTCCACCACCGCCAGTTTGGCGTGCACCACGGCATCCCGCATTTCGTATATACGGGCGCCGGCCTCCAGCAGGTCGCCATAGGCGGCGCGGGCGGCGTAGACAGCGCTCTGCACATCGCTGAAGGCCGGTGCGATGATCCTGACATCCAGCCCGGCTCGAGCGATCTTCGCGAGTTCTTCGCGTTCCTGGTGCGGCGGCACGAAGTAGCCGCTGCACAGCCAGACGCGCCGGCGGGCCGCCTTCATCGCAGTAAGGAGGGAGGCGTAGTAGAGCGGTTGCTTGTCACCGGGCGAACTGCCGATGATGCGGATGGTCTGCACCCCCTGGCGCGGCAAAGGCGGGAAATAATTGGCCGGGTCGGCTGGCGGGGCCTTCTGCTCCCGCCAGGTGCCGAAGAAGAGTTTTTGCAGTTCCGCCACCGCCGGACCCTCGATCCGGATGGCGATGTCGCGCCAGTAGGCCTTGCGGGTGTCGTGGTCGGGCGGGATGCCGGCGCTGGGCGGATTTTCGTAGGCCGTGTCGAGGTTGACGCCGCCGGTGAAGCCGATCCGGCCGTCGATGACGGCGATCTTGCGATGGTCCCGGTCGTTCGGCGACCAGCCGATCCGGACGGCAAACGGGTTGAGCGGGTTGTATTCCATGACCTTGGCGCCGGCGTGCCGGAGCGTTTCGAAGAAGGCGGGCGGCGTATCGCGGGATCCAAAGGCATCGTAGATCATATTCACCCTGACCCCGGCGCGGAGCCGGTCGAGCAGCAGGTCCGACAGATGCACGCCGTTGGACTGAACATCCGCGAGGATGAAGTACTCCAGATTGATGCTGTTCTGGGCGGCGGCGACGGCCTTGAAGATGGCCTGAAAAGCCTCGCTGCCGGTTGCCAGCAACGTGACCCGGTTGCCGAACACAATCGGCGAGGCGGATAGCGCGTGCTGCAAGTCGTATTGCTGCTGCAGCGCGTCGGTGTCGTCGGTTGTTGCCGGATTGGGGGTGGTTGGGTTTGGGCGGGGCGGTGTCCGACGGTTCGCCAACCCAACGTCGCGTGGCGTCAATCCATCGACATCCGGGACGGAGGCGCAGCGTGTGAGCAGACCGGCGGCAGCGATCGCGGCGAATGCGCGGCGGCTGAGCCGGTTCGGTGGTGCGTGGGCCAAGGTATCTCCAATCGGTTCCCTCGCGTAAGATATAGTGCCGTGGCGCGGGAGGAATGCCCGCGGCGAACAAGTCCACGGCAACACCGGATCAATTCCTGTTTCGGACGAAAATGTATGCGGATCCGGATGGCGCGATCCGGCGGTTCGGCGACGACGCACGCCATCGATCGGAGGTGGCCTCGGGTTCTGGCGCGGCGGACGGGCGTCGGTCCGGTGATGCTCGACGCGTGGATCGGATGTAGCCGTCCGATCGTGCCGATATAAATGGTAATGAAACGAAGCTCTGACCGTGGCGATATAGTTTGCGAATGACACTATGGCCTGTAGCGTGATGAACCTGTCGTTCAGTCCCGGCTCGGCCGCACGGATCGGCCGAGTCGCGGGCGTCTGAAAAAGCGGGACTCGGCATCACAAACTGCGGAGGATGTCGGATTCGTAGCGTACAGCAATGCAAAATCGGCATGTTTGTGGTACACCGCGCACGAGCGTTTGAAATGCTGGACAAGTTTCATCGTCCAACGTGACGCGGCCTTTCGCTATCGATCGTGCCGGTGGCGCGCTTTCCGTTTCTCGTGCCGGTGGTATGTTTTCTTATGTTTGTACCAGTAGAGTAAATGTGGCAGATTTGTCATTTAATGGACTTCGATTCCAATGCAAATTTTGCTTTAATACACTGGCGACTAAAATCCGTTGACAGGCGCGGTTCGTTCAGAGGGAATGAGTAGCCATGAATATCATGCTCCCTGTGGCTAATTGTCCGACATCGGCTTACGAAGCGGATCAAATCAGGGCGCCGGAGCAGGAAGGCGGCACCGGAGGATTGGGTCGCGACCCGGCATCGTCATCAAGGAGAACCATGTCGGACTGTAAAGGTCGTATTCTACTGGTGGATGATGATGCAACTGTACGCGAAACCATGGCAGAACTACTGGAGGATGTCGGATTCAACCCGTTCCAGGCAGCGGACGCGGCGGAAGCATTGACTATTCTGCGCCAGCAGGGCGACATCGATGCGCTGGTGACGGACCTGACGATGCCGGGCGACGACGGTATCGCCCTGATCCGGCAGGCACGCGATATCAAGGCCGATCTGCCGGCGATCCTGCTGACCGGATATGCCGAGGAAGTAACCGCCGTCGCGACGATCGCCGGAGGCAATTTCCATGTGCTCCGCAAGCCGGTCGAAAGCGACCGGCTGATCGAGCAACTCGTGCTGCTGGTGTCCCGGCCAGGCGCCTGATTTCCCCTACACCGGCTGGATTCGCGTCACAGGCCGTCAACCCCGGATCTTTCTTTCAACCCAGCGCGTTTCCATCGGGCGCGCTTCCCCGTTAGCGCTTGCGGCGACTTGAATTACATGCCGGCATTGCACGCGATCACCCCACTGCTATGGTTGGGCACCCGCCGATGCGTCAGAAGTGCGGGAAGGGGAGAACAACCATGGAAATCCGCGGGCTGGGCTATATGGGCGTGGGCGCGTCTGACCTG
>DATARX010000236.1:0-6149 GCA_036263955.1 Rhodopila sp.
TGTTCAGGCGAAGAGTGCGCTGGGGGGATAGGCGTGCGGGACCAGTCCCTGTTCGGCGGCATAACGCAGGCATAGCGCGATCCCGGCGCGGTTTGCCTCCAGCCCGTAGGGCAGCGGATCCGGCCCGACGATGGCGGCAAACCGGGCTTCGGCGCTGGGTTCGGTCGCGGCGGACTTGGCGGCGACGAAAAGCCGCATCAATTCCGACGGCAGCCAGGGGTTGGCGTCCACCAGTGCGGTTTTCAAACAAAGCAGATGGTTGACGGGATAAGCCCCCGTCTTGTTGTACCACGCGGCGGCTTCCTGTATCGGATTGGCAATGACCGGCCGGACTGTCGCCGGATCGATGCCGGCGATGGCGATCCCGGCGTCGATTTCGCCGGTCAGCAGCATGGTCCTCAGGTCCTGCTCCGGTGCAATGCGCTGGACATTTGGCGGATCCACATATTCCTGGACGTGTGCATCCTCCTGGGTCATCCAGGTGATGTCGCGGTGATCGACGCCGTATTCGTCGAGCAGGATGCCGCGCACCCAGATGCCGGTGGTCTGCGACCAGGCGCGAACGCCGATCCGCTTGCCGCGCAGGTCCGCCGGGCCGGTGATCGCGGATCCCAACGGGCATACCAGGGCGGCGTGATGGAAGCCGCGCATGATCACGATCGGCAGCGCCTTGATCGGTTTGCCGTAGGCATGGGCCTGGGCCAGCGTGGTTAGCGCGATCTCGCACAGGTCGAAGTCCAGGGTCCTGACCATGCGCCGGAAGGCGCGGGTGATCACCGGCACGTCCTCGAAGTCGAAGCGGATGCGGTCCGATGCCACGGAGCCATCCTTGATCGCCCGGACATGCGGGTAGTTCGCGAACGCGGTACGCAGTGTGATCATGGTCGTTTCCCTCTCCGCGACGCGATCCTACAACCGACGGCTTCGGTTGACACGTCCCCGATCCCCCGGCTTGCTCCATCGCAATCAACGCAAGGGAGGAAACAATGCAAATCGGCTTCAACCTGCCGGTCAGCGGTCCGATGGCCTCGGCGGAGGTGATGGCGAACATCGCCCAACTGGGCGAGGCACTGGGCTTCGACTACCTGACCCTGACCGATCACGTGGCGCTGCCGGATACGACCGCGCCCGGCTATCCGTATTCGACGACCGGGGAATTTTATACCCCGGACCCTGGTCACCGGGTGGAGCAACTGACCACCGCCGCCTGGGTCGCGGCGAAGACCCGCAAGATCCGCATCGTGCTCGCGGTGATGGTGGTGCCGCATCGGCCAGCGGTGGTGACCGCGAAAATGCTGGCGACGATCGACGTGCTGTCGGGCGGGCGGCTGGTGGTCGGGATCGGGGCGGGATGGCTGAAGGTGGAACTGGATGCGGTGTCGACCACGCCGTTCGCCGAACGCGGGGCGGTGACGGACGAATACATGGACGCGATGCGCACGATCTGGACGCAGGACAAGCCGGTGTTCCACGGCAAATACGTGCATATCGACGGGCTGCTGACGGATCCGAAGCCGGTGCAGAAGCCGTATCCGCCGATCTGGGTCGGCGGCGAGAGCGGACCCTCGATGCGCCGAGCGGCCAGGATCGGCGATGCGTGGTATCCGATCGGGAGCAATAACGCGCATCTGCTGGACACGTTGCCGCGGCTGGAAGCCGGCATTGGTCGGATGCGGGCGATGACGAAGGCGGCGGGGCGGGATCCGGCCGCGATGGGGGTGGTCTATCGCGTCAAGCGGCACGGCCAGCCGGCGCCGCTGGCGACCGATGGGTGTCGAAAACTGTTTACCGGGACGGTGGCGAATACGATCGAGGACATCGAGGCGGTGCGGGCCATCGGCGTGACGGCGATCGATTTCGATTTCGAGGGGCGCGATGCGGCGCGATCGGCGGCAGACATGAAAAAATTCCACAACGAGGTCTTGTCTAGGATTTAAGTCAACACAACCTGCGGCGGTATGAGCACCGCAGCCGCACAGACAGAACACAACCTTGGGTTCCATCTCCATCTTCATAACCGGATGGAGGAGGCGGAACCGTTTTATCGCCGAGCGATCGGGCTCGATCCGGATTTCAGGGAGGCCTGGATGAACCTGGGCCTCGCGGTGCTGGCGCAGAAGCGCCCGGATGAGGCCTTGGCCTGTCAGCGCGAGGCGCTGCGGCTGGCCCCTGGCGACGCGGATGCGCAGAACAATTTGGGGATGGCGCATTACACGCTGGGTCATATCGTCGAGGCGGAGAATTGCTTTCGGGCGGCGCTGCGGCTGCGGCCGGACCATGCCAATGCGATGCTGAATTTGGGATCGACGCGACAGATCCTGAATGATGTCGCGGACGCCGAGGCGCTGTTCCGGCGCGCCCTGACCCTGGGGGTGGATCCTGGGCGCGGGAACAGCAACCTGGCACTGGCGCTGCTGGAACAGGGGCGGCCGGAGGCGGCGGAGCGTTGCCTGCGCGACGCCCTGGCAGGCCGCCCGAACTACGCGGAGGCGCGGGCCAACCTGGCGCTGACGTTATTGATGACGGGGCGGCTGGAGGAGGGCTGGCGCGCCTACGAAAGCCGGTGGGAGGTGGAAGCGATGGGCGGGGCGGCGCCGGTGCTGGCCCAGCCGCGCTGGACCGGGCAGGCGCTGAATGGCGAGACGGTGCTGCTGTATGCCGAACAGGGGTTCGGCGACACGCTGCAGTTCTGTCGCTACGCCCCGATGGTGGCGGACGCGGGCGGGCGGGTCGTGCTGGTGGTGCCGAAGGCGCTGCGGCGGATGATGACGACGCTGGACGGCGTGGCCGAGGTGCTGACCGAGGAGGACGACGTTCCGCCGTCCTTCGATTATCATTGTCCGCTGCTGAGCCTGCCGTTTGCATTCGGGACCCGCATGGAGACGATTCCGGCCGCGGTGCCCTATCTGCGCGGCGATGCGGCGCCCTGGGCGGATTTTCTGGAGGGGATGCCGGGGTTGAAGGTGGGGCTGGTCTGGGCCGGGAAGTCGCGTACCGAACAGCCGCACGCGGTGGCGATCGACCAGCGGCGATCGATGCGGCTGGCCGATATGCTGCCGCTGCTGGATGTGCCGGGATGCAGCTTCGTGTCGTTGCAGCTAGGGCGGCCGGCGGCGCAGATGCAGGACCTGCCGGACGGGGTGGTGCTGCACGACGTGTCCGGCCGGATGGCGGACTGGGCGGATACGGCGGGGCTGATCATGGGGCTGGACCTGGTGATCACGGTCGACACCGCGGTGGCGCATCTGGCCGGCGCGCTCGGCCGGCCGGTGTGGATGTTGAACCGTTTCGACTCGTGCTGGCGCTGGTTTCTGGGGCGGGACGATACGCCTTGGTATCAGACGATGCGGTTGTTTCGGCAGGCCAGGCGGGGCGATTGGGCAGAGGTGATTGGGCGGGTCAGGTACGCGCTCGCGCGGCGCGCTTCCGGCTGACCGCAGGGTCGTCGGCCAGCGACCGGTAGCGCCGGATGCTGTTGTTCAGGTGGGTATGCATGGCGCTTTGCGCCTGTTCGACCGAACCGGTCTCGATCGCGGCGACGATGGCCCGATGCTCCTGCTGGAAACTCAGCAGGTAGTTGCGCATGCTTAAAGTTCGGATGCGGACGGTGGAACGCGGGATGATGAAGCGGCCGAGGAAATCGAGGAAGCGGCGGAACTGCGGGTTGCCGGTGGCGTCGGTGATGACCGCGTGGAAGGCGAAATCCTCGGTGATCGCCGGCTCGCCGCGTTCGATTGCGGCGTCGATCGCGGTCAGGGCGGCGCGGATGGCGCGGCGCTGCGTCTTGGTGGCGCGTTCGGCGGCCAGCCCGGCGGCCTCGGTTTCCACCGCGGTGCGCAGTTCCATGATGTGCAGCGCATCGGCCAGCGACGCGGCCTGACCGGGTTCGATCCGGAACAGCGCCTGCGCGGGTTGTTCGGCGACGAACGATCCGATGCCCTGGCGGGTCGCGACCAGGCCTTCGGCACGCAGCGCGGCCACGGCTTCGCGGATCACCGTGCGGCTGACGCCCATGGCGTCCATCATTTCTTGTTCGGTCGGCAGGCGGCTGCCGGGCAGCAGGCGGCCGGCTGCGATATCGGCGGCAATGCGCTGGCCGATCGCCATCACAAGGCTGCGCGCGGCGCCCAATGGTTTCAGCGACGAAAGGGTAATCGAAGATCTTGCGGGCATTGTGCGGTTCGGCGCTTGCCTCCATGTTGTCAGTCATCGTATGACTGTCGGCGTATGCAAGCAAGCTGGTCGCAAAATGGCTGGCAGGGGAGGAAACCAGATGATCGGCAAACGTCAGGCGATGCGCCTTGCGGTGGCGGCCAGTGTCGCGGGAATCATGGCACGGCCGGCTTTCGCGCAGCAGAAAATGGTGTTCAAGGCGTCCGACGTGCATCCCGAGGGCTATCCGACCGTGACCGCGGTCGAGGAGATGGGGCAGGCGCTGGGCAAGGCCACCGATGGCCGGCTCACTGTACAGATGTATGCGTCCATGCAGCTCGGCGGCGAAAAGGAAGCGATCGAGCAGGCGCAGATTGGCGCCATCGCGCTGGCGCGCGTCAGCGTCGGCGCGCTGGGACCGGTGGTGAACGAGCTCAACGTGCTGAACCTGCCGTTTCTGTTCCGTAATACAGAGCATATGCGGCATGTGCTCGACGGGCCGGTCGGGCAGGGCCTGCTGGACAAGGTCACCACCAGCCCGACAGCGAATCTTGTCGGCCTGTGCTGGATGGATGCCGGTGCGCGCAACATGTACGACACCAAGCACCCGATCACCGACATCCAGGACCTGAAGGGATTGAAGGTTCGCGTCATGGGCAACCCGATGTTCGTGGATATGATGAACGCGCTGGGCGGCAATGGCGTCGCCATGGGCTATGACCAGGTGTTCACCGCGCTGCAGACCGGGGTGGTTGACGGGGCCGAGAACAACACGCCCAGCTTCGTGTTCGACAATCATTTCCAGGTGGCGAAGTATTATACGCTGACTGAACATCTGATCGTGCCGGAGATGCTGGTGTTCTCCAAGCGCACCTGGGACAAGTTGTCCAAGGACGACCAGGCGCTGGTGCAGAGGCTGGCGCGCGAGGCACAGATGCGCGAGCGGGTGCTGTGGAACGAATACGAGGCCAAGGCGATGGAAAAGATGAAGGCGGCCGGTATTCAGATCGTAACGATCACCGACAAGGCGCCGTTCCAGGCGGCGGTGAAGCCGGTGTGGGACAAGTATGCGCCGCAATTCGCCGATGAGATCAAGCGAATCCAGGCGGTGCAGTAACGGCCTGGGCATGGCGGACATCATTTGGTAGGGCGATATGGCCGATCTCTACCGCCGCGTCATGGACGGGCTGTATCGTTTCTGTGTGGTGATCGCGGGTTCGGCGATGGTGCTGATTGCGTTCATCGTGCCGTGGGGGGTGTTCACGCGATATGGGCTGAACAGTGCTTCCTCCTGGCCGGAACCGGCGGCGATCCTGCTGTCCATCGTGCTGACGTTCTTTGGCGCGGCGGCGGGTTACCGCGTCGGCCTGCACATGCGGGTGACCTTCGTGCGGGACCGGCTGCCGCGGTTGCTGCAACGGTTCGCCGATGGGCTGGCCGAACTGCTGATGGCCGCGGTCGGGTTGTTCATGATGAACTGGGGCTATCGACTGTGCGAAACGACCTGGAACCAGTCGATCGCGGAGTTTCCGTCACTATCCGTCGGCGTGACGTACCTGCCGATTCCGCTGGGCGGCCTGTGCCTGTTGCTGTTCGTTATCGAGCGCTCGGTGATCGGCGCGCCCGCGGATAAGACCGGCGACGCGCACGGCGCTGTCGCCTTCGACTGATCGGATCGATCGCATGGACGTTCTCCTGGTTATCGGCACGCTGTTCGCCTGCATCGCGATCGGCGTTCCGATCGCCTATTCACTGGGTCTGGCCGCCCTCGCGGCGGCGTGGTGGGTCGATATTCCGCCGGAAGCGGTGATGCTGCAGGTTTCCAGCGGCGTATCGAAATTCGCCATGCTGACTATACCGTTTTTCGTCCTTGCCGGCGCGATCATGGCCGAGGGCGGCATGGCGCGCCGGCTGGTCGGTTTCGCCAATGTACTGGTGGGGTTCCTGCGGCTGCGCGGCGTGCTGTCGGTGGTCAACATTGTCGCGACCACATTCCT
>DATARX010000265.1:0-7578 GCA_036263955.1 Rhodopila sp.
CTTTCGCCCCCAGGGCGCTTTTGGAATAGGGCAGGGTCGGCAGTTCAAAAGCCATGATATTCCTCCTGAGTTGCGATGCAGCGGCAGATATGCAGCCGGGAACGCCCCGTTAGCTATGGCCAGCCCGGCGGGGCGTCAAGCCGGGTTGCTTCCCCTGGCGGGGTTGGTTCCCCTGGCGGGGTGGGTTGCCTTGGCGGGGTGGGTGGCCTTGGACGGTGGGTCCCCGGGGTTGATCTTGCTGGCTGGCTTGCGCCGGCCGGTGAACCGCGCCACCACCGGGGCATGAACGATGCGATTGCCGCCCTGGTTCGCCGCCATGATCCCGACCGGTTCCTGACGGCGTTGTTTGCCCCACCCGAACGGCGCGATGCGCTGCTGACGCTGTATGCGTTCAACCATGAACTGGCGCGGGCGCGAGAGGTGGCGAGCGAGCCGCCGCTGGCGCTGATCCGGCTGCAATGGTGGCGCGAGGTGGTGGAGGGCGAGGCGAAGCGGCACGAGGTGGCGACGCCGTTGTCCGGGGCGCTCGCGGCGGGGGTGCTGACGCCGGCGACGCTGCTGCCGGTGATCGAGGCACGGGAAAATGAGGTGTATGGCGATTTCGAGACAATTGCCGACTGGCGCGCCTGGTTGCTGGCCGGGGCGGGCGGCTTGGCGGTTGCCGCGGCGTTTGCGTTGGGGGCGGCGGAGCCGGAGGCGGCGCGTCGGTTTGGGGCGGCGTATGGGGTGGCCGGGGTGCTGCGGGCGACCGGCGTGCTGGCGTCGCAGGGGACCTGCCTGTTGCCGCGGGAACTGTTGGCGCGGCAGGGCTTGTCGGTTGAGGCGTTCATCGATGACCCGGGTTCGGAGCGGGCGCGCGCGGGGTTGATGGATGCGGTTCGCGAGGGGCGGGCGCTGCTGGCGGAGGCTCCTCTGGGGCGGGTGCCTCGGGGGGTGGTGGCGGCGGTGCTGCCGGGGGTGCTGGCGAGGCGGGATTTGCGGCGGTGACCGGCGGTGGCGGTGCCGCGGCGGCTGGGGGATCGGCTCGCGGTGGTTTTTGCGGGGATGACGTGGTGGGTTTGAGGCGGGGCGTTTGAAGGGGGTATCGTGGTGATGGCCGGTTCGGGGCCGGGGCGGCCGATGGGCCTTTGGCTCCTCCGAAAGTCGCGCGATTGAACTCTGTCAATAATGAATATTCTATTTGAGTGCCATTCGGGCGGTCGTTGTCGAGCCACAATCGACGTACCTGGTCGAGCATGACGGCATGTATTTTCCGGCGATCCCGACCAAGAACCGGAACGCGCCGCGATCGGGCAAGCCGTTGATCTCGACCGTGCTCGACCTCTCTGGCCAGGTTGAGCCGCACGGGCCTGTGCGTTGCGGGTTCACCTGGCGCTGATGTCCTGCCCGAGGTTCGCCGCACCATGCGGCGGACGCGGGGGGGAGCGGCTTTCTGCCGCGTGTGATCACCGATGCGGTGTATGACACTTTATACATACATTACGGAACGGGGCTATATACATTACAAAATGACGGTATCTTCCCGGTCGCGTGATGAATTCCCCCGGAAATCGCCAGATCATCCGAGCCATGGCGGACAATCTGTGTAATTACCCGGGACCGCCGCAAGCCCGGGGTCACAGCCCGAAGCGGGCGGACTGACAACGGGAGTAAGTGTGCGTGACTAAAGATTTGAATGCGCCGGCGACGGGGCGGCTTGCCGCCACGGTCCTGGCTGCGCTGGGGCTGGTCCTCGGCGCCCATACCGCGGCGGCGCAGAACAATATTGCAGAAATCAATAATGGTGTCGGCGCGGGGCAAAGTGAAGCGCTCGTCCCACCACCGGCACCGGTGCCGACATCGGGCGATCATCTGTTCGGCGACTGGGGCGGCCTGCGCACGGAATTGCATGACATCGGTATCGACGTCGCGCTGGACTGGGTCTCCGAGGTTGCCGGGAACGTATCCGGCGGCGTGAAGCAGGGCACCACCTATGCCGGGCAGGTCGCTCTCGGGGTCGACGTAGACTGGGAAAAGCTTGCGGGGGTCAGGGGATTTTCGACCCATTTCGGCCTGGTCAACCGCGAAGGCGCCAGCGACAGCGAAAATTTCGGTGACAACCTCCTGGCGGTGCAGGAAGTCTATGGCGGCGGCGGCGGCGTGCTGGTGCACATGGTCTACAGCTATGCCGAACAGAGCCTGCTGAACGGCCGTATCGACATCAAGCTCGGTCTCATGCCGGTGCTGAACGACTTCAACGCCTCGCCGCTGTTCTGTAATTTCATGAGCGGCACCGTGTGCGGCAACCCCAAGGAACTGGACGGTGGCGATGCCGGCATGAGCATCTACCCCAACGGGGTGTGGGGTACTCGGATTCGGGTGCGGCCGACGGCGCAAACCTATATCCAGGCCGGCGTGTACCAGGTCAGCCAGGGCCTCGGCGGTCCGGACGATCGCGCCGGTTTCGACCTGGACGGCTCGCAGAACAGCGGCGTCGAAGTGCCGGTGGAGGTTGCCTACGAACCGCTGATTGGACCGCAGGCCATGCCCGGTCACTATAAGTTGGGGTTCGCCTATGACAGTTCAAGTAATGCCGCGTATTTCGACAGTGCCGGCGCGCTGCTGAGCGGCATCCGCGGCACCGGCAACAAGACGAATTACTGGGTGGCGGCCGATCAAATGATCCACCGAAACGGCCCCGGCGCCGCCGACGGCATCATCCTGCTGGCCGGCTATGTCCACGCCGACCCGGCCCTTTCGCCTTACACCGACCAGGTCTATGTCGGTGCCCTCGACCGCGACTTCTGGCCAAGCCGGCCGCTGGATACCATCGGCGTTCTGTTCGACTACCAGCATGTCAGCGATCAGCTTGCTACCGAACAGATGTTGGACGCGGAATACGGGCTGCCCCTCGCCAACGGCGCGACCGGGATCCAGACCAATGAAGCGGTGCTTGAGGTCAACTACGACTTCCATGTCCTCCCCGGCTTGAGCGTCGAGCCCGACTTTCAATACGTTATCCGACCGAACGCGCAGTCCAACATCGGCAACGCGGCCGTGTTCGGCTTCAAGTCGCATATCAGCTTCTGACGGACGGCGGCGCTTCCAGCCTGCAGGGTGTGATAGCTTCAGGTTAAAGCTATCACACCCTGGTTCGCTTTCCTTGAGCGGGCGATTTACGTTTGCGGGTGATACAATCCAAACGATCGCGCGCGTGGAAACGCCGGCGTTGATATTTGGTGCGCCATTTCCTGTGCCGCGATCAGACGGTGCCGCGTCCAGACGGTGCCGCGATCAGACCCTGCCGCGGCGCGACCCGGCCGGCACGGGGGCCAACGCATAGGCCTGATACGCCGCGCCGGTGCCGGGCACGCCGTCGGGCGCGAGGGCATGCAATGTGCCATCCGCCATCAGGGCGTAATGACTGATGTCAACCGGCAAGGCGTCGCGCAGTTCGATGATCGTCAGGCGCCGCCCGTCGACCACCCGCTGACTGCGCACCCATTCGCCGGCCCAGCGGCGGGTGCCGACGGCGGTCCGCGCCTCGTGCTCCACCGTGGCGATGTTATAGGTCCCGGATGGCGCGTCGGGCGCGCCTCTCAGCACGAGGTCGACGCTGTTGGGGACGAGCCCGTCAGCGCCGGGCTGGTTGCCGTGCCATGCCCCCATGACGGGGGCGTCCGGCTGGGTGCTGCAATCGGCGAGCGCCAGCAAAAACCCGAGGGTTGCAATACGAGGGGCAATCATAGGCTTCTCCATTCGAGAGAAACAATGGGCCCATCTCGCAGATGCGAAAGCTGCACTGCACAATTCACGTGATCACGATTTCGTGTTCACCAAAAGCGGCGTCCGGGACGATCAAGGACGGCTTTCGCCGGCGGCCGCGCGGAGGCACAGTCGTCGTCCTGGTCATGGGGAGCCGAGGTGGGGGTAATCTTTACCGGCGGTTTGTCGGGCCGCTGGCGGCGATCCACCCGGGTGACGCGGGGCATTTCATCCAGGAAGAAGCGCCGGAGATCGTGGTGCCGGCGCTGCAGACATTTCCGGGGATGGTGGGATAGGGCTGTATTGCCGGGTTTCGGCGCGGCGGGCGGCCTCGCCGGCTTCGCCGTGCAGGAAAGTGAGCAGGACATAGCGCTGCCCGGCGGTGACCGGGGCGGCTTCGTGCAGCACGGCGGCTGAAAAGATCACGCCGCCGCCGGCGGGCGGCGCGTGGCGGTGGTCGTTGTACTCGGGAAACAGCAGATGGCCGCCCTGGTATTCCCCGGTGTTGAGGTTGAGGGAAAGCGCGAACTCCCTGAAGGCGACATTGCCGGCGGCGTTGTCGCGATGGCGGCGGAACCAGCCGCCTGTGTCGTCGTAGCGGGAAATCAGGATACGGTCGGTGTAGGCGACGCGCGCCTGGAACGCCTTGGCGATTTCCGGTGCGCAGCGGTCGAGCAACGTGTCTTGCAGCATCCGGTGCAGTTCGCTGTCCGGCGGGATCATCAGGTCGCGGCGGTGTTTCTTGTGATGGTCGACCACGCTGCGGTGGTGTCCCGCGGCGTCGACGCGGGCAACGGCGCCGTCGATGGTGGGGCTGGTTTCAAAGAGATCGATCAAGTAACGGCAAAGCGCGTGCGGCAGCAGGTTGGGCAGCACGATCGCGGGGGCCGGCATGGAGACGTCGCGCGGTGGTTCGGAGGGCAATGCGTCCAGGCATGCGAGGCAGGCGGCGGGAAGATCGTCCGGCTGGCCCGGTGACGACCGCAGGGCGATCCGCAGGTTGCGGTCCAGCACCAGAGCCAGGGTTTCGCGCGGGCCGACGCCGCATCGTGCCAGGAAGGCGCCGCAGTCGATCACGCGGAGTGGCGTTTTGGCGAGAGCGGCGCCGAACAGGCATGCGGGGTTGTCGTCCACCATCAACAGGACGTCGGTGTTGCGGGCGGTGAACGAATCCAGGCGTGCGAGAAAATCGGTGATGACCGGGGTTGGCTGGGCATTGGCGCCGATCAGGACCAGCACCGCGGGGCGGCCATATTGTTGTTCAAACGAATAGAACGCCCGGTCGGACGACATCCCGCAGCACGCCGGCGCTCGGTCTCCCGCTTGCGGCCGGATTGGCATGGTTTCAAGCATCGGCCAGGGTTTTCTGTGCTGGCGACGGCGATCCGGTTGCGTTTGCCAACATCATGGTCCAGACGCCGTTGCCGGAGTCGGTGAAGCCGTGGGCGGCGTAGAGATGCCGGACCGGAAGGTTGCGGTCGGTCGGGATGATGCGGCCGGAGAGTGCGCGCGCGTGGGTTGACGCGTCGGCGATGACGGCATCGAGCAAGGCGCGTTCGCCGGCCA
Organism: Rhodopila sp.; assembly: GCA_036263955.1. Classification (GTDB taxonomy): domain Bacteria; phylum Pseudomonadota; class Alphaproteobacteria; order Acetobacterales; family Acetobacteraceae; genus Rhodopila. Next base: position 5,311 of record DATARX010000265.1, read on the forward strand.
GGCCGATGACCCGGCAACTCAGGACGAAGTTCAGGATCCGGTGGTCGATCACGACCGCGGCGCCGACCAGCCCGTGATCGGTCAGCCGGTCGCGCATGTGCAGCGTGAACACCCGGCCGGTGGGGGCGCCGATCACGCGCCGCAGGTCTTCGCCGGTGAACGTCGTTCCGGTTGCGTTGAACTGGGTGGTGCGGGCGATCAGTTCGCGGATCCGGTCCAGCGCCGGGATGGTGGCGGTTGCCGGCGTCAGCCGATCGACCGTGCAGACGACGTTCAGCGAGGCGACGAAGCCGATTTCGTCGACGAAGGTGGCGCGCAGGCGGGCGTGGTCGAGTTGCGCCTTGACCAGCTCGCTGCGGTTCGCGGCGGCCTCGGTGATTCGGGCGGGCTGCAGGCTGGGATGCGTGAGCAGCGTGCGACGCAGGGCAAACAGATCCTCGCCCAGCACGGTGACGCCGGGCAGGGTTTGGCGGATGCGTTCGCGCTCGCGCGGGCTGTCGTCAATGAACAGGAAGGCGTCGAGCGGGAAGCCGAGTTCGTCGGCGATCGACTGGATGTTGGCGGCCTTGTCGTCCCAGTTGATGCGGGCGCTGACGAAATGATCGAACGCGAGCAGGCGGTGGCGCGGATAGGGCTGGCCGTAGTGCCAGAGCGCGCGGACCGTGGCTTCGTCATTCTTGCTGACGCAGGCGAGCAGGATGCCGCGGCGGCGCAGGGTTCGGAGGGCTTCGTGGATGCCGAAATAGATGCCGATATAGGAATTGGGGCTGCTGATTTCGGGTGCCCAGGCGAACGGGCTGCCGGTTTCGGCGAGTACGCCGGGCCACAGGACGCCGTCGAGATCGACGATGACGCATTTCTTTTGGTCGAGGCCGAGGACGATGGCGATGGCGTCCATGTGGGCGCGGGCGGTGACGGCTTCGCGGCGGTAGGGGGTACTGCCGAGCTGGGCGGCGAGCTGGGCGGCGAGGGGGGCGGTGTCGGGGAACTGGTGGTGGACGGCGGCGCGTTCGCCGGCGGGGCGTTGCAGCATCCAGCCGGGGGCGCCGAAATGGGTGAAGGAGACCAGGCCGTCATCCAGCAGCGTGGCGCTGCCCTCGGCGTTGAGGGCGGCGGCGATGTCGACCAGGTGGACGTCGGGGTGGATTTCGGCGAGCTGGGCGAGCGCGAGGTTGGTGCGGCGGATGCGATTGCGGTGGCTGTGGATGCCGCGGTCGGCGAAGCCCAGCGGCTGCACGGTGGGTTCGGGCAGGCTGTCGATCAGGATCGGCGCGGCGCTATGGGCGCGGAGCTTTTGCAGCATGGCCTCGACCGCTTCGACGTAGACCCGAGCGGGGTCGCCGCGGTGGTGGTCGGGGTCGCCGGCGATGATGGCGTGGCGGGCCTGGAGGGCACCGATCACGATGGCCTGGTGTTTCCGTTCGGCGGCGAGGCCGGTGTCGGCGGGGAAGGAGGCGGCGGCGCGCAGGTCGATGTGACGCCGGGCGGCTTCCTGGCGGAGGAAGTCGGTTTCCATCTGCAGGTCGCAATCGCCGAACAGCAGGATGTCGATGCGGTGGCGCAGGTGTTGGGAGTCTTCCAGGGTGTGGGCGGCTTCGACCGCCCAGTAGGGATGGGCGCCTTCCATGTGGGCGCGACGGATGTGGTCGAGATGGTCGGCCGGGTCGCGGCCGTTGGTGTCGGCCAGTTGGGTGATGGTGTCGGCGGTTTCGTCTTCGTTGCCGCGGTCGGTCAGGATGCCGCGGTCGCGCAGCATGGTGGCGCAGGCGCGGATGGTTGCCGGGTCGGCTTCCAGGGTGGTTGCGAGGTGGGGGAGGGCGGTTTCGAGCGCGTTCGGTTCGTCGAAGAAGCGGATGAGCTGGGCCAGCCTGGCGCCGATGGTGAGGCGCGTCTGGGTGACGGCGTGGATCGCGAGGACCCGGTCTGGCCCGAGGTCGAGAAGATGGACGAAGCGGGACCGGCGAAGGACGATGTCGGACACGGGTTTTCCCTGGCGTTTTGCCGATGGACGGGACCCGCATCGTGGCAGGGTTTGGTTAATGGTAGGTTAAGGCTGGGCATGCGGGTTTCGTGTCCGTGCGGAAGCGCTGTACAGTTTGTGGCTGACCAGGAGGGCGGGGGACGACCATGCAGCACGAGACGTATGAACATATCGGCGTCAATACGGCGGGCTTTGTCGCCACGATCGAGGTCCGGCGTGGTCCGAACAATTTCGTCGATACCGACATGGTGGCGGAAATCGCCGATGCGCTGGAGGTTTTTGACCGC
>DATARX010000362.1:0-1970 GCA_036263955.1 Rhodopila sp.
GGCGCGATCGACGGCAAGCCGGTGCCCGGCTATTCGGTGGACCTTGGGACCGACGAGGTCTCCGCCACCGAAAGCTTCGTTGCCCTGAAGGCCGAGGTCCGCACGTGGCGCTGGGCCGGCGTGCCGTTCTACCTGCGCACCGGCAAGCGTCTGCCGACAAAAGTTTCCGAAATTGTCATCCAGTTCCGTGCGCCGCCGTTCGCCATTTTCCCGCCCGAGTCGGCGGAGTGGCGGTCGAACACGCTGATCATCCGCCTGCAGCCGGAGGAAGGAATGCGGCTGGAGATGATGACGAAGGATCCCGGCCCCGGTGGTTTGCGGCTGTCGCCGACCGGTTTGGACATCAGCTTCGAGAAGACGTTCGGCAAACGCTTCCCCGATGCCTATGAGCGGCTGCTGATGGACACGGTCCGCGGCAACCCGACGCTGTTCATGCGCCACGACGAGGTCGAGGCCGCCTGGGCCTGGGTCGGCCCGATCCTGGAGGCCTGGGCGACGCGACCGGATCATCCGCGCCCGTATCCCGCGGGAAGCTGGGGCCCGACGGCCGCGATCGCGCTGATCGAGCGCGATGGGCGCACCTGGCATGAGGCGATGGAGTAGTCTTCGACACGCGGTCCCGCCGTAACGATGAAGCGGGGAGCCGAAGGCTGTTTGAAGCCTTCGGCTCAGGTCGGGCCACGGGATCGTCTGCCGCCACAATCTGCTCCTGAACCAGGATTTTGTTCGAGGGCGGTCAGCCAGCGTTCGTAATAGTTCCACGACGGATCTTCGAGCGCGTGGGTGTTTGCTCCGGAATCACGAACCAGCGGATCTGCGCGCTGCTGTTCCCAGGTTTTGATTGTCGTCGAGGCCGGGATCTCATCAGCAGTTGCCTGAAGCCTGGATCGCGTCGAGCTCGGTGTTCGACCGCAGCGTCTCGTCTAGGATGAAGGACTGGATGACCGGTGCGGGGTCGTCGAGGCCGGTCGTCTCAGGCGAACCGACCCGCTTTCGCGCCGTGCCTGATAATCGGTTGGATCATCCGGCAAACAGCCAAGCGGATAACGCACTTCCGTTCGGCTGGCTTGATGCTATGAAACCGGCATGACCGCATTCGCGATACGGGCCGGCACTCGTGGCTCCCCCTTGGCACTGGTGCAGACCCGTGCCTTCCTGCGCCTGCTCGCCGCCGTCCCCGACGCGGGCGAGGGGCAGGAAGTCATCATTGCAACTACCGGCGACGCGGTGCAGGACCGTCCGCTGGCCGATATCGGCGGCAAGGGCCTGTTCGCCAAGGAGATCCATGAGGCGCTGCTGGACCATCGCATCGATTGCGCCGTCCACAGCCTGAAGGACCTGGAAACCGAAATGCCGCCGGGCATCGTGCTGAGCTGCGTGCTGGCGCGGGAGGATGCCCGCGACGTGCTGATCCTGGGAGATAGCTGCGCCACCCCGGACCCGACCGACCCGCTGGCTGCGCTGCCGCACGCCGCTGTGGTCGGAACCTCCTCGGTCCGCCGCCAGGCCCAGTTGCTGCACGCCCGCCCCGACCTGCGCGTCGCCTCGATCCGCGGCAATGTGCAGACCCGGTTGCGCAAGCTGCGCGAAGGCGAGTGCCAGGCCAGCATGCTCGCCCTGGCCGGGCTGCGCCGGCTGGGTATGGAGGTCCAGAGGGGGGCCGTCCTGGAACCTGAAACGATGGTGCCGGCGGCGGCCCAGGGCATCGTCGGTATCACCGTCCGCACCGACGACACCGCGTTGCGCGATCGCCTCAGCCAGATCGAGGACCCGGCATCCCGCGTCGTGGCCACCGCTGAACGGGCGCTGCTCGGCGCGCTGGACGGCTCCTGCCGCACGCCGATCGGTGCCCATGCCCGCCTGCTGGCGGACGGCACGATCACGCTGACCGGATTGGTCGCCCGCGCCGACGGGTCGTTCCTGCTGAAGCGCACACTGACCGGCGCCGCCGCGGATGCGGCCCGGATCGG
>DATARX010000377.1:0-5819 GCA_036263955.1 Rhodopila sp.
ATGACGATGCCGGCGAGCTTCGGGCTAGTGACCGCCAGCATGACCAGGGCGCCGACCAGCAGGATGGCGTTGCGGAGCCAGACAGAAATCGACGATCCGATCAAGGCCTGCAGGACCGAGATGTCGGAGGTCAGGCGTGTCAGGATGTCGCCGGTTCGGGCGGTTTCGAAGAACGCCGGGGACAGGGAGATGACGCGGTCGAACATGTCGCGGCGGAGGTCGGCGGCGACACGCTCACCCAGCCAGGAAATCAGGTAGAAGCGGGCAAAGGTAGCGATGGCCAGCGCGGCAACGACGGCGAACATGGCGAGGGCCGCGGTGTCGAGATGGGTGGTGCTGTGGCCGGAAAAGCCGCCATCGATGAGGCGGCGTACCCCCTGCCCTAGTGTCAGCAAAAGCGCGGAGCCGGCCAGCAGCGCGGTCGCGGCGCCGATCATGCGGCCGAGGTAGGGCCGCATATAAGGCAGCAGCAATCCGAGCGCGCCAATTTTGGATAGGTTGGCTGGGAGGTGCAGGCTGTCCCGGAACCGTGGGCGACGAAGCGCCCGGACGACGGCCTTGAACGCGACGGCGACTTGGCGTGGCCGGCGCGTGGTTTCACATAACGGCTGGGTCATGGGTCGCCTCGTGGTTCTGGTCATGAGGATGCTGCGATCTGCCAGCCTCCGCCGATCGCCTTGTAGAGGGCCGCAACGTCCAATGCGAGTTGCAGCCGGCCACGGATGGCATCCTGTTGCGCATTGATGAATGTCGTTTCAGCGTCAAGCACATCGAGAAACGCCGCCAGGCCATTGCGGTAACGATCCTGCGCCACGGCGAGTTGGTTGTTGGCGATGGTAACGGATTGATCGAGACTTCGCTGTCGGGCTCGGTCGTTGCGGAGTGCCACAAGGTTGTTCTCGACGTCCTGGAGGGCACTCAGAACGGTTTGCCGGTAGCCGAGTGCAGCCTCGGCCTGCTGGGCATTGGCGAGCCGCACATTGGCGCGTAGCTGGCCGCCCTGGAAGATCGGCAGCGAGATGTTTGGCCCGAACTGGTAGAAGGTGCTGGACCAATTGCTCAATGCGCCGAACTGGAGGGCGCTGCGTCCGACCTCGCCTGACAGCGAAATGTCCGGGTAGAGCTGGGCGACGGCGATGCCGATATTGGCGGTGGCGGCGTGCAGCGTGGCCTCGGCATTACGGATGTCGGGACGCCGGCGCACGAGGGTCGCGGGCAGGCTGATGGGGATGCCGGGCGGAATGGATGGGATCGGGTGTTCGGTGGCGAGTTCGGTGTCGAGCGCGCCGGGTTGCTGGCCGGTCAGCACGGCCAGGGTATTCATCGATTGCTCGGCCTGTTGCTGGAATTGCGGCAGCTGCGACTGGGTCTGGGTGAGACGGCTGAGGGCCTGGTCGACGTCCAGTTGGCTGGCGAGGCCTTGGCGACGGCGCACCTGGGTGATGCGCAGCGTGTCGGCCTGCGCCTTTGCGGCGTCCTGGGTGGTGCGCAGAAGCGCCTGATTGGCACGGAGTTGCAGGTAGGTTCGAGCAACTTCGGCTTCCAGAGACACCAGAGAGTCATTGCGATTCTCGATCTGCTCCTGGGTCTGGGCACCGGCCTGTTCGACCGAACGGCGGATTTTGCCGAAGAGATCGAGTTCCCACGAAGCATCGAATCCGGCCTGGTAGAAATCGATGGGTTGGGTCAGGCTGCTGATCGCGCCGAGTTCCGACGCCGCGCCGGTCTGGGCGATGCCGCCGCCGGCGAAAATGCCCGTTGCGCCGAGTTTTTCGCGCGTGTAGCCGCCGGTGCCTTTCAGGCTTGGCAGGCCGGCGGCGCGTTGCGCTTGTTCCTGCGCGCGTGCCTCGGCGATGCGGTAGATTGTTTGTTGGAAACTGATGTTGCCGGCAGCGGCACGATCGATCAGGGAGTCGAGCGTGGGATCGTTGAAGGCGCGCCACCAGCGTGGATCGGGATCGGCGTGGGGTGTGACAGAGCCGCCTGCGGTGTTTGCGGATGGGTCTTTCCAGGTCGCGGGCACATCGACGGCTGGTGGATGAAAATCCGGTCCGACGGTGCAGGCGGCGACTGCCAATGCCGCGAACAGCACAAGCGCGCGTCGAGGGTTTTCAACGCATGCGGCGCGTGGCGACACGTAGCGGGCATGCCGTGTCGTTTCGCTGCCGATGGTGATCGGTGGGGGCGGCATCTCAGTCGAGGGTTTCGCGGTAGAAATACACGGCGACGGCCACGGTTACGACCATGAACAGGGCGATCGGCCAGACATCCGGGAAGATTTCGTTTAGTCCGTTACCTTTCAGCAGAACGCCGCGCACGATGCGCATGGCATGGGTGGTTGGAACCATTTCGCCAAAAAACCGAGCCCAGGCGGGCATGCCCTGGAAGGGGAAGATGAAGCCGGAGAGGAGCATGAAGGGCATCAGCGTGAACTGCGCGAGTTGCTGGGCCTGCATCTGGTTTGCAGCGATGGTGGAAAAGGTGATGCCCAGGGCCAGATTGCTGGCGATGAACAGGCCGAGGACGAGGAGCAGCAACACGACGGACCCATGGACGGGAAGTTGCAGCAGAAACGACGATACGACCAGGATGATGACGACCTGGAGATAGCCGATCCCGATATAGGGCGTGATTTTGGCAAGCATGACCTCGATCGGCCGGACCGGCATGGCGAGCAGATTTTCCATTGTGCCGCGCTCGCGTTCCCGGGTGATGGCGAGCGTCGTCAGCATCAGCGTCGACATCATCAGGACAATGCAGATCAGGCCCGGCACGACGTTCAGCGCGGTGATCTGTTCGGGGTTGTAGCGGGCGTGGACGACGAACTGGAATGGCGGTGCGGCGGACACTTTCTGGCGGATCGGCGGCAGGTCGCGGGCAAGCACGTTGGTCAAACCGGACAGTGCGGCCGTGGCGTTGCCGATCGCGGTCGGGTCGGTGCCGTCGGCATCGATCAGGATCGAGGGGGATTCGCCGCGATCGACGGATCGGTCGAAATTGGGTGGGATGTCGATGACGAACAGCAGTTTGCCTTGGGCGATGTCTTCCTCGGCCTCGGCTTCCGATGCCACGGTTCGGATCTGGTAATAGCCGGTGTTGCGCAGGGCGGTGACGATGGTTCGCTCGTATTTCGACGGCTGCGCCATCAGCAGGCCGGCGGGAAGATCGCGGGGGTTGGAGTTGATTGCGTAGCCGAACAGCAAGAGTTGCATCACCGGCATGACGATGATGAGGCGCAGCGTCATCGGATCACGCAACACCTGCAGCCATTCCTTGCGCAGCAGGGCCCACAGCCGGCGCCAGGAGAAGGCGTTCATGGCGCTGTTTCCTTCTCGGCCAGCATGTGGATGAAAACGTCTTCCAGACGGGGGCCGACTTCGGTCCAGGTCAGCGCGCCATTCCCGTGCTGCTTGATGGCCGTTTCCAGAAGCGCTCGGTTGGTCCCGGCGATGTGCAGCACCTGGCCGAACACGGCGGCGGCCTCCACGCCCGGCAGATGACGCAATCGGCGGGCGGCGGTATCGATGTCGGTACCGGTGGCTTCGAACGTGATCAGGCCGGCATTGGCGACCACTTCCTCAGCGGTGCCCTGCACGACGATGCGGCCGCCGGCCAGGTAGACGATGCGTTTGCAGCGTTCAGCCTCGTCCATGTAGTGGGTGGAAACCAGCACGGTCAGGCCCTCACCGGCCATGTCGTGGATCAAGTCCCAGAATTCGCGTCTGGCCTTGGCGTCGACGCCGGCGGTGGGTTCGTCCAGCAGCAGAAGTTTGGGTTGGTGGAGCACGCAGGCGGTCAGCGCGAGGCGTTGCTTCCACCCGCCGGAAAGCTGGGCGGCGAGCTGGGTGGCGCGGTCGCTCAGGCCCATGCGCTGCATGATGTCGCGCACCGCGGCCCGGGCGTTCGGCATTTCGTAGACGGCGGCGACGAGTTCCAGGTTCTCGAGCACCGTGAGGTCTTCGTAATAGCTGAATTTCTGCGTCATGTAGCCGACCTGGCGGCGGATCCTTGGCGCGTCGCGGATTATGTCGAAGCCGAGACAGGTGCCGCTGCCGGCATCGGGCACGAGCAGGCCGCACAGCATGCGGATTGTCGTGGTCTTGCCACTGCCGTTGGCACCGAGGAAGCCGCAGATCTCGCCTTTGGCAACCTGCAGGCTGAGGCCGTCGACGACGCTACGGGTGCCGAATTTCTTGCGCAGATCACGCACGTCGATGACAAGATCGTTCATGGCGTGAGGTCGTTCATTGGGGGTTCGGTCCGAGCGGGCGGACGGTGACGGGTTGACCGGGATTGAACAGCACGGCCTGGTCGGGACGCGGCCGAGCCTGGATCATGTAAACGAGTTTTGCCCGGTTCTGGTCGCTGTAGATCAGCGGCGGGGTGTATTCGGCCTGGGGCGCGATGAAGCTGACGGTTCCCACCAGGCCGTCGCCGCAGTTGTCGCAGACCAGAGCGACGCGGTCGCCATGATGGATGCTGGAAAGCATCGTTTCCGGCACGAAGAAGCGGATGAAGATGTTGCCGGGCGGCAGGAGCGAGACAACTGGGGCGCCGGCGTCAACCGTTTCACCGGGCCTCGCGAGCACGTCGGCGATGACGCCGGCGGTGGGTGCGGCGACGTGGCGCTGGGCGAGGCGCCAATCCGCCATGGCCACGGCCGCATGCAAGGCTTCGGCGGCGGCCACCTGGGCTTTGATCTGTTCGGTTCGGCCGGTGGGCGCGCGTGCCTGCTCAAGCGCTGCCTGCAAGCCCTTTACCTTGGCTGCCGCGGACAAATAGTCCGCTCGGGCTTGATCGCGGGTTTGGATCGTGGTGCCGCCGGACGGCAGGACGGCGTCCAGGCGGCGAAGGTCGGTTTGGGCTCGATCGCGGGTGGCTTGGGCGTCGGCGAGGTTGGCCTCGGCTTGGGCAATTTCGGTGTCGCGGCCGGGTGCCCGCAGGTTGGCGAGCTGGCCGACACTTTCATCGAGTTGGCGGGCTGCCTGGTCACGCGCGGCCCGGTCCGACGTGTCGTCCTGATCGAACAGCGGCGTTCCGGCTTCGACGTGATCACCGCGCGCGACCCGGACCGCTGTCAGCATACCCTGCTGGGTTGGGCCGATCTTTACGAAGTCGGCTTCGGCGTAGCCTTGCCACGCGATCGGGACGCGGCGCTGGGTGGTCCACCACCAGCCGCCGGCACCGGAAGCGGCGGCGAGGATGATCAGGAGCGCAATGAGGGTGCGGTTCATGGCGAGCGCAACGGGTGGCCTGACTGTTCGCCGGGCGGAAGGGCTGCGGCATACTGCCCACTTGATCTGATCCGGAACAAGACGCCGTCTCTTTCATAGACCGATTGTTCGGTCTATTTATTTTGCGGCCATCATCGTGTCAATGATTGTTAGATCGGGCGCTCTAGTTTAAAGGCGAGAGATGCGCAAAGTCGACCCGGAGAAGCATGAGCGGAAGCGTCAGGAAATCCTTGACGCGGCGGGTCGGTGTTTTGTGCGCGATGGATTCCGTGGTGCCAGTATTTCCTCCATTTGTGCCGAGGCTGGCATCAGCCCGGGGCACCTGTACCACTACTTCGCCAGCAAGGAGGCGATTATCGGGGCGATGACGGAGGCTGGGCTTACCTATGCGGCCTCCCGGTTCAGCCACATGATGGAGAATTCCAACGTTGTTGCGGCCTTGGTCGATGAAATCGATCGCGCCAAGGTCGGGCAAGAAAAGGGCAACCGAATCCTTGTACTGGATATGCTGGCCGAGGCGGGGCGGAACCCGGTGATCGGCAATATTCTGCGCGAACACTCGGCGGCGCTGTGCCGCCTGTTGGG
>DATARX010000387.1:0-4484 GCA_036263955.1 Rhodopila sp.
GACGATCGCGGCCTGCTGTATGTGATCGATCGCTGGGGCAAGGGCATGCACATCGTGGAATACACCGGATGATGTGCCAGGCGTGCGAAGCGGGGGAGCAGCAGGCGGGCATCAGCCCCGCCCTGGCCGCCCACGCCAGGCGGATCGAGGCGGACATGCCCGGCGCCAGGGTGTCGGACGAATCCTGGAGCATCCTGCTGGGCCAGCATGGCGGCGCGGTGCCCTGGCCGGAAACCCAGCGGATGCTGGCCTGCCTCGATCTCGCGGCACGCAAGCCAAGCGGCCGCCTGCGCTGCGACGCAGCCTGAAGCGTCACCCCGGCGCTGCCCCCTGCGTCTGCACCTGCAGCAGGTACAGCGACTGGCTGGCGCACATGAACAGCATGTTCCGCTTCGGACCGCCGAACGCCAGGTTGGCGCATACCTCCGGCAGGCGGATGCGGCCCAGCAGTTTCCCATCGGCCGAAAACACGATCACCCCGGCATACCCCAGGACGGTGCTTGAACTGATCCACAGATTGCCGAACACATCGGCGCGCATCCCGTCCGGCCCGCACTTGACCCCATCGACCATCATGTCGGTGAACCGTCGCATACCGCTCAGCTTGCTGCCCTGAACCTCAAAAGCGAAGACGTTGCCGCCGCCGCCCGTACCCTGGTCGCCCGGCCCCTTGCTCGTGCTGATCACATAGAGCGTCTTATAATCGGGGGAGAAACATAGCCCGTTGGGATCCGGCAACTGCTCCTCGGTGATCACCACGTCCAGCCTCCCGCTTGGGTCCCAGCGATACACACTATTCGGCAATTCGCGCTTCCGGCCGCCGATCACCCCGGCATCGGGGGCTCCGGTGCGCGGGTTCAGCAGGCCGGAGGCGTTCGCCGAACCGCCGGCTTCGTCGGGGTGACCTTCCGACAACGAGTCGCCATACGGCGGATCGGTGAACCAGATGCTGCCGTCCGGGTGCGGCACCAGGTCATTCGGCGCGTTGACCCCCTTGCTCTCGTACTGGTCGGCGATGACGGTCATGGTGCCGTCATGCTCCCAGCGAATCACCCGGCGATTGAAGTCCTGGGTGGAAAGCTGTCGCCCCTGGAAATCGAACGAATTGCCGTTGCTGTTGAACGACGGATCGCGAAACCGGCTGACCCGGCCGGTTTCCCAAAGATAGCGATATTGGATGTTCGCCTGGACATCGCTGAACACCAGATACTGGCCCTCGGAGGACCAGGCCGGACCTTCCGCCCATTTGAAGCCGGTTGCAACGCGGCGGATCGCAGTGATGCCCAGCAGATACGGCTTGAACGCCGGATCAATCACGATGATGTCAGGATCAGGATAGATGTCGGGCGGGGCGTCCCGACCCCATTGCCGGGGTGGAGTGGTGATCACGCTGGGCGGCGTCGCGGTTTCAGACCGCGTTTGCGCCCTGGCCCCGAAGGCCGAGACTGTGGCGACACCGGCGATCATCGCGCGGCGCGACGCACCGCGAACATGGGTTTGCATGAGGGTTTCCTCCGTTTCTTCTCGCTTTTTAGCCAATGCAGAATGGCGGCGCATGTGCGCCGGGTCAGAACAACGCATCGTTGCCTTTGCCCGGGGCCGCGAGCGGTCTAGTTTCAGTCAACGATCCAGACCGAAGGTATCCCCATGCCCATCCCGCAGACCATGCATTTCATCCAGGCCAACGGCGCCGGCGGACCCGAGGTGCTCGGTCTGGCCACCGGAGCGGTGCCGGCGCCCAAGCCGGACGAAGTCCTGATCCGCGTGCAGGCCGCCGGAATAAACCGCCCGGACATCGCGCAACGGCAAGGATCATACCCGCCGCCCCCCGGCGCCAGCCCGATCCTGGGCCTGGAAGTCGCGGGCGAAGTGGTGGCCCGCGGCGATCAGGTCACGACATGGTCTGCGGGCGACCACGTCTGCGCCCTGACGAACGGCGGCGGCTATGCCGAATACTGCACCGCCCCGGCGACCCAGTGCCTGCCCTGGCCCACCGGTTACGATGCGATCCGAGCCGGGGCCCTGCCGGAAACGTCGTTCACCGTGTGGGCGAACCTGTTCCAGATCGGCCGCTTGGGAAAGAACGACACCGCCCTCGTGCATGGCGGCACCGGCGGCATCGGCGTCACCGCGATCCAGTTCGCCCACGAATTCGGCGCTCGGATTTTCGCCACCGCAGGATCCGACGAAAAATGCGCCGCCTGCCTGGACCTTGGGGCCGATGCGGCGATCAACTACCGCACCCAGGATTTCGCCGCCGAGGTGAAGAAGCTGACCGAGGGACGCGGCGTTGACGTGATCCTCGACATGGTTGGCGCGCCTTACATCACGCGCAACGTGCGCTCGCTCGCCCTGGATGGTCGATTGGTGATGATCGCCTTCCTGCAAGGATCCAAAGTGCAGGAATTCGACTTCGTCCATGTGATGGTGAAACGGCTGACGATCACCGGCTCCACCATGCGCCCGCGCACCACCGCCCAGAAAGGGGCGATCGCCGCGGAACTGCGGGAGAAAGTGTGGCCAGCCCTGGATATGGGCCGCTGCCCACCGGTGATCCACGCGACGTTCCCGCTGGCGGAAGCCGCCGAGGCGCACCGGCTGATGGAAACCAGCGCCCATATCGGCAAGATCATGCTGACCGTCGGGTAAATTACCACCCCGGCGGCGGCTTGAATCCCATCCACGCCTGCTCCAGCAGGGCGGCGGCGGCGACCGTGGTGCGGTCGCCGTAGAGCGGGCCGGCGATCTGCACGCACAGCGGGAGCCCGGCCTTGGTTATGCCCATCGGCGCGACGGTGGCCGGCAGGTGGTAACCCCCGGTCAGGCCCGGCCAGAACAGCAGGTCGCTGTAGTCGATGTCCCTGCCATCGACGATGATCCGCCGCTCCCACGGCGCGCCGTCCTGCCGGTGGGGCAGGGCCGCGGTGCTGAAGGCCGGGCACAGCAGGATATCCCACTCGCGGAAGAATGCGCTCCAGGCACGGCGCCAGCGAAAACGCTGCTCATTCAGGCCCAGCCAGGCGCGGTGGTGCATATCCACAGTGCGGGTCATGATCGCCCCGGCGTCCATGTTGTCAGGCGACAAGGCAGCGGCTTTCACCCGCTTCGCCTCGATCTCCGCCTCGGTGCTGCGGCCGCTCCAGCCGGCGTCCAGCAAGCGGAGATACAGGTGATAGGCGGCGATCGGATCGAAATCCGGCCGGACCGAGCGGCTGACGGTGACGCCCTGCCGCTCCAGCCCATCGGCCAGCGCATGCATCGCAGTCACGGTTTCAGCGTCGGTGGTAGCGCCGTGCTGTTCCGCCCAGACCGCCACGCGCAGATCCTTCAGGTTGGAAAACCGCGGGGCAGGCAGGTTGAGCGTCAGCGCGGTCTCATCCGGATCCGGCCCTGCAAGGATATCCAGCCCGGTCGCCAGGTCGGCGGCGGAACGGGCCAGCGGCCCAATGACCGAGATATCGATCCCGGCAGCGGGGCTGGTGACCGGGTCACCATAGTTCGGCAGCAGCCCAAAGGTCGGTTTATGGCCGAACACACCGCAGAAATGCGCCGGCACCCGGATGGAGCCGCCGATGTCGCTGCCCATCTCAAATCCCGTCAGGCCGGCAGCGAGCGCGGCGGCCGACCCGCCCGAGGACCCGCCCGGCGTATGGTCGGTATTCCAGGGATTGGAGGAGGTGCCGTAGACCGGATTGTAGCTCTGCCAATCCGCCAGATCGACCGGCACATTGGTTTTGCCGAAGATCACCGCACCCGCGGCCTCCAATCGGCGGATCGCAATGGAGGAGAGTTTGACGGCCTTGTCCTTCACCTCCAGATGGCCGCGGGTTGTGGGCAGCCCCTCGACGTCGAAGCTTTCCTTCACGGTAGTCGGCACGCCAAACAGCGGGGCGGACTTGTCGGCCTGGGAGTCCAACGCACGAGCACGCGCGCGTGCCCGGTCGAAGTCTCGCACGACGACGGCGTTGATGCGCGGATCATGCCGTTCGGTGCGGGCAATGTAATGGTCGAGCAATTCGACAGCGCCAATTTTACCGGTGCGAACGAGGTCCGCGAGTTGGGTGGCCGAAAGAAAAGTCGGATCCATGACGTCTGTCCTGCAATGGCGGCATGGAGCCTTGCACCGGGAGCCATCGGGTTCAACTGTCCCGGGCGACGGGCGGGCGACCCGGTTGATGTCCAGCCGGCTCGGAACCAGCACCCCAGCGGCGCACCCGTGACCATCAAGCAAGCGGACGACTCGCGCGATTCTTGTCGGCCCAGCGGTCGCTACTGCCCTGGGTGCGTCCGGGCGACCGTGCGCGTCCGGTGTCGGTATTGCCGACTGAAGCCAGAACTCAGTGCGGCAGAATATCGTCCTTCGTCTCCCGCCCATACACCATCGCTACAATCGACAGCACCGCGAAGCAGGTGATCACCGCCGTCGCGTGGGCGAAATTCCCACCGAACGGTACCACCAGCAGCCCCGCCACCAGCGGTCCGAA
>DATARX010000486.1:0-2090 GCA_036263955.1 Rhodopila sp.
CAGGAAGTATTCGCGCATCATCCGGCCCATCATGCCGCCGACGGACAGGCGCTGGGCCTCGGCGTCGGTTTCGGCGACGAAGACTTCGCGCACCATGCGCCAGTCGCGCCGGTGCGGGGTGCGGCCGGTGCGTTTGGCGCCTTCCTCGACGGCGGTCCAGTGGGAACCGACATAGGCGGGATTGAGGTTCAGGCTGAGCGGAAGGAAGCCGTGCTCGCCGGCCATTTTAAGCGTGTCGGAGTTCTTCGACAGGCCGGCCACGCCGATCGGCGGATGCGGCTTCTGTAATGGCTTGATGTGCGGCTTGAGAAAACCGAACATCGTTTCAGGCTTGTCGATGTTCCAGTATTTGCCTCGGTACTGGAACGATGGTTCGTCGCCCCATAGGCGGAGGATGATGTCCAGAGCCTCGCGGGTCATTTCGCGGTTTTGCCCGGACATGCCGTCGACGTTGAACATGGCCCAGTCGCTGGGCAGGCCGGAGGCGGCGACGCCGAACATCAGGCGGCCCTCCGACAGGTGATCCAGCATGGCGACGCGGTTGGCGAGTTCGGCCGGGTGGTGATAGGGCAGCAGGAAGCCGCCGGGACCGATGCGTAGCCGTTTCGTCTGCAACAGTGCCTGGGCGACCAGCAGGTCGGGGGCTGGATGCGGCTCCCACGGGGCGGTGTGGTGCTCGCCGATCCAGGCTTCGGCGTAACCGAGTTCGTCCAGCCAGCGCAGGGTCTGCAGATCCCAGTCGTGCCCGGCCTTCAGGCCGCGCTCCGGCGGGTGCGACGGCATCGAGAAATACCCGAGTTCCATGGCGATCCTCCTGTCCCGGCGCGCTCTTTGGCGCTTCCGGCGGGCAGGAGATCACATTCGGGCGTCACGTCAAGTCAGTGGTGGCCCAGTCAGTGGTGACCCAGCATGTGGCGGCCGATCTCCTGCGGGTCGGCGCCCTCGGCGGGCATTTCGTGGGCGACCTGGCCATCGTGCATCACGACGATGCGATCCGCGAGCTCAAGGATTTCGTCCAGATCCTCCGAGATCAGCAGCACGGCGCTGCCGGCGTTGCGGGCGGCCATGATGCGGGCGCGGGTTTCCGCCACGGCCTTTACGTCCAGCCCGAAGCAGGGGTTGGCGACGATCAGCAGGCGCACGTCGCCGTCGAGTTCCCGCGCCAGTACGCAGCGCTGGACGTTGCCGCCGGACAGCACGCCGATCGGCGCCTGGGGTGATGGCGTGCGGATGCCGTAGGCCGCGATCATCTGTTTCGCGCGTTCTGCCATGCCGGCACGGTCCAGCCAGGCGCGGCGGGATTTCTTTGGGCCCAGGTCGAAGCTGCGCAGGTTGAGGTTGTCGACCACGGTCATCGGCGGGACGCAGCCGTTGCGCAGGGGTTCTTCCGGCAGGACGCGGACGTCGTGGGCCTGGGATTGTTCGCGGCTCGCGTCGTAGGGGGCGCCGTCCACCATGATCTGGCCGGATTGCATGGGCCGCTGGCCGCCGAGGACCTCGACCAGATCCTTCTGGCCGTTGCCGGAGACGCCGGCGATGCCGACGATTTCGTGGGCATGGACGGTGATCTTGTCGATCGACAGGCCTTTGCGTCCGCTGTCCTCGGCGGTGCGCATGGCCGAAACCGCGAGGCGGATTTCGTCGGACGGGGCGCCCTTGCGTTCGGGGTTTTTCGGGGCGTGCGGCTCGCCGATCATCATCGCGGTGAGGTCGGCGGGGCCAAGGTCCTTTACCGCGCCGGTGCCGGCCATCCGGCCGCGGCGCAGCACGGTGACCTCATCCACGAAGGCGGCGACTTCCTTCAGTTTGTGCGTTATGATAACGATCGTCAGGGCGCCGGAATGGGCGAGGCCGCGCACCAGACCGAGCATCTCGGTGGCTTCCTGGGGCGTGAGGACGGAGGTGGGTTCGTCCAGTACCAGGAATTTTCGTTCGAGATAAAGTTGTTAGACGATCTCGGTTTTTTGCCGTTCGCCAGCCGCGAGGCTGCCGACTTCAACCTCCAGCGGGACCTTGAACGGCATGCGTTGCATGAAGCGTTGCAGGCCGGCGATTTCCTCGCGCCAGTTGATCACGGCCGGAACGTTCTG
>DATARX010000382.1:0-4266 GCA_036263955.1 Rhodopila sp.
CATCCCCGGCACCACGCGCGACGCCCTCGAAACCCGGGTCATTCTCGGCGGCGTCCCGGTCACCCTGGTCGACACCGCCGGCCTGCGCGAAACCACCGACAGCATCGAAGCCGAAGGCGTCCGCCGCGCCCGCGCCCGGGCGCAAGACGCCGATCTGGCGATGACGGTCGTCGAGGCCGGCTCTCCGCCGCCCGATACTGCCGGGGACAACCACCTGCTGATCGCCAACAAATCCGACCTTGGCCGCCCCGGCCCGGATGGCGCCCTGCGGATCAGCGCCAAAACCGGTCAAGGCATGGACGAACTCCGCGCCCGCCTCGCCACGACCGCCCGCCAGATGACCGAGTCCAGCGGCCCACCGCCCCTGACCCGAGCCCGCCATCGCGCTGCATTGCTGGCGGCAGCGGAACACCTGGACGCCGCCGAACACGCCGAATTGCCCGAACTGCGCGGCGAAGACCTACGTCTGGCGATGCGCGCGCTCGGCCGCATCACCGGCCATGTCGGGGTGGAGGACATCCTCGACACCGTCTTCTCCCGCTTCTGCATCGGCAAGTAATTTCCGTCGGCGTTCGGGCTGACCAGTCGGCGCGCCGGGTTGGCGCTCGCGCTGACCGGTGCGCGCCGGGTTGGCGGGCGGCGGCGCGCCAGAAGAGAGTCTTATACCCGCCGGTTTGACATTCCGGCCCGCCGATGCGATCCGGGTTACTGAACAGTAGCCTGGAGCCGAATGTGAACGATGCGCTGGCGCCTTCGATGCCGCCCCTGCAGTCGATCGACGCTGTCGAACAGGGCCTGGGCGAGGCCGGCTATATCGCCAGCCGCCAGATCGCGACCGCGGTCTACCTGGCCCACCACCTGCAAAAGCCGATCCTGGTCGAAGGCCCCGCCGGCGTCGGCAAAACCGAGCTGGCGAAATCCGTCGCGTCGTGGCTGCAACTGCCGCTGATCCGCATGCAGTGCTACGAGGGACTGGACGAGTCCAAGGCCCTGTACGAATGGAAATACGGCAAGCAACTCCTGTACACCCAGATCCTCAAGGACAAGATCAACACCGTCCTCGGCGACACCGACACCCTGACAACCGCGCTGAACAAGCTGCACACCTTCGGCGACGTTTTTTTCTCGCATCAATTCCTTGAGCCGCGGCCCCTGCTGCGATCCCTGCAGGAACCTGGCGGATCGGTGCTGCTGATCGATGAAATCGACAAATCGGACCAGGAATTCGAAGCCTTCCTGCTGGAGATCCTCTCCGACTACCAGGTCACCATCCCCGAAATCGGCACCATCGGCGCCCTCGTTCCACCCATCGTCCTGCTGACCTCCAACAGCACCCGCGACCTTGGCGACGCGCTCAAGCGACGCTGCCTGCATCTGCATATCGGCTTCCCCGATGAAAAACTCGAAGCCAGGATCATCGCCTCCCGCGTCCCCGGCATCGACGCCCGCCTATCGAAACAACTGGTCAGCTTCGTGCAACAACTCCGAGCCCTGGACCTGAAAAAAGTCCCGTCGGTCAGTGAAACGATCGACTGGGCCAAGGTCATGCTGCTGCTGCACGCCACGGTGCTGGACATCGATCTCGTGCGCGACACGCTGAACGTGCTGCTGAAATTCGAAGCCGACATCGAAGCCGCCGGCAAACAGCTCGCCACCCTGACGCACAAGGCGAGGCAGAACGCCGGGGTCGCGTAGTGACAACCGTCACCCCCGCCAGCGAACCGTTATGCCGGTTTCTGCAGGTTGCCCGCGGCGCCGGCCTGCGCGTCTCGGCCGCCGAGGGCATCGACGCCGCCCGCGCTGTCGACATCGTCGGCTTCGCCGACCGCTCCGTCCTGAAAGACACGCTCGGTCTGCTGCTGGCGAAAACCCCCGAAGAAAAAGCCGCCTACAACGAAGTCTTCGACACCTATTTCAACCGTGACGAATTCGCCGCCGGCGAAGACCACGCCCCCGATGCCGATCCCCACGCCACCCCGCCCGCCGGCAACGACGGCCCAACCGGCGACGGCACCGGCGGCCAGTCGCTGGGATCCTTGCTCGCCGTCGACGACCGCGCCGGCCTCGCAACCGCGATGGAACAGGCCGCCCGAGCCTCCGGCATCGAAAACATCCGCTTTTTTACGCAGAAAAACCTCTACGCCCGCCGCATCATGGACCGCATGGGCCTGCGCGCCCTGGAACGCGACATCGAAACGATGCGCCAGGCCGGCACCCCGGAAGGCGCAGGACGCGCCCAGTTCCTCGACGGCAAGATCGAACAGCTGCGCGACTCCGTTCGTGACTTCGTCGAACGGAACTTGCTGTTGTTCGCCCGCGGCGAGACCGAAAAATTCCGCGAAGAAATACTGAAATCCGCCCGCCTGTCGAACCTGGAACGCCGGGACCTCGACCGCATGCGCGCCCTGGTGCGGCAAATGGCGAAGAAACTCGCCGCCCGCTACGCCAAAACCCGCCGCCGCCGGCTGCGCGGCCAACTCGACGCACGCCGTACCCTGCGGCGGAACATGGGCTGGGGCGGCATCCCGTTCATCACCGTCTGGAAACAAAAACGCATCGAAAAGCCACGCGTCATGGTGCTGTGCGACGTCTCCGGATCGGTCGCCGCGATGGCGCAGTTCCTGCTGATGTTCATGTACGCGATCAACGAAACCCTGTCCGACATCCGGTCCTTCGCCTTCGCCGGCAGCCTGCTGGAAGTCTCCGAAATCCTCGAAAAGGCACCCGTCGAGGATGCCATCGCCCAGATCATGGCGCTGATCGGCTTCGGCTCCTCCAACTACGGCAACGCCTTCGCCGATTTTGAGGACGGCTGGATGCAATTCGTCACCAGCAAAACCACCATCCTCATCCTGGGCGATGCCCGCGGCAACCGCACCGATCCCCGCGTCGACATCATCGCCCGCCTATCGCAACGTTCGCGCCGCATCATCTGGCTGAATCCCGAATATCGCTCCGCCTGGGGCACCGGCGATTCCGACCTGTATCGTTACGCACCGTTCTGCAACCAGGTCTCGGTGTGCAGCACGCTCCGCCACCTGGAGCGCACCATCGCCGACCTGCTGGAGACCGCGGCCTAGCGCCGGATTACCAACCGGACATGCAAGACGGCGGGGAAACGCCAATATGGTATCGCCATGAGCACCCCCTACCCGCTTTCCGACCACTACGATGGCCAGCGCTTCTTCAACCCCGGCGTCCCCCGATCATCCCGCGGCCTGCTTCCGATGCTGCGCTGGCAACTGCGCCGCCAGCGCGCCGTATGGCCCGCCGGCCTGTCCAGTCCACCCTACCCACCGCCACCGGAAACCGTGCCGGACGCCGCCGTCGCCATCACCTTCATCAACCATGCCAGCTTCCTGATCCGCCTGCCCGGCGTCACCATCCTGACCGACCCGATCTTCAGCGAGCGCTGCTCCCCCGTCACCTGGGCTGGCCCCAAACGCGCCCGCCCGCCCGGCATCGCCCTGTCGGACCTGCCGCGCCCCGACATCGTGCTGCTGTCGCACAACCACTATGACCACATGGACCTGCCCTCCCTGCGGTACATCCAGCGCCACCACGCCCCACGCTTCGTCACCACCCTCGGCAATGCCCCGGCCCTCCGGCGCCTCGGCATCATCGCCGCCGAACTGGACTGGTGGCAGGACGTGGACATCGCCCCCCTCCGCATCACCGCCACACCCGCCCGGCATTTTTCGGCACGCACCCCGTTCGACCGCAACCGCACCCTATGGGCCGGCTTCATGCTCCAAACGGACGCGGCCAGAATCCTGTTCGCCGGCGACTCCGCCATGGGCCCGCACTGGCACGACATCCGCACCCGCCTCGGCGCGCCCCACGTCGCCCTGCTGCCGGTCGGCGCCTACGAACCCCGCTGGTTCATGGCCGCCGCCCACATGAATCCCGCCGAAGCCGTGCAAGCCCACCAGGATCTCGCCGCCCACCGTTCGGTCGGCATGCATTTCGGCACCTTCCAACTGACGGATGAAGCAATCGACGCCCCGATCCACGCGTTGGCCGAGGCCCGAGACGCCGCCGGCCTGCCGCCGGACCATTTCACCACGCAGGGCTTCGGCGAAACCCGGATCTATCCGATCAGATCCTAAGCTTCCCGATACCCCAGCAACAGCAGCCCGCAGAACAGGATGCACGCCGGCCACACCAAACTGGCCACCTGCCACGCCACCGGGTTCTCCCGCGGATTCAGCCGGATCTCCAGCCACCGCCCCCAACCCGCCGCGATCCCGGCCAGCGCCAGCGGCG
>DATARX010000513.1:0-4823 GCA_036263955.1 Rhodopila sp.
ACATCCCGCTCCGCCAGGAACGCTGACGGCGTAACGATCGCGATGCCGCGATACGGATTCAGCACCCGCGAATCCGCGTCACCCGTAACGATGTAACTGGCCTCTCCGTTGACGCCTGGCTCCAGGAACTTGTCGTCCCCGGGGTCCCGACACGCCACGACAACAGGCACAATTTCCACGATCCGTCCAAGCAATCGCAGAAAGGCTTTGCGTGCCTCGATCGTTGCGTACGGATCGAATTTGCGCCGTGAAAGAACATCCGCCAGTTCCGCCATCGTCGCGTCGGAAGCAAGCACCCGCCCTTCGGCCATTGCCTGCCGAACGGCTCGGGCTGGAACGGAATCCGGAACGAGCAACCGGCTGACCATCTGAGACCTTTTGGAACGACAGGCCGCTCACCAATTTGGCATCCCACCAAAACCCGGCGTAACCTCCCGCCCACCCACGCCGCCGGAGGAAACCGCCATGCAAGCCGCCTACCCACTTCCCGAATCCAACCCCGCGGCGCTCGGTTTTGCCGCCAGGCCGCTCGATCACCTCGACGCGCTGATCCAGTCCCACATCGCCGAGGGCCGTTACGCCGGCGCGCAGATCGCCCTGGCCCGCAACGGCAAGCTCGGCCTGTTCCGCACCTACGGCAACGCCAAAACCGAGGGCGGCACCGTCCCCGCCACCCACGAAACCCTGTTCCTGCTGTTCAGCCAGACCAAGGTGCTGACCTCCGCCGCGGTCTGGACGCTGGTCGAGGAAGGCAAGCTGTCGTTCATGGACAAGGTCGCCGACCACCTGCCGGAATTCGCCGCGCGCGGCAAAGCCGACATCACCCTGCAGCAGGTCATGACCCACCAGGGCGGCTTCCCCTCCGGCGACGTTGCCCAGGCGACCTGGACGGACCACGCACTGATGCGCGCCCAGGTCTGCGACTTCTCGCTGGAATGGACCCCCGGCAGCCGCCTGCAATACCACCCCCGCGCCGCGCACCTGGTGCAGGCCATGGTGCTGGAAGCCGTCACCGGACGCGACTACCGCGACGTCATCCGCGAGCGGGTGATCGAACCGCTTGGCCTTGGCAGTGACATTTTCGTCGGCGTGCCGGAATCGCAACAATCGCGCTGCGCCGATACCTATGCGCCGGAGAAACGAGACAACTCAGCCGCCTTCCGTGCCGCCGGCCTGCCTAATGGCGGCGGTTACGCCACCGCCCGCGGCATGGCCGCCTTCTACCAGATGCTCGGGCATGGCGGCCGGCTCAACGACGTCCGCCTGTTCTCCCCCCGGCTGATGGCCTACGTCGCCCGCAATCACACCGGCGAGAGCCCGGACCACGCGATGACCGGCATCCCGATGCATCGCGGCCTCGGCCCGCATGTCCGTGGCGAGAGCGACAGCATCCGCGGCCTGGGCACGATCGGCGCGCCGGCTACCTTCGGGCATGGCGGCGTCGGCTCATCGTATTCCTGGGCGGACCCGAGCAGCGGGGTGTCGTTTACGTATCTGACGAATTTCGTCAGCCCGGACCCGTGGCACACGTTGCGGCTGGATCGCGTCGCCAACCTGGTGCACGCCGCGATCGATTGAACGGCGGGGTGTCACGCCCGGCGGAAGGGGCGTGACATCCGTTTCATACCAAGCGCCCTTGATGCGGACGCGCCGCAAGGGTTGCGGTCAACGGCCCCCAGTATTACGCGCCGTGGATTTCCTTCACCAGCGGCGCGTGCTTGTCCAGCACACGCAGGATTTCGTCACGGCTCAGGTCCGGGATCGCCAGCAACCCGCGCTGGATGCCCGCCTCGCGGTAACGGGCCAGGGACGCCGCGTCCTCGGGCGCGCCGAACACTGTGACCTGCAGGCTCGCCGGATCACGCCCCGCCTCGGTCGCCATCTGGTGCAGCCGAACCACCCCTTTCGCCGGATCGAAGCCGCCGAACGCGCGCGGCAGCCAGCCGTCGCAGTAGGCGACGACGCGCTTCAGCGTGTGGTCCGTCTCACCGCCCAGCAGGATCGGCGGATTCGGCAACTGCGCCGGCTTCGGATACGACCACACCGGATCGAAATTGACGAATTCGCCGTGAAACTCTGCTTCATCCTGAGTCCACAGCGCCTTCATCGCGCGCACCCGCTCGCCCATCACCTTGTAACGGGTTTCGAACGCGGTGCCGTGGTTTTCCATTTCCTCGGCGTTCCACCCGGCGCCGATCCCGAATTCGAAGCGCCCGCCGGACAACTGGTCCAGGCTCGCGATGGTCTTGCCCAGCACGATCGGATCATGTTCGGGCACCAGGCACACCGCCGTGCCGACCCGCAGCTTGCTGGTCGCCGCGGCGGCGAAGGACAGCGCGACGAATGGGTCGTGGGTGTGGGCGTAGCAGCGCGGCAGCTCGCCACCGCCGGGGTAGGGGCTGCGCCGGCTCGTTGGGATATGGGTGTGTTCGCAGAAGAACACCGATTCGTAGCCGCGCTCCTCCAGCGCACGCGCCAGTTCCGCTGGCTGGATCCCGTAATCAGTCGGAAAATAAAATACGCCGATGTGCATGACCTGGCCCCGTTGATCCACGCATAGAGTGCGCGCCCCACATAGGCACCGCCGTGACGCTCATCAACGTCTCGTCCGACATCTGTCGTGACAGCGGTCGGCCGGTCCGACCGACACCCATCTTGCCGCCATCGCCCAGCCGTTCTTCACTGTGGCGGCCAACAGGGAGTCTCGCATGTCGCAACGCTTCACAGGACGCGTCGCCGTCGTCACCGGCGGCGTCTCCGGCATCGGCGCCGGCATCGCCCGCCGCCTCGCCGCGGAAGGCGCCACGCTCAGTCTTTGGGACATGGACGCGGCCGGCCTCGCGCGCTCCGGCGCTGCCCACACCGTCGCGTTGGACGTCACCGACCCGGACGCCGTGCACCGGGCCGCAGAGACCACCGCCGCGGCCCTGGGCAAGATCGACATCCTGGTCACCTCCGCCGGCGTGACCGGCCCCAATCACACGACCTGGGAGTATCCCGTCGCCGCCTGGGACCGGGTGATCGACATCAACCTGAAGGGCGTCTTCTACTGCTGCCACGCCGTGGTGCCGTTCATGCAGACCAACGGCTACGGCCGGATCGTCAACATCGCCTCGATCGCCGGGAAGGAGGGCAATCCCAACGCCTCCGCCTATTCCGCGTCCAAGGCCGGCGTGATCGGATTGACGAAATCGCTGGGCAAGGAGCTGGCCGCCACCGAGGTCCGCGTCAACTGCGTCACCCCTGCCGCGGTGAAGACTCCGCTGTTCGAGCAGATGAGCCAGCAGCAGGTCGACTGGATGCTGTCCAAAATCCCCATCGGCCGGTTCGGCGCGATCGACGAGGTTGCGTCGCTGATCCTCTGGCTGGCGAGCGAGGAATGCAGTTTCTCCACCGGCGCCGTCTTCGACATCTCCGGCGGCCGAGCGACGTATTGAACGGGGTCGGCTCATCCTCCCGTCGATCACCGTCACATCGTGCCCCGACCATGGTCGGGCGTGTCCCCATGTCGTCACCGTCATGACGGGAGAGGCCAGAAGTGGTCGCGCAAAACATTCTCCCCCCAACCCCCACCCAAAGGCCACCTTCGATGACGTCTGAAGACCTCGGCTTCCTCCCGGCCACGCAACTCGCCGAACTGATCCGCACCAAGCAGATCTCGCCTGTCGAATACATGCGCGCCCTGCTGGGCCGGATCGAGGCACTCGAACCGCAAGTCAACGCCTTCGCCTACCTCGCCGCCGACCGGGCGATGGACGCGGCCCGAGCGGCCGAGGCCAAACTGATGTCGGGCGACCGGATAGGCCGGTTGCACGGCCTGCCGGTCACCATCAAGGACCTCGCCATCACCAAGGACATGCCCACCCAGCAGGGCAGCCTGATGTACCAGGGCAACCAGCCGTCCGAGGACTCGCCGATGGTGCCGCGCCTCAAGGACGAAGGCGCCATCGTCCTCGGCAAGACCACGACGTCGGAGTTCGGCTGGACCGGCGTGTCGCATTCGCCGCTGACCGGCATCACCCATAATCCGTGGAAACACGGCTACAACGCCGGCGCCTCCTCGGCCGGCGCCGGCGCGGGCGCGGCCGCCGGATATGGCCCGCTGCACCAGGGCAGCGACGGCGCCGGCTCGATCCGCATGCCGGCGCATTTCTGCGGCGTGTTCGGCCTCAAGCCCAGCTTCGGCCGCATCCCGAACTATCCGGTCAGCACCGGCGACCTGACCTCCCACAACGGACCGCTCACCCGCACCGTGGCCGACGCCGCGCTGATGCTGGAGGTGATGGCCGGCCCCCATCCGCTGGATTACACCACGCTGGAAGCCGGTCCCGCCGCCTACGGCGCCCGCTTGCACGAAGGCATCAAGGGCAAGCGCATCGCCTACAGCCCGGACCTCGGCTTCGCCCGCGTCGATCCCGACGTCGCCGCGCTGGTGAAAGCCGCGGTCGACCGTTTCACGGACCTCGGCGCCATCGTCGAGGAAGTCCCGACCCCCTGGGCCGCACCCGGGCCGGAACTGATCCGCTTCTTCTGGGCCGCCCACCTGACGCGCCTGAAGCCGCGCCTGGCGGAATGGGAATCCCGCATGGACCCCGGCCTGGTCGCCTGCATCAAGGCCGCCACCAACATCTCGATCGCCGAATACCAGGCCGCCCGCGAGCGTAAGATGACCTACATCGCCGACATCCACCGCTGGTTCGAGGGCTGGGACTTCCTGCTGACCCCCGCCGTGTCCGTCGCCGCCTTCCCGGCGGAAAAGCTGATGCCGGACCACTGGCCGCAACACGAATGGGACTGGGTGAGCTGGGCGGAATTCTCCTACC
>DATARX010000525.1:0-2226 GCA_036263955.1 Rhodopila sp.
TATCCTCGCCCAGGAACCCGTACAGCCCGTAATCGATCCGTGCCCGAGACGAGGCGATGGCGTGCTTCTCCGCCAGCGCGGCCGCATTCGCCGTGGCCGGCACCGTATTCGGCATATCGAAGACAGTCGTAACACCACCAAACGCCGCGGCAGCCGTCCCGGTGTCCCAATCTTCTTTGTGCGTATAACCAGGGTCACGGAAATGCACATGCACATCGATCGCGCCCGGCAGGATGTGCAGGCCGCCGGCATCAAAGATCTCACCCCCCGCAGGCATCGCCTCCGGCGCGCCGATCGCCAGGATACGGCCGTCGCGGATGGCGATACTGGCATCAACAATCCCATCAGGATGCACAATGCGGCCGGTATGAATGATCAGGTCGGCGTTTGTCATGGCAGTCCTCACAGCATGGCCCAGCCGCCATCGACCGGCAGGTCGACGCCGGTGATCTGGCGCGAAACGGGGGAAGCAAGAAACAAGCAGGCGTTGGCAACGTCTTCATCCACGGTAATGCGTCGAAGCGCATATTCGGCGGCATGGTGCGCAACCGCCGCCTCCTCGGAAATCCCCAGTTTGCCGGCCAGCGTCGGCACCACCTTGGACCGGAACCGCTCACCGTCCACCATCCCCGGTGCCACCAGGTTGACGTTGATGCCATACGGCCCCGCTTCCAGCGCCATCGATTTGGTGATGCCGCGCAAACCCCATTTCGACGCCGAGTAGGCCATCCGTCCCGCCCGCCCGCGCATGCCAAACGTGCCACCGACATTGACGATCCGCCCCTCCCGCCGAGCGATCATCGCGGGCAACACCGCGCGCATCGTATTGAAGCAGCCGGCCATATTCAGCGTCACGATTTCATCAAACTCGGACCGGGACGTTTCCCATCCGGTCTTGCCCATCGGGCCCGATCCGCCGGCGACATTCACCAGGATATCGATCGCCCCAAACGCCGCGATCGCCTCATCCACCACCGCCTGGCAGCGGCCGGTGTCGGTCAAATCGCAAGACACCACCATCACCCGCCGCCCAAGCGCCCGCGCGTCCGCCGCAACCGGCTCGATCGCCGCGATATCCCGCCCAGCCAGCACCAGATCGCAGCCCTCCCGAGCGAAAGCCAGCGTAATCGCCGCACCCATCCCTTTGGCCGGGCCGGTGATCAAGGCAACCTTCCCCGTCAACTGCAGATCCATCTCTCAACAACTCCTTCGCAGCGCATCACCGTTCCATAAGCGCTGTCGCCGAACCGATCCAGATGACGCGGGTCGCCGCGTTGACGCTCCCGCGAGCCACGCCTAGCGTGCGGCTCTCAATCAGTTTCGGGAGAAACGCTCTTATGCCGACCAAACTCAAGGCGCGCATCGACGCCGGCAAGGCAAACGTCAACGGATGGCTCGCCATCCCATCCGGCTTCTCGGCCGAGGTCATGGCACAATGCGGCTGGGACAGCGTCACCGTCGACATGCAGCACGGCGTGCAGGACTACCAGTCCATGGTGCAGTGCTTCCAGGCGATGCAGGCGCACCCGGTCACCCCGCTGGTCCGCGTGCCGTGGAACGAACCCGGGATCATCGGCAAGTGCCTCGACGGCGGCGCCATGGGCATCATCTGCCCGATGGTGAACACCGCCGCCGAAGCCAAGGCCCTGGCCGACGCCTGCCTCTACCCGCCCGGCGGCAAGCGCAGCAACGGCCCGATCCGCGCCGCGATGTATGGCGAAGCCAGCAGCTACCAGGCCACCGCCAACAGCGAAATCCTGGTCATCCCGATGATCGAGACCCAGCAGGGCATCGACAACATCGACGAGATCCTCAGCGTCCCAGGCATCAACGGCATCTACATCGGCCCGTCCGACATGGGCCTGTCGCTGGGCATGATCCCGATTCTGGATCGCGAGGAACCGATCATCCTCGAAATCTACGGCAAGCTGCTTGCGTCCTGCAAAAAGCACGGCAAAGTCGCCGGCATCCATAACGGCACCGCCGCCTATGCGGCCCGCATGATGCAGATGGGCTTCCAACTCTGCACCATCGCCAACGATAGCGGCCTGATGGCCCGCGCCGCCCGCGAAGCGGTCACCGCGACGCGGAAGGCTGCTGGGGGCGTGGCGGAGTAAGGGAAGGCCAGGGCTCTGCCCTGGACCCGCGAAGGGCCGGCGGCCCTTCGATCCCATTAATGGGCGGGTGGTCAGGAGGGGGCGATCGCGCCGGTTGATCGGTCCGAGT
>DATARX010000532.1:0-3331 GCA_036263955.1 Rhodopila sp.
TGGTTCAACGGCGGCGGTGAGTCGAGCGCGACGCTGCAGGTGAATGCGGACGGCACGGTGCTGGTGGCAACGGGCAGCCCGGATATCGGCGGGTCGCGGGCCTCCATGGCGATCATGGCGGCGGAGACGCTTGGCGTGGATTACAACACGGTGCGGGCGATCGTGGCTGATACGGCTTCTGTTGGGTACACGCATGTCACGGGTGGGTCGCGGGTGACGTTCGCGACCGGGACGGCGGTGGTGACCGGGGCGAAGACGGTGGTGAAGGAGTTGTGCAAGCGGGCGGCGCTGATCTGGGGTGTCGATGAGGAGGGCGTGGTCTGGGACGACGGCCATGCCAAGCCGGCGTCGTCCAATGTCGGCGATTTCAAGCCGCTGTCCTTGAAGGAGATCGCAGGTAAGGCGGCGGCGACCGGGGGGCCGATCACGGCGTCGGCCGGGGTGAACGCGGGCGGGCAGGCGCCGGGGTTCTCCACGCAGTTCTGCGATGTGGAGGTGGATCCGGAGACCGGCAAGGTGACGATCCTGCGGTTCGTGGCGGCTCAGGATGTCGGGCGGGCGATCCATCCTTCGTATGTGGAGGGGCAGATCCAGGGCGGCGTGGTGCAGGGCATCGGTTGGGCGCTGAACGAGGAATATATCTACAACTCCAAGGGGCAACTGGATAATCCGGGGTTCCTGGATTACCGCTGCCCGGTGGCGTCGGACCTGCCGATGATCGAGCCGATCCTGGTGGAGGTGCCGAACCCGACGCATCCGTATGGGGCGAAGGGGGTGGGGGAGGTGAATATCTGCCCGCCGATGGCGGCGATCGCCAATGCGATCGAGATGGCGACCGGCAAGCGGATGACCGAACTGCCGATGTCGCCGCCGCGGCTGCTGGCGGCCTTGTCGGCCTGAGATGGCGGTTCGGGTGGTTTTTACGTCGGGCTTCGCACGCCGTTACACCGGCGGCGTGCGTGAATTCGACGTCGAGGCGAAGAACCTGCGTGGGGTGTTGAAGGCGATGGACGAGCAGTTTCCGGGGTTGGGTGAGCACCTGGAGGAGGAGACGACCGTCGCCATCAATGGGGAATACCACGAGACGGGGTATTTCCAGCCGGTGCCGCCGGATGCGGAGGTGTTCTTTATTCCGCGGATCGAGGGCGGGTAGCGGCGTTGTGGGAGGCGGAGCGGTCGCAGGCGTTTCGCCCACGGCGTGTCGCCTCTATCGGAGGATGGACGCGGCATAGTCCTGGGCCTCCGCGGACAGCGGAACACCCTGTTGCTTCATCCATTCCAGGAAATGCGCGCCGGCCAGCATACCTCCGTAAACCGATAGATGGTCGCCGTCGCGATACAACGAACGCCCATTGTGAAAGACGTTGCACATTTCCGCGTCACAGAAGAAATCGATGGGGTCATAGATCAGGACACCCGGATTCTCCTGCTTGAGCTTCGACAGAAGCGCCCGGTATGCCATGTTTCGTTTCAGATATTCGGCTTTCGGAACTGCGCACCGCACGCTTTCAGTCGGCGCGAGCAGAGGTCGAAGCGGCCGGCCAATGATGCATCGACCCAAACTGAAGTTCATTTCGGGCACATCAATCATAACAATGACGCGTTTGCCCGCGGCCAACAGATCCGACACGCTATCCGAAAGCCCGCGATAGAAGAGATCTTCAGGCGTACCCTTGTAAACGGGGGACTCGATGCGAAACGCCCCATCGTGTGAATAAGCCGATCGCGTTCCACCCTGAAAATACGCCGTTCCCAATGATGATAACACCACGGTTTGTACGTCATTCCGGTTCTTCAATACGGCATGAACCCAATTATTGGCACGATCGCAGTGGGTAACGAGATCGCCTTCCTGGACATCGATGTTGATGACCGGAGGGCAGCCGAAAAGCCCGAGGAACAACCAGCCGTCAACCGCGGTCCCCGCACCGAGCAGGCCTGGCATAAGCGCCTCGGCATGACTGTCGCCGTAAAGCGCGAAACGGTCGCTTGTCCGATTGTTTGATAAGCACCAATCGTTCCCGTTCGGTGCGGGGGGATCGCATACGTGTGACCATGTTTTCATCTGGGCCTCGTACGCGTAGAACTGCGCCTGCGTGGCCTCCCCCAGTGCACCTTGCGTCATCCGTGACGGCAGCCCGTGGTGGACGATGATTACCCTCCCCAATCCGCCGGCCAGCGCGAGGGCGCCCACCGACGCCAACACAAGGTGAAGCGCGCTACGCGGTTTCCCTTCAAGCAGCGACGTGGGAAGCCGGCGCTGCATCGGGCGTTCGACCAGGCGCCAGGTGAGCCAGGCCAGGAGGACGGCCAGCATCACGAGCGCCAACCGCGTCTCTGGAGGCGGGGTGGCGCCGACGATGATGTGGGCGAACGACAGCAACGGCCAATGCCAGAGATAAAGCGGAAAACTGATACGCCCGATGAAGACCGCCGGTGCGCTGCCCAAGACCGCTCGGTTGACCCAACCCCCCCGTCCGGCGGAAATCAGCAGGAACGCCGCCAGGGTCGGCGGCAGGGCGTTCCAACTGGGGAATGTCGGGTTGTTCGCCAGCGCCACCCCGCTCCACGCGAGCAACCCCACGGCCACCGCGCCTTTGAGGTGTGGCAGCACCGAAGCCGAAAGCGCCCTGTTGCCCAAGGAAAGCACAGCATCCATTCGTCCGGGTCGGTACCGTTCCAGATACACGAGGCCGCCGCCCAACAGTAATTCCCAGAACCGCGACGGCAGAAAATAGAAGGCTCGTGTGCGGGGCCATTCCAGCATCAAGACGAAAGATCCGACCAGCAAGACGCTGATGGTTGTTCCGAGACTGAGCCGCCATCGATAGATGGCCCACAGCAAAAGCGGCCAAATGAGGTAAAATTGCTCTTCTATGCCCAGCGACCAGAGATGCAGCAGCGGCTTGACCGCGGCGGTGGCGTCAAAATAGCCGGTCTGCTGCCACAGCACCATATTCGAAATGAAAGCCGCGCCGCCGAGGATGCCCCAGCCGGCCTCAACGTACTCGGTCGGCAACAGCAGGAACCAACCGCCGGCCAGGACCGCGGTCAGCACAACGATCAACGCCGGGACGATGCGCCGGCAGCGGCGGGCGTAGAAGCCGAGCAGCGAGAACCGGCCGAACCGCAATTCCTCCATCAGGATTCCGCTGATGAGGTAGCCGGATATCACGAAGAAGACGTCGACACCGACGAACCCTCCCGTGGGGTACTCGGGGAAGGCATGGAACAGGATGACGAGAATGATTGCGACGGCTCTCAAACCATCGATGTCGCTGCGATAGCCGATATCGACCGGTGCGCCCAGGCGGCCCTTGGGGAGATCTTC
>DATARX010000540.1:0-6538 GCA_036263955.1 Rhodopila sp.
GTGACCCGGCGCCGCTTGCGATTACGTTACGCCGCAACACCACCGTTGCAGCGAATGCCCCAGAGTGCGCCCTACGTTAGGATCAGCGGAAAGCTGCTGTCTCCCAGCTGCCGCAGGTTCCCAAGCCACCATCCGCCAGGCCGCGAATCTGACGCACCGAGCCGCCGCCAACCGCCGAACCGAGCCGGCTGCGCAACTACTCCAACCGCGCAAAACACGAAATCCCCATAGACCATGACCGCAACGCCGCGGGTTCGTGCTTGGGCGGTTTTCCGACGCCTGACGGCATCCGAAAACCTTCACCATTGCAGTCTAGTTGGTTGGCTAATTGTCATGGACGGACCAGGCCGGAATCAGCATTTTTCCTTACAGAGTCGCCCCTTTGGAGCGTTGCTGTTGCACTCTCCTGGCCGCCTCCTGGGCTGCTTTTCTGGCAGCGGGACCGGCCATCGCCTGCGACACACGCTGCCGGGCGGCATCACGGTCGGCTTGCGTCACCTTTGGCGCCGCCGCGGCCGCGGCCGGCTTCACCCGCTCCGTCGGCAGTTCAATCCCCTGCTTGGTTAGTTCCACTTCCACGCGTTGGCGCACGGCCGCACGTCCATGGCTGGCCACGAAGTCGTTCCAATCAGTCCCAGCCTCGTCCGGCGCGAAACCCGGCAGGAGCACGATGCCGTTGACGGCCTCGGCCGCTGCCGTCGCCTTCTCCTGGCCGACGTTCGGCAGCGGTATCGGTCGGTTCGGCAGGTGGTGGTCGTTGTCGCCTGCCAAGATGATGGGCCGCTCGGGGTCGCGCGCGCGATAGGCCTGGGCCACCTCCATGAGGTTCGCGCTGTCGAAGGCCGCCACGGTGGCAAGACCGGTGATTTCTCGGATCGTCGCCGCGGTCGCATACCCTTCGGCGATGACCAGCGGTGCCCCTGGCTGCAGCTCGCCCAGCATGGCGTGCGTTCCCTGCTTGCGGCCACCCTTCATATACAGCTTCTGGCCTGTCTCACTGATCGTCTGGATGCTCCACAAGCGCCCCTCGACGTCCCGCATCGGCACCAGCAGGTTACCCCGCCGGTCCTGGCGCAGCCCATGGGAAGCCACGTCCTTGCGAGCCAGATAGGGATGCGCACGCACCGCACTGGCCCGGTTCCAGATCGCCAGCGCCTTGTGCGATGTCACTGCCTCGCGGTGCAGCCGTTCGCTCTCCCGCTCGGCGCGTTCGGCATCCATCCGCGCCTGCAGGCGTGCCCGCTCGGCCGGCGCCAGCTCGCGGGTAGGCCGGGAGGCCTTCCAGCGGATTTCCTCACCGGTCTTGAAGTTGTGGATGTAGCCGGCCGGATAACCGGTCAGGTGACCGATATAGGTTCCCGAGAGACGCCCCCGCCGGTCCCCCTCCACCGGCACCCGGTGCTTCTTGCCGTCCATGATCGGCGCGCCCTTCGGCCGCAAACCGGCACGATGCAGCACATCGGCAAACTCGGCCTGCGCATCGGTTTCCGACATGAGCGCCCTGCCCTCCTTCCGTTTTGGACGGGAACCGGGCGCTCGCACGGAACGACGCCGGTCCCGAACGGCTTTGCGGATCTCGTTCTCATTCGGGCCGGTCAGACGCCCGGCCACCTTTTGCATCTCCGCGGCCTGCCCGGCCGAGGCGGCCGCCACATCTGCCCCCGCACGCGCCACATGCTGTTCCTCACGCTGCTCGGCGAATGTCTGATGCAGCGTCGTCCCGTCCTGACCCTGCGCCTCGCGCTGCTGCTTCGGCTGGAATGCCGTCGCCAGAGAGCGAACCGTTCCGGTGTAGAACCCATTCGCCTGCGCCAGCAGATCGGTCGCCAGTTCCTTCTCGGGCTGGCGCGACAGGTTGCGGGCGACGTTGGCCCAGACCTCGTCCTCGCTGATCGGATCGGCATTTCCCAGCGCGCGCCGGTTCAGGATCTCGCTGCGCTCGGCCCCATCGGACACGACCAGCCATGTCGTCTCGCGCGCCCGCGACTGCGCCACGTAGTTCTTGAAGCTCTCCACCTCGGTCGATCCGCCCGGCAGCACGTTCAAATGCTCCGTCGAGGTCGCGGACTGGATGGCGTCGATGCTGATGACGTCGCCGTAGGTCAGGCGGATGCGCTTGGTGCCCTCGTCGCGCAACGTGTCCCACTTCACGAAACCGGAGCTGCCCTTGGCGTTGCGGACCTGTACGCCGGTCTCGGCAATCCGCTCGATCGCCACCACAGACCCGTTATGACCGATGTTGCCGCCCTTGCCACCGAAACTCGCGTGCGTCCGCGCGAACAGTCGTACTCGATCGCCGACCGCGAGCGGCATCTCATACCGCGCCCCGTTCTGATCCGTGGCCTCGATCCTCACCTCGTCGCCGCCCAGCTTGCCGGCCTTGCGCTTGCGATCCCGGATGGCGGTGCTGATCGCCCTTGCATCCGAGTTCGTCGGCGCGCTGACAGTGAGCGTGTAGTTGTCACGTCCGGCATTCGCTTTGTGCCGCGCTTCCCAGAGATCAGCGGCCGCCTCGATCGCATGACGCCGCCCACCTTGGACCAGCACGGCGTGCCCGTCCTCACGCAGGCGCGCGATCCCGCCGGCCGCATCACCGCGGCGGAACATGAGCGAGGTTTCCTTGTCGCGTTCGCGCAGCTGGCGGACGGTCGACTCCAGCGCCGGGATCGCTTGGTTGCGGAGTGCCTTGCGCAGCAGCCGGATCGTGCTGCCCGCCTCGATCGCCTGCGCCTGCTTGTCGTCGCCGATGGCGACGATGGTGAAACCGTGCTTGTCCTGTAGCCGGGCCAGCTTCAGCGCCTGAGCGGTGCCGATCTGGCTCAACTCGTCCACCACCACGACGCTGTTGCGGCCGAGCGCGATCTTGCCCCGCTCCGCCCGATGCAGCAGGGCTGCGATCGCCATGGCGTTCTGCGGTTTGATCCCGGCATCAGCCAGCGGCGTGGACTGCCGCCACGCGAGTGCCGTGCCATATACCTCCCGCTTGATCCCATCTGGTTCGTCCGAGTTGGTCCAGGCTTCCACCAACGGCCGCAGCAGTGTGGTCTTACCTGCACCACCGACGCCGACGGCAACGGCGAAGCGCCCCCCGGTGCCGAGGGCGTCGATGATCCGCCGCTGCTCCAGGCCGTGCCCGCCGCTGAAATCCAGCTGATCCCGCTCGGATACTCTCTGCACCGCCCGTTCGATCTGCCCCGGCGTGAGGGCTGCGCTCCGGTCCGCGGCGGCTTTCGCCGCCAGTCTCATCGTCTCCTGCTCCTGCTCGATATGCCGGGTGGTGGTGATCTTGAAGCGCGGACGGCGCTGCTCGAGCGCGGCATCCTCCCCCTCCCCGCCAACCTTGGCCCAGACCAACGGCACCTGTTCGCCGTCGTGCCGTACGCCATGTTCGCGCATGGCCGCGGTGATCCGATCGATGTCCGCCACGCTCTCGACCCCGGCCGCGATCAGCCCGCGCGCCGCCGCGGTGCGGGCCGCCGTCGCATACATCGTCGCCCGCCGGCCGAGCTGCTTCTCCAGTACCGGCAGCGACGATAGATAGGCGTGCGCCAGCCGGTCGGTCTCGGACGGACGCGGACGGCCCTTCACTTCGGCGCTGATGACACTCTCGTGCCGGTAGCCGGCCGCCTCGGCCTGCGCCTTCCAGGCCGCCAGGTCGGATAGGTCATCGCCGCGCATCCCGGTCTCTTTCTGGCGACGCGTGGCGCGCGCTCCACCTTTGAGAACCTTCGCCAGCTCCATTGGGTGCATGCCATCCCAGTCGAGCCCCTGAACCGCCACATAGTCACGCGCGGCCGCCTCGCCGTCGCGGGTCCGTTTGGAGAAAACCTCGCACACAGAAGCGGGAACGGCCGTGACACGGGCCGTATCGGTCTTTTCGTCCAGCACCACGTCGATGCCGTGCGCTCGCAGGTTCGTGGCAAGGTGGGCCTGATAGTACGCCCCGACCTCGTGCACCCGATCGTGCATCGCCAGCATGTCCATGCTGCCCACGCTGCCATCCTCGCACACCACCACGTTCGGCGTGGTGACGTGCGTGTGCAGCTGCATGTCCCCCGCCACCTTGGGATTGCGTACGGTCTGGATCAGCGTGGTCTTGGTGCCGTCGGCTTCGGTGTGCGGGATCTCAATCGTCGGCCGGGCGGTGTAGTGATCGAACGAGACCCAGGCGAGTTTCCCGGGCACGCTCCCCTTGCTGCCGCCCCTGCCCTTGCGGGCACGGCCGACGATGGTTTCCAGATGCGCCATGGCCGCCATCCAGGCGTCCCGATGCGCACCGACGATCATGTGCCGCTCGGCATCCGTCGGCGCCAGTGCCATCGCCACCGATACGCTCTTGGGAGCACTGAAGGTAAAATCGACGTAGGTGATCCGGTCCCGGCTCTTCGCCTTGAACCGGGTTGCGGCACCCGGCAGCGGACTGCCGTCCGCCCGCAGCCCGCTGAGCAGGTTCACCACCTCCTCGTGCCTGGCGGTCCGGTCCACGTCCAGGCCCAACGCCGACGCCACGGACGGCGGCATGTCCTGGCGCGGGACCGCCGCGGTGCCCATCGTCTCGGTCCGCTTCACCCCCCGCAGGTAATAGTCGGCCATCGCGACCATCTCCTCGGGCAGCGTCTGCTCCCGGAGATGCTCGGCCATGGCCTGCGCCGCTGTTGGCGCGCCGGCGGTGCCTTTCCGGAACGTCAGCACGAAGCTATCGCCGCACCATCATTCGTCGCTGTCATCCGCCTGGTCGAACGCCCAAGGCTCGGCCGGCTCCATCTCGACCCCTTCGGCCTCGATCTCCTTCGCCAGTTCGTCGCGGATCGTCTCGGCCAAGGCGCCGGGCAATTCCTCCAGCAACCGGGTCTGGTCCTTCATGCTGGTCAGGATGTCGCCCAGCATCGCCGCGACCGGGCTGGGGCCGGGTTCCCTGGTGGCGGCTTCGAGGATCGCGTCCAGCTTCTCGTTGTGGATCTCCAGAGCACCCATGAACCGGCGCAGGACCTGCTCGAAAACGTCCTGGCGCGTCTCGATGCGCTTCATCGCCGCCAACACCTCGGCCAGCGTAGCTGGGCTGTTCACGAATACGTGGTTCGCTTGGGGTCGTTGTATAGTCGTCGCATCGCCGTCTCCTGGGCTGCCTGTATCGTCCGGAGTCTAGACGACAGGTTGTATCGTTGGCAACGATACGGCACCGTTTAACGGTGCAATGGTCTGTAAGAGATTTCTGCGCCAACAACCTTCCCGTCTTCAACACGCGAGTTTCTCGTATCTGGGATGTTTCCTTCTCGGATACGTCGCGCTATACGCCCACCTGTAACTCGGAACGTTGGAAACTTTCGACGCGTGTTCAACACATCAGCGACACGGGGATAATGGAAGAGGACGCGGAACTAGCCCGGATCGCAAACGTGTTGCGGCTCTCCTCCCGCCATTCGCGGCTCTATCAATGGATGCGTAAACGACACGCCAAGCTGCTGGAGCAGTTCGCGGAGGACCGGCCCAACTGGGCCACCCTCGCAACCGAGTTCGGGGCCATGGCGCTGTTCGACGCTAAGGGACAACCGCCAAGCGCCGATGTCGCGCGACGGACCTGGTGGCAGGTCCGTCATGATCTGGCCGCCAAGACCGCGCGGAAACAGGCAAAGGCGGCGGCCTCGGCCGCAGGGCTGCAGGCGGTTCCACCCCCAGCAGCGACCGTTGCCGCCCCGCCCCCGCCGCCTGGTCCGGCCACGCCTGAGCCAGACCAGCACGATGACGAACCCGAATTCACAACCCTACGCGGGAAAAAATTCTGACAAAGGAGCCCAAAATGGCACCCAAGCCGAACCAGATCGCAACCCTGTTCCAGGACGCCGAAGCGGATCTTCCGGAAATCGCCCTCGACATTTCCCACATCGCTCCCGAGCGAACCGCAAACGGCACGCAGGCGCGCAGCGTCGCCCTTGATCTGTCCGGCAAACCCAAGGTCGCCATGGCAATCGGCCAGGGCGGTACCGGCAAGACCACCCTGTTGCGCTGGATCTGTGAACGCGCGCTCAGCCGCAACGACAGTGACCTCATCCTGGCCACGGTCGACCCGATCAACCGCGAACTGGCGCACTACTTCCCCACCACCGCCTCCCCCAAGACCCAAGATCCCGCTCAGGTGTCAGCCTGGCTGGAGCGTCTGCTGACCCGGTTGATGGAGACCAAGGCAAGCGCCGCCATCGATTTCGGCGGTGGCGATGTCACCCTGAGCCGGCTGGTCGGCCAGATCCCGGATCTGGCGGCGATGATGGAAGACGCCACGGTGCATCCGGTGGCGCTCTATCCCCTGTCGCCGCGCACCACCGATCTGACCCCACTGGTGGCCATGGAAAAAGCCGGCTTTCAGCCCAAAGCGACAGCCCTGATCCTGAACGAAGGGCGGGCCGACCCGACGGGCGATCCCGAGCAGGACTTCGCTCAGGTCAGGCGGCACAGTGCCTACCGCACGGCGATCGCTCGCGGCGCCGTTGAAATCTGGATGCCGCGACTGCATGCGGCCAAGGCCATCGAGGACCGGCGGATC
>DATARX010000043.1:0-5934 GCA_036263955.1 Rhodopila sp.
CTCGGAACGCGGCGCTGCCGTCGCGCGGGTGCAAAGGCGCGTTGACGACGTTGTCGGCGACGCCGTGCTCCCATACTTCGCCGGTGCCCGGATAGCACGGGCTTTGGTGGGAGGAGGCGTAGAACAGGTCCGGGTCGGCGGCGAACATCGCCTGGGTGCCGTTGCCATGGTGCACGTCGAAATCCACCACCGCCACGCGCTGAACTCCCCAGCGGGCGCGCGCATGCAGCGCCGCGACCGCGGCGTTGTTGAACAGGCAGAAGCCCATCGGCCGGCTAGGTTCGGCATGATGCCCGGGCGGCCGGGTCGCGGCGAAAGCCGCCCGAGCCCAGCCCTCCATCACGGCATCCACCGCCATGCAGGCCCCCCCGGCCGCTCGGGCCGCCGCCTCGGCACTGCCGTTGCTCATGATGGTATCGGAATCGAGTTGCACCGGCTCGCCCAGGTCCGGATGGATCGCCAGGATCGCGTCCACGTAAGCCCGCGGATGCACCCGGCTGAGTTGCTCGACCGTTGCCATCGGCGCCGATTCGCGCAGCAGGTCGGAGAATTCCGGCGCCTCCAGCGCGGCAAGCACCGCGCGCAGGCGTTCCGCGGTTTCCGGGTGGTACGGTCCGGTATCGTGCTCCAGGCACGCCGGATGGGTGATCAGCGCGGTGGTCACGTCAGTTGCCCTTCTTCTCGGGATCGTCCACGCGGCGGCGGATCACGAAGCTGAATATGCCAGCTTCCTCGCTCCACGCCAGCAAGGCATGGCCGGTTTCGCGGCAAAACGCCTGGAAATCCGCAACCGCGGCACGGTCGGTCGCCAGTACCCGCAGCCGTTCGCCCGCCGCCATGCCACGCAACGTACGATTGGCCTTCAGCACCGGCAGCGGGCAGTTCATGCCCTTAACGTCAAGCAAGGTCTCGCTCATGCCGGCAACATGCGTACGAAGCCGCCGTTGGGCAAGTAAGCCCTGCGGGATCGCGCGTCCGAACCGTGCTATAGCCCATACCGTGCTATAGCCCAGCCGATCGTCCCCACTTAGGCAGACAAATGCAGCAGCACCGAATCGGTATCGACCTGGGCGGCACCAAGATCGAAGTCGCCGTCCTCGATCCCGCCGGCACCGAGGTGCACCGCCACCGCATCCCCACCCCACCCGGCTACGCCGATACGTTGCAGGCGATCGCCGCCCTGGTGCGCGAATCGGAGTCCTGCCTGGGCGTCTCAGCCACCGTCGGCATCGGTATACCCGGCGTGA
Organism: Rhodopila sp.; assembly: GCA_036263955.1. GTDB lineage: Bacteria > Pseudomonadota > Alphaproteobacteria > Acetobacterales > Acetobacteraceae > Rhodopila. The sequence goes on from DATARX010000043.1 coordinate 1,248, forward strand.
TCAGCCCGGCCACCGGCCTGGTGAAGAATGCCAACTCCATCGCCCTGAACGGCCACCGCTTCGACCACGACATCAGCCAGGCCCTGGCGCGCGAGGTCCGCGTCGAAAACGATGCCAACTGCTTCGCCCTCAGCGAGGCGACCGACGGCGCCGCTGCCGGCCGCGGCGTGGTGTTCGGGGTCATCCTGGGCACCGGTTGCGGCGGCGGCATCGTCATGCACGGCAAGGTTCACCGCGGCCCGCACCGCGTCGCCGGCGAATGGGGCCACACCCCTCTCCCCTGGCCCGCCGGCGTCGAAGTCCCCGGTCCGCTCTGCTGGTGCGGCAAGCACGGCTGTCTGGAAGCCTATGTCGCCGGCCCGTCGCTCGCGCGCGATGCCGACGGACCCGGCGCACACGACGCCAGTTCCCTGCCCAACCGCGCCGCCGCCGGTGAGCAGACCGCCATCGCCGCCCTGGACCGCCACGCCGACCGCCTCGCCCGCGGCCTCGCGGCGGTGATCACCCTGCTGGATCCCGACGCGATCGTCCTGGGCGGCGGCCTGTCCAATATGCGCCACCTCTACACCGAGTTGCCACGCCGCATCCCGCCGTATGTCTTCAGCGACACCATCACGACACCGATTCTGCCGAACCGGCATGGCGACTCCTCCGGCGTGCGTGGTGCCGCCTGGCTCTGGCCCGCCTGACATGCCCGCCCTGTGCCGCGACTGTTATCGCGTCGCGGACACCGCAGAAACGCGCGCGCCTGCCATGATGGCCCAACCGCCCGCCCCAGGCGCGATGCCCCAACCGCGCGCCCCCGCCATGATGGCCCAACCGCCCGTCTCCGGCATGACATCAACAAGCTGCCCGCACTGCGGCGGCGGCCGCCTGGTGCATCACCGATCCCTGCTCTGCCTGACCATCGCCCATATCGACTGCGACGCTTTCTATGCCAGCGTCGAGAAACGTGACCGGCCGGACCTGCAAGCCCGCCCGGTCATCGTCGGCGGCGGCGCCCGCGGCGTCGTCACCGCGGCGTGTTATGTCGCCCGTATCTACGGCGTAAAAAGCGCCATGCCGATGTTCAAGGCGTTGCAGGCCTGCCCGGACGCCGTCGTCATCAAGCCGGATTTTTCGAAATACACCGAAGCGTCCCGGCAGATCCGCGCGCTGATGAACCAGTTGACACCCCTGGTGCAACCGCTGTCGATCGACGAAGCCGTGCTCGACCTGTCCGGCACCGAGGCGTTGCACGGCGCGCCGCCCGCCGTCGTCCTCGCCCGCTTCGCCAGCGCGGTGGAAAAGCAGGTCGGCGTCACCGTGTCCATCGGCCTCGCGGCCAACCGGCTGATGGCAAAAATCGCCGCCGGACGCGGCAAACCCCGCGGCTTCACCGTCATCGACGCCAACGAAGCCGCGTCCCTTCTCGCGCCCGAATCGGTGCGCCTGCTGCCCGGTGTCGGCGCCGCCCTGGCGCGCAAACTGGAAACCCTTGGAATCACCCGGTTGGGCCAGTTGCAAGCCCTGCCGGAGCGTGACGCGACCCGAAAACTCGGCGACGATGGCCCCGCTTTGGTCCGCCGCGCGCGCGGCGAGGACCATCGCGCGGTGGATCCCACGCGCGAAGCAAAATCCGTTAGCGCTGAAACAACCTTCGATCGCGACCTGTCCACCGTCGCCGACCTCGAACGTCCACTCTGGCTGCTCTGCGAAAAACTCGCTCGGCGCCTCAAAGAACAGCAACTGGCGGCAGGCGGCGTCGTGCTCAAGCTGAAAACCGCCCGCTTTGCCTCACGCACCCGCGCCGCGCGGTTGTCCAGCCCGACCGTGCTGCCGGATCGGCTGTTCGACCTGGCCCGCGCCCTGCTGGTAAAAGAAGCGACTGGCACTGAATTTCGCTTGATAGGCATTGGCGCCAATCCACTTGTACCCGGTTCGGTCGCGGATCGCGGCGACCTGGCCGACGCCGACACGCCAAGACGGGCGGCGGCGCAAGCCGCGATCGATGCCTTGCGTGGGCGTTTCGGCGACGCCGCGATCGCGCGCGGCCGTTCGCTGCGTTAGGTGACCGTTCCGATCACCGGATTGGAACAACCGAAACGATCATGCTTGGCGATTTCTTGGGCCAGATCGCCAATTCCGGTTCGCTGGCCAAAATCCTTGAACCGGGAATCCAGCCTTGTGCCGTGTTTTAATTAATAAATTTCCGTTCATTGCAGAGATACGAAACAGCAATAGTAACGATGTTTTACCTTGGCGCCGCGCCTTGTCTTGTCTAACATGTCCAGGCGTTCCCCAACACGCGGGGGCGCGGTCTCGCGAAATCGAGAAGGTGCCCGAAAATACTTGGACAATGTCAACTCGGGGGCTAAATTGTGGTCGGAATTGGCCGCCCTCGGCAGGTGCGGCGCGACCAAAACCCGGCCATGGCGTCCGGAACGGCCATGGTTGATTCGAAGTCATACCATGTTATGGAGGAGTATTATTGCGAACCCATAATATAAAGACCGGAACAAATACGGTTGGTACACCGCTTCGTTACGAGACACGAATTCGTTGGCGTGACCACTATCTAATGGCGGCCATCAATCCGGCTCAGGGTGACCGCCCATTGACAGGAAAGGTATAGGACTATGATCACAAACGAGGTCAGCGACGGTCTGGCCGGCATCTTGAGAACCGCCATCGTGGAACTCGTCCGCCGCGACGGTCCCGATCTTTCAGCCCGCCAGCTCGGCGTCTTCCTGACATGCTATCTGGAAACCGAGGCACAGACAGTACGCGGGTTGGCCGCCAAGCTGGGCGTCTCCAAGCCGGCGATCACACGGGCGCTGGATCGCCTGTCGGAGTTCGATCTGGTGCGCCGCAAGACCGATCCCCTGGATCGCCGCAGCGTCCTGGTACAGCGCACCGCGACGGGCATGGCGTTCTTGCGCGAAATGCGGACGATCCTGCGCGATGCCGCTTCGACACTGCGGATCACCGCGGAGCCGGCGCAAGCCCGCGCGCGCACCGGGAACGAGCCGGCGAGGGCCACACATTGAGATCCGGGCCGCGGCGGTTCGCGGCCCGGCCGCTCCTGATTGCGTCGAACCTGCCTGGACGCTATGTCCAAGCTGGCCAAAACGGATGCGGCGATGAACGATCACACACTGGACTCGGCGGCCGAACCCGGGGGCGGCAACAGGATCGGCTTGTACGACGAGCTCGCTGCGCAGATCGATGCTCTGCTATCGGATGAAACCGACGTCACCGCAAACCTGGCCAACGCCGCGGCGGCGATCTTCCATGGCCTGCCGTCACTGAACTGGGCCGGATTCTATCTGGTTCGGGGCGCTGAACTGGTTTTGGGACCGTTTCAGGGTAAACCAGCCTGCGTCCGAATCCCCCTCGGCAAGGGTGTATGCGGCACCGCGGCGGCACGGCGGCAGACCGTTCTGGTGCCCGACGTGCATGCCTTTCCCGGCCATATCGCCTGCGACACCGCCTCCCGGTCGGAACTCGTGGTCCCGTTGCTGCGCGACGGAACCCTGATCGGCGTACTGGATCTGGACAGCCCGCTCCCGGCGCGCTTCGATGCGCCCGACCAGTCGGGCTGTGAGGCGCTGGTGGCGATCATCCTTCGTCACCTGGCCCCCGTCCCGGCTGTCTGACCGCCCGGCGATCCCGCGGGGCGTCGCAAATGGGGAGAATGCATATGCTCGTTGACCACCGCACCTATACGGTGAATCCCGGCACCATGGCCAAGCAGATGGCGATATACCAGGAATTCGGCCTCAAACCGCAGACCCGGCATCTGGGCCAGCCGCTGGCCTACCTCATCACCGAATCGGGTGAGGTCAACACCTACATCCACATGTGGGTCTACAAGGATGCCGCCGATCGCGCCGCCAAGCGCGCGGCGATGGGCGCCGACCCGGAATGGCAGCTGTATCTGCAAAAAACCGGCGAGGCCGGCTATCTGATCGGCCAAAGAAATAACCTGATGACCCCGGCCGCCTTCGCGCCGATCAACCGCTAACAGCAAGCGGGGCATTCCCAACCGGGTGCCCCGCCGCCCTCCTCGTCACCGTCACATCTGCGCACCGGCAACCGAAACCGACCTGTTCAAAGCCACGCATACGGCCTCCGGAAACGTCGCATCCGCCTGGCTCATACCCGCCGGCGCTCCCGCCGACCGGTATCAGAGTCTCCTTTCGCGCGCCGCCGCCGGCCAACCCGGCGCGCATACCGGTCGATCAAGCGCCGACAGGTATCCAACGATCGCGCCATGCCTTACCGGGACCCGAAAATCGCACTGCCCACCCGTACCCACGTCGCGCCGCAGGCGATCGCTGCCTCGAAATCCGCTGACATCCCCATCGACACCGTCGGCAGCCCATGCCGCGCCGCCCGGTCCGCGAGCCAGGTAAAATGCGGCCGCGGGTCTTCCCCCTGCGGCGGCACGCCCATCAGCCCTACCAGGGCCGCGCCAAACCGATCTTTACACGCAACGATAAAATCGTCTGCCTGATCACGGGAAATGCCGGATTTCTGTGGTTCTGATCCAGTATTCACCTCTATCAGCAGCGTCGGCGTCCGCCCCTCCTTGGCGATCGCCGCGGCAATCGCATCCGCCAGCTTCGGCCGGTCGAGCGACTCGATCACATCGGCGATCCGCACCGCGTCCCGAACCTTGTTGGTCTGCAGCCCGCCGATTATG
>DATARX010000098.1:0-5089 GCA_036263955.1 Rhodopila sp.
TCCGGCTACGGCTCCGAAGGCGGTTCGGAGGCGATCGAAGCCTACCTCAACACCAAGTTCGTCACCCAGGCCGGCCTGTAAGCCGTAACTCTCCCAGGCCGGCGGCGAACCCGCCGGCCCTGTAACACCGAGCGCCGCCGACCAAACCCTTACGGCGCCGTCATGGTCGGGCACGCGCTATGCGTGTCCCGACCATCCGCGCTTCGTCCGTGATGCGCAAATGGCCGGGCCGCCCGAAGCAGGCGCCCGACTATGACGGCAATGTAAGTGGCAGCGTCAGCAGACGCCAATCCCTTCCCCGGAAGTAGGTTGTAAGTAAAACGGCCAACCCCCATGATGGCCCGAAACAACCAACTCGTCCCGGGGAGCAGACCGATGACCGACCGAGCGCCCAGCTACATGCACGGCGCCTCCGACCAGCCGATGATCGGGGACACGATCGGCGTTCATTTCGACCGCATTGTCGCCCGCTTCCCCAACCGGCCCGCCCTCATCGTCCACCAGCAAGGCATAAGCTGGGCCTGGGCTGAACTTGCCGCCCAGGTCGACGCCTTCGCCGCCGGCCTCATCGCGCTCGGCCTGCAACCCGGCGATCGCATCGGCATCTGGTCGCCGAACAATGCCGAATGGGTTGTCACCCAGTTCGCCACCGCCAAGGCCGGGCTGATCCTGGTCAACATCAACCCCGCCTACCGCCTGACCGAGGTCGAATACGCCCTCAACAAAGTCGGCTGCAAGGCGCTGGTCACCGCCACAAGCTTCAAGACCAGCGACTACATCGGCATGCTCAACACGCTCGCTCCCGAACTCGCGATCGCCCGTCCCGGCCAACTCCACGCCGCTCGGCTGCCCGCACTCCGCAGCATTATCCAGATCGGCGGCGATGCCGCCGGCACATTCGCATTCGAAAAGATCGCCCATCACGGCCGCGACATCGACCGCCAGCGCCTGCAAGACCTCGCGCCGCTGCTGCAGTTCGACGACCCGATCAACGTCCAGTTCACCTCCGGCACCACCGGCCAGCCGAAGGGCGCCACCCTGACGCACCACAACATCCTCAACAACGGCTTCTTCATCGGCGAGATCCTGCGCTACACCGAGCGGGATGCCGTGTGCGTGCCCGTGCCGATGTACCATTGCTTCGGCATGGTGATCGGCGTGCTCGCCTGCATGACCCACGGCGCCGCCATCGTCTTCCCCGGCGAGGGCTTCGACCCCCTCGCCACCCTGCAAACCGTTGCCACCCACCGCTGCACCTCGCTCTACGGCGTGCCCACGATGTTCATCGCCGAACTCGACCACCCCGACTTCGGAACATTCGACCTGACAAGCCTGCGCACCGGCGTCATGGCCGGCTCACCCTGCCCGATGGAGGTCATGCGCCGCTGCATCCGCGACATGAACCTGACCGAAATAACCATCTGCTATGGCATGACCGAGACCAGCCCCGTCAGCACGCAAACGCGCATCGGCGACTCGCTGGAAAAGCAGGTCGGCACCGTCGGCCGCCCGCACCCGCACGTAGAAATCAAGATCATCGACACCGAAGGCCGCGTCGTCCCCCGCGGCGTCACCGGCGAACTCTGCACCCGCGGCTACCCCGTGATGCTCGGCTACTGGGAAGACACCGAACGCACCCAGGAGGCGATCGACCAGGCCGGCTGGATGCACACCGGCGATCTCGCGACCATGGACGATGACGGCTACTGTGCCATCGTCGGCCGCATCAAAGACCTCGTGATCCGCGGCGGCGAAAACGTCTATCCGCGCGAAATCGAGGAATTCCTCTACCGCCATCCGGCGATCCTCGACGTCCAGGTCTTCGGCGTGCCCGACAGCCGCTACGGCGAGGAACTCTGCGCCTGGATCAAACCCCGCGCCGGCGCGACGCTGACCGAGGACGACGTCAAGGCGTTCTGCAAGGACCAGATCGCCCATTACAAGATCCCGCGCTACGTCCGCTTCGTCGACGAGTTCCCCATGACCGTGACCGGGAAGATGCAGAAATATCTGATGCGTGCCAGAATGACCGAGGAACTTGGTCCGAACTGAAAGAGGGGAAACATCATGCGCTGGGCACGTTTCGAGCAAAATGGCGCGCCGTCCTATGCGATCGTTGAAGGTGATACGATCATCCCAGTCCGCGGCTCCCCATTCGATACCTGGGAACGCACCAATGAGAAACGAAATCTGGGGGACGTGAAGCTGCTGGTCCCGGTGATCCCGCCAACATTCTACGCCGCCGGCCTGAACTACCCCGAACACGTCCGCGAATACGCCGCCAAAATCGGCCAGAGCCCCAACCTGCCGACACAGGCCGATATCGGCTACCGCGCCAACAACGCGCTGATCGCACAAGGCGAAACGATCGTCATCCCCGCCGATGCCACCAACATGGTCCAGTACGAAGGCGAACTGGTCGTCGTCATCGGCAAAAAATGCAAGCACCTGACACGCGAAAACGCCCTGTCCGCCGTGCTCGGCTACACCATCGGCAACGATGTCAGCGAACGCACCTGGCAAAAGTCCGACCGCACGATGTGGCGCTCCAAAAACACCGACACATTCAAGCCAATGGGCCCGTGGATCGAAACCGACGTAAAGCTTGAAGACCTGGTCACCACGGTTCGCCTGAACAGCGAGCAACTCATCGCATTCCCCACCAATCACATGATTTTCGGCGTCGTCGATTTCCTGGTGCAAATGACAACCTGCCTGACCCTGCATCCAGGCGACATCATCTGGATGGGCACCGAAGGCGCCACCGCCAACATGAAACACGGCGACCGGATCGACATCGAAATTAGCGGCATCGGAACACTCTGCAATCCAGTGGTGCGCGAAGGGATGTAAGGATCGCCGGCCAGCTCAGGGAAAGCGAAGCAAGTAAGAAGGGCCATTGGTCATAACGCCCGCGGCGGGTCATAACGACTTCGATCCCATTGGCCACTACGCCTGCGGTCGGTCATAACGCCTGCGGTTCCGTCATGGCCGGGCGCCTGCTTCGGGCGACCCGGCCATCCACGCACCAACGGATAAAACGCCGCCGGCCCGCCAACGCCCATCCGGACTTCCCCCCATCCCCCCGATAGGCCACTCTGGCGCCTCGCGCGCCAAAGCCACGCCAGGCCAACGCGAGACGGGAGAAACAACAACCATGTCCACACCAATCGGCACCAACAGCGCCAAACAAAAACTCGCCGCCAACGACCTCGTCCTATGCTTCGGCGTCAACCAGCTCCGCACCCCGAACGTCGCCATGATGGCCGCCGCCTGCGGCTTCGATGCGCTCTACATCGACCTGGAGCACAACCCCACCTCCCTCGAAACCGCCGCCGGCATCTGCGTCGCCGCGCTCGGTCTCGGCATCACCCCGATCGCCCGCGTATCCTCCCACGACCCGCACGACTCCACCCGCATCCTCGATTGCGGCGCGCAAGGCGTCATGGTGCCGCACATCAACACTGCCGCCGAAGCCCAGGCGATCGTCGACGCCTGCCGCTTCGCCCCGCTCGGTCACCGATCCGCCGCCGGAACAGTCCCCTCGCTCGGTTACGCCCAGCTCTCCCAACCGGAAATCTGCCGCCGCCTGAACGAACAAACCCTGCTGATCGCAATGATCGAAACGCCGGAGGCGGTCGCCAACGCCGATGCCATCGCCGCCGTCGAGGGCATCGATGTCCTGCATATCGGCTCCACCGATCTGTCCACCGAGATGGGCATCCCCGGCGACTACAAGCACGAACGGATGCGCAGCGCCTACGAAACGATCGCCCGAGCCGCCAAGGCGCACGGCAAGTCGATGGGCGTCGGTGGCGTCCGCCAGGACGTCGCCTTCCAATCCTGGCTCCTCAAGCTCGGTGTTCGTTACCTCACCAGTGGGTCTGACACCTTGTATATACTCAGTGGCGGCCGAGCGGATGTAAGGCAGATCAGGGAGGTGGCAACAGGCGCTTCTGCTGGAACAGCTTGAACCACCGACGGAACATGGTTTCCGTGTCGATCACCTCATGAAACCCGGCTTGGGCGATCTTCACCGTTGATACGATCGCCGGCGGCCCCGGCTCCGTATGGCCATACCGCATCTGGTAGTCGGCATATTCCAGCGACAGCCCAACGAACGCGGGGAGGGCAGGGGAGACCAGTCCGTGCTGTTGGCGCACACGGTCCCAATCAGCCCGTCCAAGCGACTGCAGTAGAAATGGTTCGTCGGGTCCCGGTCGCATTCCGAACGCCTCGGCGATCGCCGGCCAGATATTCGGCCAGGTGAACACGTCGCCATTCGTCACATTGAACGTCTCATTCCAGGCAGTGCGCGTCTCTCCCGCCCACGCGATCGCCCGAGCCAGTAGATCCGCATCCACCGCCTGGCCGACCCGTTCCGCCCCGCCGGGATAGGGCAGGATCGGCCCTCGTTCACGCATCACCGCGGCATGCGCGCCCAGCGCCGGGATCAAATTCATCGCCCCGCCGATCGCCTCGCCAACCACCAGCACCGGGCGCAGGATGGTGAACATCCAGTCTCGTCCGGCCTGAATCTCCCGCAAGTAATCCTCCTGCGCCCAATAGAAGTTGGGCTGCTCCCGCATCTCCGACCGTCCCTCGCGCGCCGGCACGGCCAAAGGCCGGACATGCACGCCGTACGCCTTGGTCCCCTGTAGCAGCGTCACATGCCGCAGGCCCGGCGCCGCCTGAACCAGCGGCCACAGCAGGTTGCGCAGCATCCGGTCATTGGTGGCGATCTGCTGATCGCTGCGCCATCCCTCGACCAGCCCCGGCAGTTCGAACAGCGCCGCATAAACCAGATGCGTAACGTCCCGCAGAGTTTCGGCCGCATCCCGGCAAGCGCCTTCGTCCGTCAGGTCAAGCGCCAGATGCCGGCCAGAAAAATCCGGCGGCACGTGGCGGGAAAGCGCGATGACATCGGTCCCCGGCGCCTGGCCAAAATGCTTCAACGCCGCATATCCAACCAGGCCCGCCGCGCCAGCCACCAGCACAGTCTTGCGACCCATCGGCCCAACCCTCCTGCCGTGACATTATCACTGCTTGTCCGAAGACGACACCGGCCGCGTATCCGCGCCCGATCCCC
>DATARX010000129.1:0-4302 GCA_036263955.1 Rhodopila sp.
TTGGAACCCCGGCATAAGGGGACTGGGATCAAAGGGGGCGTCGCCCCCTTTGCGGGTCCAGGGTGGAGCCCTGGTCTACGCCAGACGCTCCCGGCAGATCGCCGACAGGCGTTCGGCGGTGAAGACAATGATAAACACGATAATCAGCAGCAGAGATACTTGTTGATACTCGAACAGGTTCATCGCCGTCAGCAACTGAAAGCCAATGCCGCCGGCGCCGACGAAGCCCAAAACGAGTGACGACCGGATATTCTCATCCAGGCGATAAAGGCCGATGCCGGCCAGCGCGGGCAGCACCGACGGGACCACGCCGTGGGTGAACACCTGCAGGCGGCTCGCGCCGGTCAGTGACAGGGCGTCGATCGGTGCCATGTCCATATTCTCGATCGTTTCTGCGAACAGACGTCCAAGCATGCCGACCGAATGGACGGCAAGCGCGAGGCCGCCGGGAAACGGGCCCAGGCCGACCGCAGTGACGAACAGCAGCGCCCACACCAAATCGGGCACCGCTCGGGTGAAGCCGATGATGCCGCGCGACAGATAGTATAGCCAGCGTGACGGCGTGACATTGGCCGCGGCCAGGACGGACAGCGGCACAGCCAGGATGATCCCCATCACCGTGCCGAACAGGCCGATGTCGATCGTCTCCAGTGCCGGCCAGGCGGCGTCGGGCAGCGCCGAGAAGTCCGGCGGCATGGATCGGTGGACGATGTCCACCATGCCGTGAAAGCCGGTAACCAGGTCCTGCGGCCGGGCCTGCACGACGACCAGCGCCTGGACCACGATCGCCGCGCCGAGGACGATGAAGACGGTGCGCAAGGCAATCGCCAGCGAGCGGGTCCAGCCGGGAATCAGGATGGCTGCGGGAGTGCTCGTGCTCATGCCGCCCTCGCCGTGTAGAGGCCGTGGACTTCATCCATCGCGCAATGGGCGCGCTGCCGGTCGAACGCCACCTGTCCGTCGCGCATGCCGACGACGCGGTCGGCGTAGGTGAACGCCAGATCCACCTGGTGCAGCACACACAGCACGGCGAGGCCTTGATCGTGAGCGAGGCGGCGCAGCAGCCGCATGATCTCGTTCGCCGCCTCCGGATCCAGGCTGGCGACCGGTTCGTCCGCCAGCAGAACCAGGGGTCGTTGCAGCAGGGCGCGAGCGATGGCCACGCGTTGCGCCTGACCGCCCGACAGGGTGCCGGCGCGGCGTCCGGCGAGATCCGCCAATCCGACCTGCCCGAGGCAGGCCAGCGCCGCGGGCAGTTCGCTCGACGGCAAGCCGCCCAGATTGGTCCAGAGCGTCTTGTGCCGGGCCAGCGCGCCGCAGGTGACATTGGCCAGGACGCTGCGGCGTCGCACCAGGGCGGCGTGCTGCCCGATCAGCGCCAGCACCTGCCGAGCCTCACGCAGTTGCTTGCCGTTCAGGCCGGCGAGGTCCTGGCCACCCAGCCATACCTCGCCGGTGCTGGGCGTCAGCGCCCGTGTGATGCAGCGTAGCAGCGTGGTCTTGCCGCAGCCGTTGCCGCCGAGCACGACGAGCAGTTCGCCGGCCCGCACCTCGAGATCGACGCCGCGCAGGGCCTGGGTTCCGTTAGGGTACCGCAGGCTGAGCCCGCGCACGGAAAGCCGTGCGTCGGGCGTCGGGGCCAGGCGGTTCAGCTGAGTTTATCCAGGTCGATGTGCAGGGTTTTGACCAGGTCGCGGATGCCGTCATAGGCGGCATCGGTCTGCGGCACGAAGCGCACGCCGCCGAGACCCATGATCTTGCGGTCGGCCTCGGGCAGGAGGCTGAGGTCGAGCGTCAGCAGCGCCTTGGTCACGCGTTCCTTGAAAGCCGCCGGCAGATCGCCGCGCACGGTAATCGGATCCGTCGGGATCGGATCGGACTTCCACAGGAAGACCATGTCGCCTTCCTTGTAGTGGCCGCGCTGCGTGGCCGACTGCAACTGCTCACTGTTCAGTTCGCCGGCTTCGACCTTGTGGTTGTACAACGCCTCGTAGGAGGCGGTGTGGCTGCCGGCATAGATGGCCTTGATGTCCTTGTCCGGATCGATGCCCGCCTTGCGCAGGCCGTAAGCCGGGAACAGGTGGCCCGAGGTGGAGGCCGGGTCGGAGAAGGCAAAGGAATGGCCCCGGATTTCCGCCGCCGTCTTGATGCCGGAGCCGGGGTAGGTGACGAGACTGGCCCAGTATGTGTTGGGCGTGCCGTCCTTGCTGCTGTAGGCGGCGACCGCTTGCGCCTTCGCCACCTGATGCGCCAGGACATAACCGAGCGGGCCGAACTGGCCGATTTCGAGCTTGCCCGAGCGCATCGCTTCGATTTCGGCGTTGTAGTTGGTGGCAACGTAGACCTTCACTTCGCAGCCGATCGACTCGCCGAGAAGCTTGCCGATATGGTCGTAGATCGGGACCAGCTTGGCGGAGGTGTCAAACGGTTCGACCCCAAACCGGACGACGCCGTCGTTCGGACAGTCGGCGGCATTGGCGGCCTGCGCCGCCGGCGAAGCCGCCAGGATGGCCGCGACGACGGTAACAATGGCCGTAAGCGCATGCGTATGTTGCGGTTGTTTCTTCATTGCGATCCCCTGTTGCAACGCCTGACGTTCTAGGCGAATGGCAGCAGGGTGGAATGACAACCGGATGAAGATTGCAGTCAGGCGCAGGAAATCATGCCGAGACCGGAACTAGAGCCGGCGGCGGTCTGGACCATTACTCGATTATATCCGGATCTGTATCAGACTTGTTCAAATCAAACTCATTGGGTGGCGCGAGGAAAATTTCCATCTTTGCGCCGTGGATGCTGCTCAGGTCGATATTGGAGATCGTGCAGGTAAAGGTCGCACCGGCCAGGTCGCTGATCGCCTTGCCGATGGCGTCTTCGATGGCGGCGATAGAGACACTCTTCAGTTCATCGTAGAACATCGTTTTTCTCCCAGTCAGCCAAGATCGCCCCATGCGAGTCGATGAAGCGATCGTACATCATTCCGCTCGGCCGGATATACCAGGGTTTGGAGAATACCGGGGGCGTCCTTGCGGCATTGTCATGGCCGGGCGCCTGCTACGGGCGCCCCGGCCATCTCCGCGCACCGACGGACGAAGCGCAGTCGGCCGGGACACGCAAAGCACGTGCCCGGCCATCACGGCCGCCCCAGGGCTAGGGCCATCACGGCCGCCCCAGCGTTAGGATCAACTGCCGCGCCCCTACATGATGCCGCATGGCATCAGGGCGCGCACGGATGGCGGCGACGGGGGGCGCCGTTACCGCGGAAGGGCGCTCGATCCCATCAGGAACTGGTCGACCGCGCGGGCGCACTGGCGGCCTTCGCGGATCGCCCAGACCACCAGTGACTGGCCGCGCCGCATATCGCCGGCGGCGAACAGCCCGTCGCGCGACGTCCGGTATTCCACCGTGTCGGCCAGCACGTTGCCGCGTTGATCCAGTTCGACCCCGGCCTGGTCGAGCAAGGCGCCCCGGTTGGGGCCGAGGAAGCCCATCGCCAGCAACACCAGGTCGGCTTTCAGCTGGAATGCGCTGCCGGGGATTTCCTTCATCCTCATGCGGCCGTCCGGGGTGCGCTCCCACTCCACGCGAACGCAGTCCAGCGCGGTGACCTTACCGTCCGTGCCGACGGCATGCTTGGTCAGCACGGCCCAGTCGCGCTCGACCCCTTCGTCATGGGCGTAGGAATGGCGCAGCTTCACCGGCCAGTCCGGCCACACCATGCCCTTGTTTTCCCGCACCGGCGGCTTGGGCATGATCTCAAGCTGGATGATCGAGGCGGCGCCCTGGCGGGCCGAGGTGCCGATGCAGTCCGACCCCGTGTCACCACCGCCGACGACCACGACGTGCTTGCCCTTGGCGCTGATCGATCCGGCCGGGGCGGCGGTGGCCTCGTCATCGCCGGCGACGCGCTTGTTCTGCTGCGTGAGAAAATCCATCGCGAAGTGGATGCCGTCCAGTTCGCGTCCGGTGACGTCGAGGTTGCGCGGCCACTCGGCGCCGCCGGTCAGGACGACGGCGTCGAACGCGGCCATCAGCTGGTCGACGGTGACATCCGTGCCGACCTCCGTGCTGGTGCGATAAGCGACCCCCTCGGCCGCCATCTGCTCCACGCGGCGGTCGATCAGGTGCTTGTCCAGCTTGAAGTCCGGAATGCCATAACGCAGCAGCCCGCCGATGCGGTCCTGCTTTTCGATCAGCGTCACCGCATGGCCGACGCGGGCGAGTTGCTGCGCGCAGGCCATGCCGGCCGGGCCGGAGCCGACCACGGCGACCGTCTTGCCGGTCCGGACCTCGGGCGGCAGCGGC
>DATARX010000160.1:0-7421 GCA_036263955.1 Rhodopila sp.
TACGGGCGGCCGGTCGGGGTGGCGATTGGGCCGGACGGGTCGGTGCTGATGGCGGACGATGTGGGTGACGTGATCTGGCGGGTGACGGGGGCATAACCGGCTGGCGGCCGGGGTGTATAGGTCTTGGCTTTAGGCTGCGACCTCAACCTCGGCCGCGATCTGGGGGCCACGCTCTCGGCGCAGCACGGCTAGATCGTATGTCGTTTGCATTGACAGCCAGAACTCCGGTTCGTTTCCGAAGTAACGACCAAGCCGCAGCGCGGTTTCAGGGGAGATGCCGCGTTTGCCGGAGACGATCTCCTGGATGCGCTGCGGAGCAACCCGGAGCCGGAGCGCAAGGGCGGCAGCGGACAGGTTTCGCGCTTCCAGTTCTTCTTTGAGGATCTGTCCGGGGTGGGTCTCTTGATAGAGCATAAAGATCACCTCTAGTGATAGTCTACTATTTCTTCGTCATAGGCATCGCCGTCGTCGAACCGGAACACGAGGCGATAGGGGTCAGAATTTGGCGGCAGGGGCGTTGAAGGCTCTCGATAGCGGGTCGTTGAAGCCGCATTGAACGGCAGGTTGTGTTGTTCATCAGCGTGGATAAGGGCCTCTCAGAACCCTTCCTATCAGGCGGCGGCTCCCACTTCCGGGCGATCTCCTGAGACTTCATTTCGATCATTCCTGATCAAACAGCAGGACCGCATAGCGCGCGATGGCACGATCGCTCGTTACCAACGTGAGGTTTTCCACCAGCGCCTGGGCGATCAGCATCCGATCGAACGGGTCGTTGTGGTAACGTGGCAGGGCACCGGCGGCGATGCCGTGGGATGGGAGGATGGGCAAGATGTCGCATCCCATCCGGTCGATCGTGTCATCGAAACGGTCGAGCGGAAACCGGAGGCGGGCGGCAGCTTGCTTGATCGCGATTTCCCACGGCGTGACGGCACTGACTACCACCTGATGTTCGGCGGAAGTGAGTGCCTCCCGAACACGCCGATCAAGGCGAGATGGCTCCGAGACCGCCCACACGAAGACATGGGTATCGAGGAGCAGGTTCAGGGCATCAGTCCGTCAAATGCCTTCTGTATGTCATCGGGCAGCGGGTCGTCGAAATCGTCGCCGATCCACACCTGCCCTGCCAGTAGACCGAGCGGACGGGGGGTGGCGCGCTTCGCCAGGGGCACCAGACGTGCGAGGGGGCGGCCGGCTTTGGCGATAACGATTTCTTCGCCGGCGGCCGCGCGCTCAACCAACTGTGAGAGGTTGGTCTTTGCCTCGTAGAGATTGACGGTGTCCATGGGAACATTCCTGACCAACGTTGGTCAGGATATACGCGCGTCACCTAGTGTAAACAAGGTCGCGTTATTCCACCGTCACCGACTTCGCCAGGTTGCGCGGCTGGTCGACGTCCGTGCCTTTCAGCACGGCGACGTGGTAGGCCAGCATCTGCACCGGGATCGCGTAGAGGATCGGGGCCACGAACGGGTCGACATCCGGCAGGACCACCGTCTCGACCGAAATGCCGCGCAGTTTGGCCGCGCCGGCGGCGTCGCTGAACACGATCACCTGGCCCCCCCGCGCCGCGGCTTCCTGCAGGTTGGAGGCGGTTTTTTCGAACAGCGGGCCGGACGGGGCGATGGCGATCACCGGCACCGCCGGGTCGATCAGCGCGATCGGACCGTGCTTCATTTCGCCGGCGGCGTAGCCCTCGGCGTGGATGTAGCTGATTTCCTTCAGCTTCAGCGCACCTTCCAGCGCGATCGGGAAGCAATTGCCGCGGCCCAGGAACAGCACGTCGCGGGCCTTCGAGACGCGGTTCGCGATCGACTGGATGGATGCGTCATCCGCGAGCACCTCGGCCGCCCGGCCGGGGACTTCCAACAGGGCGGCGGTCATCCGGGCTTCTTCCTCGGCGCTGATCGCACCGGTCTCCCGGCCGGCGGCGAGTGCCAGGCAGGCCAGCACCGAAAGCTGGGCGGTGAACGCCTTGGTGCTGGCGACACCGATTTCCGGACCGGCGACAGTTTCCAGCACTGCGTCGCTTTCACGCGCCATGGTGCTTTCGGGGACATTGAGGACGGACAGGATCTGCTGGTGCTGCTCGCGCATGTAGCGCAGCGCTGCGAGGGTATCTGCGGTTTCGCCCGACTGGGACACCAGCAGGCCGAGGCCGCCTTTTGACATCGGTGGCGTGCGGTAGCGGAATTCGCTGGCGACATCGCCGTCGGTCGGAATGCGGGCCACTGCCTCGAACCACCAGCGGCCGACCAGCCCGGCGTAGAACGCGCTGCCGCAGGCACTCATGGTAATGCGGGAGACTTTGCGAAAATCGATCCCGAGGTCGGGCAAGGCGACCGCCCGGCTCCCCGGGCTGATCATCTGGTGCAGCGTGTCGCCGATTACCGCCGGGTGTTCGTGGAGTTCCTTCTCCATGAAATGCCGGAAATTGCCTTTGCCGATGGCGGCACCGGTCAGTTTCGTCAGCTTGATCTCGCGCTCGACCTGGTTGCCCTCGGCGTCGAAAAATCGCGCGCCCTGGCGGTCGACGACGGTCCAGTCGCCGTCACGCAGATAGGCGATGCGGCGGGTCAGCGGGGCGAGTGCCAAGGCGTCGGAGCCGACGAACATCTCGTCCTCACCGAAGCCGATCGCCAGCGGTGCGCCATGCTGGGCGCCGACGATCAGTTCCGGGTGGCCGGCGAAAATCATCGCCAGGGCGTAGGCGCCTTCCAGGCGGCGGAGCGCCGCGCCGGCGGCCTCGATCGGCGGCATGCCGCGCTTGAGATTGAGGTCGACGAGCTGGGCGACAGTCTCGGTATCGGTTTCCGTGCTGAATGCCTGGCCCTCGGCTTCCAGTTCGGCGCGCAGTTCGGCGTGGTTTTCGATGATGCCGTTATGCACCAGCGACACCAGGGCGGTGCCGTGCGGATGGGCATTGCTTTCGGTCGGGGCGCCGTGAGTGGCCCAGCGCGTGTGGCCGATGCCGATCGAGCCGGGCAGGGCGGCGCGGTCCAAGGAGGCGGCCAGGTTTCCCAGCTTGCCCTCCGCGCGACGGCGGTCGATGTTGCCGTTCACCAGCGTGGCGATGCCGGCGCTGTCATAGCCGCGATATTCCAGGCGGCGCAGAGCCTCCAGGATGATGGGCGCGGCGGGACGGGCGCCGATGACTCCGACAATGCCGCACATTCAGCTGTTTTCCTTCTTCGCCATGGCCTGCTTCGAATTCTTGTATGCCTGCGCCGCTGCCCGCATTTCCGGCGCGCGTCCCGGTTTCTCGACCTGACGCCCGCGTGCCATGGCGAGGGCGTCCGGTGCCACGTCGTCGGTGATCACGCTGCCGGCCGCAATGAACGCACCGTCGCCGACCGTTACTGGTGCGACCAATGCGACATCGGAACCGACGAATACGCGCGCGCCGATCGTTGTCTGATGTTTGTTGGTGCCATCGTAGTTACAGGTGATCGTGCCCGCGCCGATATTGGTGGCGGTGCCGACCGTGGCGTCGCCGATATAACTCAGATGGTTGGCCTTCACGCCGGGTGCCAGGCGGGCGGCCTTGATCTCCACGAAGTTGCCGATGTGCACGTCATTTTCCAGTCTTGCACCGGGCCGCAGGCGGGCGAACGGGCCGATGCTGCTGCCGGGACCGATGTCGGCACCCTCGATATGGCTGAACGCGCGGATGATCACGTTGGGGGCGACGGTCACGCCAGGGCCGAAGAAGACGTTCGGTTCGATGGTGACGTCGGCCGCCAATTTCGTGTCGGCCGACAGGAAGACGGACGATGGATCGATCATCGTCACGCCGGCGTCCATCGCCGCCGCGCGCAGCCAGCCTTGCACAACGGCCTCGGCGCGGGCCAGTTCAGCCCGCGAATTGATGCCCGCGAGTTCGTCCGCCGGCGCTTCCACCGCGGACACCGACCGGCCGGCCGCACGTGCCAGGGCGACGACGTCGGTGAGGTAGTACTCCGCCTTGGCATTGTCGTTGCGAACCGCGTGCAACCATCCGCGCATTTCGGCCGCGCCGCCGCACAGCACGCCGGCATTGCACAAGGTCACCGCGCGTTCGGCGGGCGAGGCGTCGGCGTATTCGACGATGCGTTGCACCAGGCCGTCGGGGCCGGTGATCACGCGCCCATAGCAGATGGGGTCGGCAGGTCGGAAAGCGAGCAGGGAAAGACCATCCGGCGCGTGGCTGTCCAGCAGGCGGCGCATCGTGGCGGCGCGGATCAGCGGATTGTCTGCGTACAGCACGGCCACCTGACCGCTGCCAAAATGTTCGATCGCCTGCATCGCCGCGTGGGCGGTGCCGAGACGGTCGTGCTGGACGACGCAGATATGCGGTTCGGCTTCTTTCCGGACTGCATCCATCTCGGGACCCAGAACGACAACGATGCGCTCGAACACCGTTTCGCAACTCGCCAGGAGGTGGCGCAGCATGGTCCGCCCGGCCAGGCGATGCAGTGTCTTCGGTAGGGACGACTTCATTCGTGTGCCAAGGCCGGCGGCCAGAATGATTGCGGTTGCTTGCATACGCGGCCTTTGCTTCGCTAGGTGATCTGGCGTAGCGGCGAGGACGGAGCAATGTCAAAGGCCACCGTTATGCTATTGGTTCAATTCACGTTTCGGAGTGCAACATAGTGGCCCGCACACTGCTGCTCGATCTTGACGGCACGCTGGTTGACACCCTGCCGGACCTGGCGGCGGCACTGAACCGGTTGATGGGCCGCCGTGGGCTGCCGGCGTTCTCGCCCCAACACGTGGCGGCAATGGTCGGCGACGGGCTCGCGGTGCTGGTCGCGCGGGCCTTCGCCGCCCACGGACGCCAGGCGGATCCGGCGGCGGTCGCCGAGATGTCCGCCGACTATGCGGCTCACGTGGCGGTAGAAAGCACGCTGTTTCCCGATGTGTTGCCGGTTCTCACCATATTGGCGCGACAGGGCTGGCGCCTGGCGGTGTGCACCAACAAGCCCGAACAGGCCGCCAGGCACTTGCTCCAGGTCATGGGACTGCTGCCCTTGCTGTCCGCGGTCGGCGGCGGCGACAGTTTTCCGGCACGCAAACCGGATCCGTCGCATCTGCTCGGCACGCTCGGGCAGGCAGGCGGCCAGGTCAGCGCGGCGGTGATGCTTGGCGATCATCACAATGACGTTCTCGCGGCGCGGGGCGCCGGGATACCCAGCATCTTCGCGGCCTGGGGCTATGGGGCGATCGCCATGGCGGACGGCAGTGCCGTGGCACGGGATGTCACCGAGGCGGCAGCCATCGCGAACCGGATCCTGCCGGATGCGGGGTAACGTCCGCGCCCCTCAATCGATCTCGACCAGGATCGATGCGGTGCCGATAGTAGCCGGGCGATTTGATGCACCTGTCAAATGACATATCTCTGCCGCGGCGATACGCATCGGTGACGACGCCCGATGGAAATCCGCCGGCCACGATAGGGTAAGTGAATTCACCTTAATGTGAACGCCACGCGGCAGCCCGTAAATTCGTTCCCAATCGACCTCAATACGCGATACGGCTCGCTATGAGCATGAGGAGGTATCGGGCTTGCGTGGAATAAATCCGTCCGCTGGCGAAACGCCAGGCTCCTCGGCGTTCGCCACCGCGGGTGGTGA
Source organism: Rhodopila sp. (assembly GCA_036263955.1). Taxonomy (GTDB): domain Bacteria; phylum Pseudomonadota; class Alphaproteobacteria; order Acetobacterales; family Acetobacteraceae; genus Rhodopila. The sequence goes on from DATARX010000160.1 coordinate 5,610, forward strand.
GATGGCGGATCTGATCGCTGCCACGGATTGGACCGGGAGCGCGATCGGCGCGCCGGAGGACTGGCCGCAAAGCCTGACGACCATCCTGCGCATGATGCTGACATCGCGCTATCAGATGTGGATGGGGTGGGGCAGGGATCTGACGTTCTTCTGCAACGACGCCTACACCCCAACCCTCGGGGTCAAGCATCCATGGGCGCTCGGGCAGCCGGCCAGCGAGGTGTGGTCGGAAATCTGGACGGACATCGGACCGCGTATCGAATCGGTGATGCAAACCGGACAGGCGACCTGGGACGAAGGCCTGCTGCTGTTCCTGGAACGCAGCGGCTATCCCGAGGAGACGTATCATACGTTCTCCTACAGCCCGCTGCCCGGTGACGATGGGACGGTCGCCGGGTTCCTCTGCGTCGTGATGGAGGAAACCCAGCGGGTCATCGGCGAACGCCAGGTTGCCACATTGCGCGACCTGGCCAGCGACCTTGGCGCGGTCCGTTCGGAGCCGGAGGTCCTGCACGCCGTCGCGCGCGCCCTGGGACGCACCGGCCAGGATGTGCCGTTCAGCCTGATCTATCTCACGGATGGCGCAACCGGGCAGCTATGGCGGATCGACGGCGACGGGGTGACCGCGCCGGCCCACCCCCAGCGCTGGGACGAACTTCCATTCCCGGCCGCGGCGGTGAATGGATCGGAGCGGCGGCTTATTTGTGATGCGGCCGGACTGTCCGGATTGAAGCACGCCGCCTGGGACACGCCGCCGCGTCAGGTCATGATCGTGCCGATCGCTCAGCAGGGGCTGGAGCAGCCGGCGGGATTGTTCATCGCCGGCCTCAATCCGTACCGTCCGCTGGACGAGGCCTATGCGGGCTTCATCGACCTGGTCGCCGCGCAAATCGCCGCCGGTCTCGGCGCGGCGCGCGCCTACGAGGCTGAGCGCCGCCGGGCCGAAGCGCTGGCCGAAGTCGACCAGGCGAAGACAGCGTTCTTCTCCAACGTCAGCCATGAATTCCGCACGCCACTGACGCTGATGCTGGGGCCGCTGGAGGAGGCGATCACGTCCCTCGCGAAACACGCCCCGGACTCCGCCGACCAGTTGTCGATGGCACATCGCAACGGGCTTCGGCTGCTGCGGCTGGTGAACACGCTGCTGGATTTCTCCCGTATCGAGGCTGGCCGCGTCCAGGCCCGTTACCAGCCCGTCGAACTGGGTAGGTATACCGAGGAACTCGCGAGCAATTTCCGTTCGGCCTGCGATCGCGCCGGCCTTCGGCTGGACACGCAGTGCGCGCGGCTGGATCGGCCGGTTTATATCGATGCCGAGATGTGGGAACGCATCGTCCTCAATCTGGTCTCCAACGCCTTCAAATATACGCTGGCCGGCGACATTACCGTCGGGCTGCACGCCGCGGTGGACGCCGACATGGTCGTACTCACCGTTCGTGACACCGGCATCGGCATTCCCGAGGCGGAACTGCCGCACATCTTCGACCGGTTTCATCGTATCGAGGGCCAGCGCGGCCGCACCCTGGAAGGCACCGGCATCGGGCTGGCGCTGGTCCATGAACTGGTGCGCCTCCACTGCGGCACGATCGCGGTGGAAAGCCGGGTCGACAGCGGCACGACCGTCACGGTGCGCATCCCCCTCGGGCGTGCGCATCTGCCGGTCGATCGGGTGACAGAAACCGCGGGCCCGAGCGTGCCGGAGGGGGGCGCCGCCGCCACGTTCGTGGAGGAGGCCCTGCGCTGGCTGCCCGCGGATGATGGCGCGCGCAATCCGGCCATGCTGGATACGCCGAACGTGCTGGCGTCACTCGG
>DATARX010000169.1:0-1929 GCA_036263955.1 Rhodopila sp.
GTGACGAACAGCGTCGAGGCCAGCGCCTGCAGCAATCCCACCGGATCCGCGATGAAGGCGTTGACGATCGCGATCGGGCCGGGAAGCTGGTAGACCGGCACGTCGCCGATCCGCACCGCGGCTTCCCACAAGGCCAATGCCAGCAGGCCGAACAAGGCGGGTGCCCATTTCATCGCAGCGCCTCCGCCATCCCGCGCGCGACCTCGGCGACCAGCGCCGCGTAGGCCGGATCCAGGCGTGTCTCGGGCCCCGCTGTCAGGCCGGAGCCGATTTCCCGATCGATCCGGCCGGGACGGGGGGTCATCAGGACAATCCGGCGGGCGAGGAAAGCCGCCTCATAGATCGAGTGGGTGACGAACACGACGGTGCAGCCGGCGGCGCGCCAGACCTCCAGCAGATCGGCTTGCAGCTTGTGGCGGGTGAACTCGTCCAAGGCGGCAAACGGCTCGTCCATCAACAGCAGGCGCGGTTTGGTGACCAGCGCGCGCGCGATCGACACGCGCATGCGCATGCCGCCGGAGAGCTGGCGCGGACGGGCTTTCTCGAACCCGTCCAGGCCGACGCGATGCAGCGCGGCGTGTACCGCCGGGATCGCGGCCTCGCGGGAAACCCCGCGCAGGCGCAGCGGCAGGAAGACATTGTCCTCGGCGGTTCCCCACGGCAGCAAGGTCGCGTCCTGGAACGCATAGCCGATGTCGCCGGGGGCGGGCGGCCTTCCGTCCCAGGCCAGGGTGCCGCTGTCCGGCTGGTCGAGCCCGGCGATCAGCCGCAGCAATGTCGATTTGCCACAGCCGGAAGGCCCCAGCAGGGCAACGAAATCGGCTTCGGACAGGCGAAGGGAGGCATCGCGCAACGCCTCGACGCCGCCGGGAAAGCGGCGGCCGACCGCGTCAATCGTCAGCATGCATAAGCCTGCTGGCGATCGGCTGCCGGGCCTGCTCGCGACGCGTCAATGCTTAAGGTCCATGCCGACCTTATGATTCACGAACTGCAGCGTGTAGGCCTTGGTGACGTCCAGGTCCTTGGGGTAGACCCCCTGCGCCGAAACGGTCTGGTAGAAATCGGCCCAGCGCCGCGCTGTCATCGCGCCGATTCCGGACGTCAGCGCATCCCCCGAGTCCAGGATGCCGTGGGCCTTCATCGATTTGATCCCGTAGGCGATAAGGGCGTCGTTCATCTCCGGGTTGGCCTGCTTGATCAATGCATTCCCCGGTGCCGGGTCGCCATACAGGTAGGAATACCAACCCTCGATCGAGGCATCGACGAAGCGCTGCACCAGGTCCGGTTGCTGCGCGATCTTTTTGTCGGAGGTGGCGATCATGCTGGCGTAGCCCTGGAACCCCGCGTCAGCCAGGAGCAGCACAACCGGCTGGAAATGGGCTTGTTGCTCGATCGAGAACGGCTCCGACCCCAGATAGCCCTGCTGGATCGCGTTCTTGTCGACCAGGAAGGGGGCGAGGTTGAAGGTGTAGGGCCGGATCTGGCTGTCGGCATAGCCGAATTTGGCCCTCAGGAAGGTCCACCAGCCGACACGGGAATCCGCGCCGATCATGATCGGCTTGCCCTTGAGGGCCGGGAAGCTGTCGTTGCCCATGCCGGGGTGGGCGATCAGCACCACCGGATCCTTCTGAAACATGCCGGCGATGGCACGGAATGGGATGTTCTCCTTGGCGAAATTCAGCGCCAGGAAGGAATTGGAGGAAATATCGAAATCCAGCCGTCCGGCCAGCAGCAACTGGGTGTGGTTGACCTGCGGTCCGCCCTGCTGGATCGTCACGTCCAGTCCGTGCCTGGCATAAATGCCGGTGGCGACGGCCTGATAGTAGCCGCCATATTCGGCCTCGGCCTTCCAGTCCAACCCAAAGGTGATCTTGTCGTTGGCTCGGGCGGCGCCGGACAGAAGCAGGCCCGACAGAAGCAACCCCGACA
>DATARX010000226.1:0-6455 GCA_036263955.1 Rhodopila sp.
GGCCGATCAGCGATCCGTTCACCGTTCGCGATATCTGCCTGGTGACCGATGGCGGCGGCGCGATCGTGCTGGTGAAGGCGGATCGGGCGCGCGGGATGAAGCAGAAGCCGGTCTATGTGCTGGGCAGCGGGCAGTCGATCAGCCATGCCTCGATCACCTCGATGCCAGTGCTGACGCATACCGGGGCGATCGAGTCCGGTGCCCAGGCCTATCGGGCCGCGAGCGTGAAAGCCGCCGATATCGATGTCCTGGCGCTATACGATGCGTTTACGATCAACACGATCCTGTTCCTGGAGGACCTCGGATTCTGCCCGAAAGGCGAAGGCGGCCGGTTTGTCGAGGGTGGCCGGATTGCACCAAATGGCTCGCTGGCGGTCAACACCAATGGCGGCGGCCTATCGTACTGCCATCCCGGAATGTACGGCCTGTTCCTGCTGATCGAAGCCGTCCGACAACTGCGCGGCCAATGTGGGCAACGGCAGGTAGCGGACGCAGAACTCGCGCTGGTCCATGGCAATGGCGGCGTGCTGTCGGCGCAGGCGACAACGATCCTGGGCGGCCCGGCGACCGTTTGAGTGCCGCCCTGCCTATGCTGCTTGAAGCGGGTTTGAATCCTTTGTCAGCGTCAATTCGACATGCACCGCATCGTAAGCGAAGACGACGCCATCCGCGGTTCGCTCAATCAAACCAGCATCGACAAGGGCTGTCGGGTCGTTCTCAAGGCCTTGAGGGCCCGGCCAACACCGAGCGCGATCGCACGTACGGACATTTACCCTTGCCCCGTCATGATGCGGAGCATCTCCCACCGCTCTTTCGTCAGCGTCTGCCACAGCAGATCACGAACCCAGCGCCACCGCCGCCACCTGGGCACAGCGCTCGAACACCGACAGATCGTTCCAGCGGTCCTGGTCGTCCCGGATCAGCGCGCCGCCGGAATCGGTAATCCCGCCTTCGATCATCAGGTTGTCGAACAGCCCGAACTGCTCGACCATCAATCCGTCGGGGTCCCACCACGACCCGTCCGACGCCATCCGCCCGCCACCGATCGACGACAAGGTGCGGTCGAGGAAGCCCGCCGCCACGGTGGCATAGCCGAACACTTTCAGCCCCAGACCACGCGCGAAGCCGACCTCATACACCGTGCCGACGTCGGCGCTCGGCCCGCGAAATGGCGTCAGATTGGCCATGATCGCGGCACAGCTTCTGATATGGGCCTCATTGCGCAGCGCGATCCGACGCCATTCCGGAAGACCGGCCCAGTCAGTCGGCTCCCGCGCCAGCGCATCGAGCGGGGACACGCCGGTCAGGCGGAAGCCGGCGCAGATCGCCTTCTTCCGCTCCATCCAATCGATGGCATCGGGCAGGAAAACGTCTGGACCGGCGAGATACACCCGGGTCATGCGGCATTGCTCCGGCAACGGAAACCTATGCGACAATAGCCGGTTCGCCGATTCGTCGCGCCGGTCACGCCTTTCCTGGGCGAACGTGCCGCCGTCAGGCGTCCAGGGCGGCGACACCCGGCAGGGTCTTGCCCTCCAGCCACTCCAGGAAGGCACCACCGGCCGAAGACACGTAGCTGAGTTTCTCGATCACACCCGCGTGACGGAGCGCGGACACCGTGTCGCCACCACCGGCGACACTGCGCAAGCCGCCCGCCTGCGTCGCCTCGGCCACGGCTCGGGCCAATGCCACGGTCGCGGCGTCGAACGGCGGTATTTCGAAGGCACCTAGCGGACCGTTCCAGACCAAGGTCTTCAACGATGAAAGCTGCTTGATCAGGGCGGCGACCGATGCCGGACCAACATCGAGGATCATCGTATCAGGCGAAACGGAATCGATCGAAACCGTCTCGGTCGACGGGTTCGGCTTGAATTCGCGGGCGACCACCGCGTCGATCGGCAAAACGATCCGGCAGTCGGCAGCTTGCGCCTTGGCCAGGATTTCCATCGCGGTACCGTGCATCTCGGCTTCCTGCAGGGATTTGCCGACGGCCTTGCCTTGGGCGGCCAGAAAGGTGTTGGCCATCGCGCCGCCAATCACCAGCACATCGACCTTGCTTACCAGGTTACCCAGCAATTCCAGCTTGGTCGACACCTTGGCGCCACCGACGATCGCCGCGACCGGACGCGCCGGATTGCCCAGCGCGGCATCCAGCGCCTCCAACTCCGCCTGCATCAGCCGCCCGGCATAGGGCGGCAGCAGATGTGCCACGCCCTCGGTGCTGGCGTGGGCACGATGCGCGGTGGAGAACGCATCATTGACGAATATATCGGCCAGTTTCGCCAGTCCCTCGGCAAAGGCGAGATCGTTCCTTTCTTCGCCGGCATGGAAGCGGGTGTTCTCAAGCACCAGCACGTCGCCGCGCGCCAACAATTCGACGGCTTGTTCGGCGGCCGGTCCAACGCAGTCCTCAACGAACCGGACGCGTTTGCCCAGGACCTCGCCCAGCGCCGCAGCCATCGGCGCGAGCGACATTTCCGGCACGCGTTTGCCTTTGGGCCGGTCGAAATGGCTGCAGACGACAACCTTGGCGCCCTTCTCGGACAGTTCCCGAATGGTTGGGGACAAACGCTCGATGCGGGTCAGGTCGCTGATCTTGCCGTCGTGGACCGGCACGTTGAGGTCGGCACGTAGCAGAACGCGCTTGCCGCCGACGTCCACGTTGTCGAGGGTGCGGAACGACATCGGTATTACTCCGGAGTAACGCGGTTGGCCTATTTTGCCGCCGTGGCCCGGGACCGTCATGGCCACGGGTATTCAGGGTCTGGACGTCATGGCGACGGGTGTCCCGGCCGCCGGCACGCGGCGGACCGCCGCGCGGGTGGCCGGGCCTCCCCGGCCCATGACGAATTTACGCTGTCGACGCTTACAGGCTGCCGAACAATGCCGCGGTATCGGACATCCGGTTGGAGAAGCCCCACTCGTTGTCATACCAGCCCATGACCCGAACCAGTGCACCGTCGACGACCGCGGTCTGGGTCGAGTCGAAGGTGCATGATGCCGGGTTGTGGTTGAAGTCGATGCTCACCAGCGGCGCCTTGTTGTAGTCCAGGATCCCCGCCAGTTCGCCCTTCGATGCGTCCTGCATCGCGGCGTTGACGTCCTCTTTGGTCGCTGGCTTGGACAGGTTCACGTCCAGCGACACGAGGGACACATTCGGGGTCGGGATTCTGATCGCGGTGCCGTCCAGCTTGCCCTTCAACTCCGGCAGCACCAGGCCAACCGCCCGCGCCGCACCGGTTGAGGTCGGGATCGCCGACACCGCCGCGGCCCGAGCGCGATGCAGGTCCTTGTGCAGCGTATCGACCGTATTCTGGTCGCCGGTATAGGCGTGAATGGTCACCATGTAGCCGCGCAGGATGCCGAACCGCTCGTGCAGCACCTTCGCCATCGGCGCCAGGCAGTTCGTGGTGCAGGACGCGTTCGATACGACCGTCATGTCCTTGGTCAGCGTCTTGTGATTGACGCCATAGACGATCGTGGCGTCGACTTCATCCCCGGGGGCGGAGATCAACACCTTGCGCGCACCGGCCGACAGCAGGGCCGAGGCCTTGGCCTTGCTGGTGAAGATGCCGGTGCATTCCAGCGCCACATCGACACTCTGGTATGGCACCTTGGTCGGGTCGCGTTCGGCGGAGACCTTCAGAGGGCCATAAACCTTGCCATTATGGCGGATGGTGATGGTATCGCCGGAAACCTCGATCTGGCCGGGAAACCGGCCATGCACGCTGTCATACGCGAACAGATGGGCGTTCGCTTCGACGCTGCCGAGGTCGTTGATCGCGACGGGGACAACGTCGTCCCGGCCGCTTTCGACAATCGCCCGCAACACCAGGCGCCCGATGCGCCCAAATCCGTTGATCGCGACCTTGACCGCCATGACTAGATCCTTCTTCGATTACCGGGTGGTAACTCACGTCCGCTTATCGGCACAGTCATTGAGATAAATCAACGGCACGGGTCTGCACAAATCGCGGGTTTGACAAGCGTTTTACCCAAGCCGGCGGTTGACCGCGGCGACCACCGCCTCCGGCGTGATGCCAAAATGTCTGTACAGGTCCTCGCAGTTCGCCGAGGCGCCGAATCCGGTCATGCCGATGAAGATGCCGTCAGGCCCCAGCCATTGCTCCCACCCAAAGGCGCCGGCGGCCTCGATGCCGACCCGCGGCGCGCCGCCCAACACCTGGGCGCGATACGCCACATCCTGCAGCGCGAACAATTCCCAGCACGGCAGTGAGACGACGGCGACGGTGATGTTGTCGCCCGCCAGTTTCTCCCGCGCGGCCATGGCGATCGGCACTTCGGACCCAGTGGCGATGATGGTGGCCTGCCGTGGCCCATCCGCCTCGGCCAGGACATAACCGCCACGGGCGCATCGATTCTCCGACACGTCCGTCCGCCACGCCGGCAACGCCTGACGTGACAGCACCAATAGGCTGGGTCCGTCTGCGCGCCGCACCGCGAGTTCCCAGCATTCCGCCGTCTCCATGGTGTCGGCCGGCCGAAATACCTGCAGATTGGGCATCGCCCGCAGACCGGCGAGATGTTCGACGGGCTGGTGCGTCGGTCCGTCCTCGCCCAGGCCGATCGAATCATGGGTCAGCACGTAGATCACCCGTTGACGCATGATCGCGGCCATCCGCAAAGCCGGACGCAGATAATCGCTGAACACGACGAACGTGCCGACATACGGAATGACGCCGCCATGCAGCGCCATGCCGTTGGCCGCCGCGGCCATGCCATGCTCGCGAACGCCATAATGGATGTATCGGCCGCTGTAGTTGCCGGCGGAGATCGAGGCCGTCCCCTTTACCAGCGTCAGGTTCGACCCGGTCAGGTCGGCAGACCCGCCGATCAGCTCCGGCGTCGCGGATACCAATGCCTCCAGGCAACGAAGGCTGGACGCTCTTGTGGCCAGTCTCGGCCGATCGTCGGCAATCTGCTGTTTTAGTTCAACGACCGCCTCATACCAGTTGTCCGGCAGCCGTCCGGCCATCACACGGTCGAACTCGCCGCGCTGGTTATGCCGGGCGAGACGCTTGAGCCAGGACCGCCGGGCACCGGCCCCTCGGGTGCCCGCCGCATGCCAGCGCTCCCTCAGGTCGTCCGGCGTGAAGAAGGGCGATTCGTGCCAACCCAGCAACGCCTTCGCCTGGGCGGCTTCCTGCGAACCAAAAGGCGAGCCATGCACGCCTTCGGTCCCTGCGTTGGTCGGCGCTCCCAAACCGATAATCGTGCGGCAAGCAAGCAGCGTGGGCTTCTTCGAACGCACGGCGAAGGACAAAGCCGCGTTGATCTGCGCCGGATCATGCCCGTCGATCCGCTTGGTGGCCCAGCCATAAGCGGCAAACCGCTTCAGCACATCGTCCGCAGATGACAGCGACGTATCGCCGTCGATCGAGACCTGGCTGTCGTCATACATGACGGTCAGCTTGGACAGGCCAAGATGCCCGGCCAGGGCGGCTGCCTCGTGGCTGATGCCCTCCATCAGGTCGCCGTCGGAGGCAATCACCCAGGTACGGTGATCCACCAACGACTTGCCGAACCGTGCCGCCATGTTGCGTTCGGCCAGGGCCATCCCGACAGCGGTCGCCAGGCCCTGACCCAACGGGCCGGTCGTGCTCTCGATGGCCGGATGCTCGCCATACGCGGGATGCCCCGCGGCAGGCGAGTGCAGCTGGCGGAAATTACGGATGTCCTCGATCGACATGCCGTCGTAACCGGTCAGATAGATCAGCGCGTATAACAGCATCGAGCCGTGGCCGGCGGACAGCACGAATCGGTCGCGATCAGGCCAGCGCGGGTCGGCGGCATCGAATTTGTGGAACCGGGTCCACAGGGCTGTCGCTACATCGGCCATGCCCATCGGCAGACCCGGATGGCCGGACTTCGCTTGTTCGGTGGCATCGATCGCCAGGGCGCGGATCGCGTCGGCCATGCGGCGCGCCAAGGTCATCGGGCGCGCCAGCACCTGCGCCTGGCGAATCAAGGCAGGATTTTCGGGAGACAACTCGGATATGACGTCCATGCGAACTCCTTGGACGGCGGCTATAATCACCGGGGCAAGTCGCGGCAACCCCCACGCGAGCGGTGCAGCCGGCGTGAAGCACTGCGAAAAAGCAACGGAAATTTGAAAAATCCGGTAACCGGCGGGGGGGTCGGACCGTTCGGCCGGCGCGCTTATTGATCGGCCAACTTGCCGAACGCCGCCGCCACGCCAAATTCCCCGGGCAACGCGCCGCGCGGAAATAGCCGCGTGACATGTCCCATCTTGCGGCCCGGCAACGCCTCGGCCTTGCCATAGAGATGCGGAATAATTCCGGATTCGGCGAGCGCGGCCGGCCACAGCGCCATCCCCTCAGGGCCGATCAGGTTCTTCATTACCGCATCGGCGTGCCGGGTCGCCGGCGGCAACGGCAAACCGGCAATGGCCCTTATGTGCAGTTCGAACTGAC
>DATARX010000229.1:0-15459 GCA_036263955.1 Rhodopila sp.
CCTGGAGCTTGGCGTCAACGGAGAGGCCAGTTGCATCGTTACGGGTGACGCGGATTTGCGGGGGCTGAATCCATTTCGCGGCGTCGCGATCGTTACGCCGTCAGCGTTCCTGGCGGAGCGGGATGTTGCCCGCCACGATCCTTAGTTCGTCCACGCAACATCAATCCCTCCCGCCGCCCTTGCCACCCTTTCCCGGATCGGGTCTGATCCACCCCAATCCACCGGAGGAATCCAATGGCCGAGATCCGCACGTCCCATTTGCTGACGCTGAAACTCGCCGTCAGCGGCATGCAGCCGATCGGCGAGACACCCGGCGGCAACCGCCGCATCGGCCTCGTCGCCGGCGGCACGTTCGAGGGCGCCAAGCTGCGCGGTACTGTGTTGCCTGGCGGCGCCGACTGGATCATCGGCCGTTCGGACGGTGTCACCACGCTGGATGTCCGCATCGTGCTGCAAACCGATGACGGCGCGGCGATCGGCCTGACCTATCGCGGCCTGCGGCATGGCCCGCCCGAAGTCATGGCCAAAGTCAACGCCGGTCAATACGTCGATCCCGGCGAGTACTACTTCCGCATTGCCGCGACGTTCGAAACCGCGGCGCCGCAATATGCCTGGCTCAACCGGATGTTCGCGATCGGCACCGGCAGCCGGCCGCCCGAAGGCCCGATCTACGAAATTTTTGAGGTGCTGTGATCATGGCGACCATTGGATTCATCGGCCTGGGCAACATGGGTGGCCCGATGGCGGCCAACCTGGTGAAGGCCGGCCACACCGTGACCGGCTACGACCTGAGCGCGGCGGCGCTGGACGCCCTGGCCAAGGCCGGCGGCAAGACGGCGGCAAGCGCGGCCGATGCGGTCAAGGGCGCCTCCATCGTCATCACCATGCTGCCGGCCGGCGAGCATGTGCGCGACGTCTACCTGCACCAGGGCGGGCTGATCGAGGTCACCGCGACCGACAAGCCGCTGCTGATCGATTGTTCCACGATCGATGTGGAAACCGCCCGCACCGTGACCGCGACCGCGGAAACCGCCGGCCTGGCGATGCTGGACGCACCCGTCTCCGGCGGCACCGCCGGCGCGCAGAACGGCACGCTGACCTTCATGGTCGGCGGCACCGAGGACGCCTTCACCCGTGGCAAATCCGTGCTGGAGGCGATGGGCAGGAACATCTTCCATGCCGGCGGCCCCGGCGCCGGGCAGGCGGTGAAGATCTGCAACAACATGATGCTCGCCATCAACATGGTCGGCGTGTCGGAAGGCTTTCTGCTGGCCCAGAAACTCGGCCTGGACTGGGAAAAACTGCACCGGATCTGCAGCACCGCGACCGCCAACTCCTGGGCTCTGTCGAATTACTGTCCCGCGCCCGGACCCGTACCGGCGGCGCCGTCCAACCGCGACTATGCGCCCGGGTTCGCCGCCGCGCTGATGGTGAAGGATGTGAAACTGTCGCAGGCGGCGGCGGCAGCGACCGGCGCCCCGACGCCACTGGCCGCGCTGGCGCTTGGCTTCTACCAGCAGGTCGTCGATGCCGGCGACGGCGGAAAGGACTTTTCCGTCGTTTTCCGCTGGCTGGCGGAACAGAAACGATAGCGACCCGATCAATGCACCGCGGATGACAAGGCGCTGGACAGCATATCCATCAGTTCGTTGCCCTTGAACGGCTTGGCACACACCTTCCAGGTCGTGCGTCCGGGCGGGATCGCCTCCTCGCCATAGCCCGACAGGAACAGGAACGGGATATGCCGTTCGGCCAGCACCTCCGCGACCGGGTAGACTTTCTTGCCGCGCAGGTTGACGTCGAGGACCGCGAGGTCGAACGCCTCGGTTCGCGCCGCCTCCAGCGCCTGCTCGACGGTGCCGCACGGGCCGACGATCCTGCACCCGCAATCTTCCAGCAGGCCCTCGATCAGCATGGCGACCAGCGATTCGTCCTCCACGATCAGGACACGCTTGCCGGCCAGCAGCGGCGCGGGAACGAACATTACGATGTTTCCTTATCCTGCTTTTCGATCAGCGGGGCACGCAACGTTGCGACGACACCTTCCGGGAGGAACGCGACTTCGGCGTCACCGCCGACGTCGTGGGCAAACGCACGTTCGATCAACGTCATACCGAAGCCACGATGATCGGGCCCGGCCACCGGCGGACCGCCGCGCTCCGCCCATTGCAGCCTCAACAGCGCGCCGCCGGGGGGGCCTTCGACGGTCCAATCGATATCGATCGTGCCGTCCGGTACCGACAACGCGCCAAACTTGACCGCGTTCGTCGTCAACTCATGCACAGCCATGCCCAGGGCGAGGGCGGTGCGCGGTTCAACCAGCACGGCGGGGCCGTTCAGCGTCACGTTGGCCTCGGGCCCGGCCAGGAACGGCCGCAATTCCTCCAGCAGGATTTCGCGCAGCGGAACCGACGACCAGGCATCGCGGCTGAGCAAAGCATACGCCGCGGTCAGCGCATGGATCCGTCCCAGGAAGACGTCCTTGAAACCCTCCAGCGTGCCCGCGCGCCGCATGGTATTGGTCGCCAGTGAAATCACCACGGTCAGCATGTTCTTGACCCGGTGGTTCAATTCATCGACCAGCAGGCGCTGATGTTCTTCCGCCCGGACGATACTGGTCACGTCGACAAACGTGATCAGCGACCCGTCCACGGTGCTGTCGGGGCTGCGATACGGCAGGAGGCGCATCAGGTAGTGCGCCGACCCGCCCTGCCGCTGAACCCGTTTTTCCAGCGGCCGCAACGTGCGCAGCACATCCTGGACATCGTCGCGCAACGACGCGTAGCTGAGCTGGCTGACAATGTCGGTCAGCGGCCGGCCGACATCGCTGGGGATCAGATTGTAGATACCGGCGACATCCGGCGTGAAGCTACGGATGATCAGATACGGATCCAGAAACACCGTGGCGACCTTGGTGCTGTCGAACAGGTTCTTCAAATCGCTGTTGCTGCGATCAAGCTGGTCCACCTTCGCCGATAACTGCACATTGACGGTGTTCAGTTCTTCGTTGATCGACTGGATTTCCTCGCGGGAGGTTTCCAGCTCCTCATTGGTGGATTGCAATTCCTCATTCACAGACTGCAATTCTTCGTTGGAACTGCGCAGTTCCTCAATCGCCGTGGCATGTTCCTCGGCGATCGATTGCAGTTGTTCGCGCAGATCGCGGTTTTCCCGGTCCAGGTGCGCGATGGCGGCGTCGGCCGCCGGGATGGCCGCGCCGGATGTCGCATCGCCCGCCGGCCGCGGCGCCTCGACCTCGACGAAGGCGATCATGAACAGCGGATCGGCATCGGGGCTGGGCAGCGGCTCCACGATCAGCTTGACCGGGGGGGACTTTTCGCCGTCAAGCCGCACGACGGCGCGCACCTGCTCCACCGGGCGGCCGGTCTCGATGCAGTTGCGCAGCGCGGCGCGCAGTTCCAGTCCCCAGCCCTTGCGCGCCATTTCGAACAGGTTGGTGCTGGGCGCGCCGGGCGCCGGTTCCAGGAACCGGCCGATATGGCTGGAGAAATGCCCGACTTCGCCGGTCGCGTTCACCACCACGAACGGCGACGCAAAGCGTTCCAGGATACGCCGGTTGGCGAATCCCACCGCTTTCAACCAATGCTCCTTCGGGTCGAGCCGATTGGACACCCCTACCCCCACCCCGAACCGGGTTTCGCCGGCCGGCAGATGATAAACGTTCGGCACGTCGCTCGGACCATCCTGGCGCACAAAAATCCGGTGCGAGCGGTCCAGCGGCTGGAACAGCCGCTCATGCCGGGCAATCGTTTCGGACGATCCAAGAACAAGGATGCCGCCCGGCACGGCCGCGTAATGAAAGATCGGTATCACCCGGTCCTGCAATTCGTTGTCCATGTAGATCAACAGGTTGCGGCAGGAGATCAGGTCGATACGGGAAAACGGCGGATCGCGGATCAGGCTGTGGGCGGAGAAGGTGCACAACTCCCGCACATCCTGCCGGATGACATAGCCGTCGGGTCCCTCGACAAAAAAGCGCAACCGCCGCTCCGCCGATACGCCTTCCAGCAACGTTGCCGGAAACCGCCCTGCCCGCGCCGAACCGATCGCGGTCTCATCGATGTCACTGGCGAAAATCTGCACCTTGGGGAAGGTGGAGATGCGATCCATATGTTCGCGCAGCAGGATGGCCAGCGAGTACGCTTCCTCGCCGGTGGCGCAGCCGGGCACCCAGATCCGCAGCTCATGGGTCGCATCCTTGCCGGCGAACAGGCGGGGGATGATGTCGCGTTCCAGCGCGGTGAACATCGCGGCGTCACGAAAGAAGCTGGTGACGCTGATCAGCAGGTCGCGAAACAGCATCACCGCCTGCTCACGGTCGGTTTTCAGCATTTCGATGTAATCGTCGTAGCGCGCCAGCCGCAGCACCTGCATCCGCCGCTGCACCCGCCGCATGAAGGTCTGGTGCTTGTACTGGGAAAAATCGTGCCCGAGGCGCGATCGCAGGATCGCGCAGATCGCCACGCGCAGCTTGCCAAGGTCGGCCATGGCCTGGTCGCCTTCCCGCAATGTGGCGAGCCGAACCCGCCGCGCGGCGAGGATACGGTCGGGCATGTCCTCGACCCGCACGTACAGGTCGACCGCCCCCGCGGCGACGGCGCTGTCCGGCATGCCGGGATACTCGGGCCCCGAACCGCCCCCCCCTTGGGCGAGAGTCAGCCCGCCGCGCGCCTTGATGGCTTTCAATCCGAGCGAGCCGTCATGACCGGCGCCGGACAGGATCACGCCGATCGCGTCCTCGGTCAGGCTGGTCGCCACGGAATCGAAAAACATATCGATCGGCGTGAAACTGCGCGGCGCATCCTGTCCCAACGGGCGCAACGACAGGCGGTCGTTCCGCAGTTCCGCGACGCTGCCGGCCGGAAGCACGACGACATGGTTGGCCTCGATCGCGGTGCCATCCTGTGCCTCGGTCACCGGCATCGTGGTCCAGCGCGCCAGGATTTCCGGCAACATGCTCCTGCGGCCCGGGGCGAGATGCAGGACGACGACGAACGCCAGCCCGCTGTCGGGTGGCATCTTGCCAAAGAACTGGCGGAACGCCTCGATGCCGCCGGCCGAGGCGCCAATCGCTACCAGGCCAAGCGGGGGGTCATCGGTCACAACGCCGCCGTGACACCGCGCCGGGCCATCTTCGTTTCGGAGTCACAAGCGTCGCGGCAACCCGAAACGTGCGTTCGAGGCCGAGTGAAACGTGCTTTCATGCCGAATAGATACACCCATTTTTCGCGTCGGGCGAGGTGGCATTGCGTACCGCGCCCAGGCGCCGCACGGTCTTCGCCTTCCAGCCCATCCCAGCCGCGGGCACCGAATTAATTTTTGTATTGTAATAGTTAATGCGGGTGCAGCAGGCGAAAACGGGCAAAATACGCCAACGCCGACAGAGATCGATGTGTAGCAAGACCGTTTCGGGCAAGAAAAGCCTATCACGACAACGTGAATCGCCAATACCGCGCGCTGCCTCGGCACGGAGGGCAAACCACGGACGCTCGGCCGGTCGTCAGGCCGATGAACACCCCGTAACAAATCCGCGGCGGATCGGGCGGATTCCGCTCGCGGCTAGAACTTTTCCACCCACGGCCGCAGTTCGACCTCCCACGTCCAGGCGCTGCGCGCCTGGTTCGCCACCTGCCAATACGTCTCCGCGATCGCGTCGGGGTCCAGCATGCTGTCGGGGCTGCCGTTCGGATCCGGCCGCGTGGCACTGCGGATGCCGCCGTCGATGACGAAATGCGCGACATGCACACCCTGCGGCGACAACTCCCGCGCCAGGGCGGAGGCCAGGCCCCGCAGCGCGAACTTGCCCATCGCGAATGCCGAGGAGTTCGGATAGCCCTTCACGCTGGCCGACGCCCCGGTCAGCAGGATGGCCCCCGACCCACGCGCGACCATGTGCCGCGCCGCCTGCTGCGCCACCAGGAAACCGCCATAGGCGCTGACCGAGATCGCCCGGGCGACCGCCTCCGGATCCAGATCCGTCACCGGCCCGCGCGCTCGGGCGCTGGCGTTGTAGACGACGATGTCCGGCACGCCCTGCGTGGCGATCACCACGTCGAACAGCGCCGCGACCTCCTCGGGTTCGGTCGCCTCGCAGGCGAAGGTGACGCCGGCGGTCTCCTCGGCCAGCTTCTGCAGCTTGTCCGGATCACGAGACGCCATCGCCACCTGCAGCCCGTGCCTGGCAAACAGGCGGGCGAGCGAGGCGCTCAGGCCCGATCCGACACCGACGATCAATGCGGTTTTCAGCTCCATTTCAACGCCCTCCGGACACTGGGATTATGACGCCCGTAATATAGGACGCTTCCGGGGACGGCAGCCAGAGCACCGCCGCCGCAACTTCCTGCGTGCTGCCCACGCGCGCCATCGGGATGCCGCCCACCAGCCGCGTCAGCCGGTCCGGCAATCCGGCGCGGGCGTGCAGGTCGGTCTGGATCAGGCCGGGGCTGACCGCGTTCACCCGGATGCCGCGCGTCGCCAGTTCCTTGGACGCGCCGATCGTCAGGCTGTCCAGCGCCCCCTTCGAGGCGGCGTAATGGATCCACTCCCCCGCGCCGCCCAGTTCGGCCGCGCGCGACGAGATATTGACGATCGCCCCGCCTGCCCCGCCGCGATCGGTCGCCATGCGGGCAACCGCCTCGCGGATCAGCAGGAACGGCGCCCGGACATTGACCGCCAGCACGGTGTCCAGCGTCTGCGTGGTCACCGCGTCGATCCGGCCCATCGGCCCGGGCGTGCCGGCGTTGTTGACCAGCGCGGTCACCGGCCCGAAGGTTTCGTCAACCGTCCGGAACAGCCCGAGGATCGCCGCCTCGTCGGCCATTTCGGCGCGCACCGCGATCGCCGCGCCACCCGCCGCCGTGATGTCGCCGACGACGGCATCGGCCAGCGCCTGGTTCGACTGGTAGGTCAGCGCCACCGCGTAGCCGCGTGAGGCCGCCAGCTTGGCCACCGCCTCGCCGATGCCCTGGCTGCCGCCCGTTACGATCATGACCTCGCGCATGCTGTTTCCCCCTTCTTCTCGCGCATTATTGCCGTATCATCCCGCGCCAACAAATAAGCGCATGGTTCACCCGCAGCGACCGCCCAACCGCCCACACCGCGACCGCCCCCGCCGCGACCGCTCCCACCCCAACCGCCCGCTGCACACGATCATGCGCTTGCCAACAAAAACCCGGAGGTGACGGCCATGCTCGGTTTGATGCAGTCGCAAGGACTGATGATTTCCTCGATCCTGACCCATGCCGCGCGGCACCACGGATCGGCCGAGGTTGTGTCGCGCACGCACGAGAACACCACACACCGCTACACCTGGCGCGACGTGGAGGCGCGCGCCCGGCGGCTGGTTCGGGTGCTGCAAAAGCTAGGCGTCGGCGCCGGGGATCGCGTCGGCACCCTGGCCTGGAACGGCTACCGCCACCTGGAAGTGTATTACGCCGCGCCGGGGATGCAGGCGATCTGCCACACCATCAACCCGCGCCTGCACCCGGACGACGTGGCCTACATCATCAATCACGCGCGGGACAAAGTCCTGTTCGTCGACAGCAGTTTCGCCGCCCTGGTCACTGCGATCGCACCGCATATCGCGGACGCGGTCAAGACGGTCGTCATGCTGACCGATCCGGACCACATGCCGGAGGTGACCCTGGCCCCCGGCATGACGCTGGCATGCTACGACCAGCTGATGGACGCGGCGGACGACGACTACGCCTGGCCGCTGTTCGACGAGAACACCGCCAGCGCGCTGTGCTACACCTCCGGCACCACCGGGCGGCCGAAAGGCGTGCTGTACAGCCACCGCTCGACCTGGCTGCATGCGTACGCCACCTCCATGCCCGACGTCATGGGCATCCGGGCCAGCCACCGCGTGCTGCCGGTGGTGCCGATGTTTCACGTCAACGCCTGGGGCATGCCGTATGCCGCGGCGCTGGCCGGCGCCTCGCTGGTGCTGCCGGGCCGGCACCTGGACGGGGCCAGCATGGCCAACCTGCTGAATAGCGAGAAGGTCAATTTCACCGCCGGCGTTCCCACGGTGTGGCTGGGCCTGCTGCAATATCTGCGCGCCAGCGGGGAGCGGCTGGAGACGGTGGAGCGCATCATGTCCGGCGGATCCGCCTCGCCGCCGCTGCTGATCCAGGCGTTTCGTGACGAATACGGCATCAAGTTCGAGCAGGGCTGGGGCATGAGCGAACTCAGCCCGGTCGGCACCTACAATGCGCCGAAGACCGCGCAACTCGGGCTGTCGAAGGACGCGGCGGCGGCCCACATGCTGAAGCAGGGCCGGATCCTGCCGGGCATCGACATGAAGATCGTCGATGGCGACGGCACGGAACTGCCATGGGACGGCGTCGCGTTCGGCGACCTGATGGTGAAGGGCCCGTGGGTCGCCAGCGCCTATTTCGGCGATCAGCCCGGCAGCGCCCTGGACGAGGACGGCTGGTTCGCCACCGGCGACGTCGCCACCATCGACCCCGATGGCTTCATGGAGATCACCGACCGATCCAAGGACGTCATAAAATCCGGCGGCGAATGGATCAGTTCCATTACGCTGGAGAACATTGCCGTCTCCCACCCCGACGTGGTCGAGGCCGCGGTGGTCGCGGCGACGCATCCGAAATGGGATGAGCGTCCGCTGCTGCTGGTCGTCCCCGCGGCGGGGAAGACAGTCGATCCGCAATCGGTGCTGGCGCTGTACGAAGGCAAGGTCGCCAAATGGTGGCTGCCGGATGACGTGGTGGTGGTGCCGGAGCTGCCGCACACCGCGACCGGCAAACTGTTGAAGACCAGCCTGCGGACGCGGTACCGGGATCATTACATCAAGCTAAGCGAATGACCGGCGGGCTGCCTGTGCGCTGGCGCTCCGCCATTTGCCGCTTCGGCCGGGTTTCTCGCTGGTGTCGATGGATCTGAAACTACTTGCCTGGGGGATGCGGCGGAAACCGGCTCCGCTGGCCCATCCTCCCCTGGCCCACCCTGCCCTGGCCCATCCTGCCCTGGCCCATCCTCCCCTGCCCCGTCTCTGGCTGTTCACGGATGAGCGGCGCCTGCCCGATCCGCGAGCGGCCGTCGCCGCGCTGCCGCGCGGTTGCGCCGGGGTGGTTTTGCGGCATGACAACGATCCGGCACGGGCGGCGCTAGGCAGGGATCTGCAACGCATTTGCCGATCGCGGCGGCTGCTGCTGGTCGTTGCCGGCGACGTCCGCCTGGCGGCGGCGCTGAAGGCCGGGACTCACCTGCGCGGCGGGGTCTATCCCGGACCGGTTCGCCCGACCGGCCTGATAACCAGCTCCGCCCATTCGGTGCGGGACCTGCGGCGGGCGCAGCGTGCCGGCGCCAGCCTGGTCTTCCTGTCGCCGGCCTTCCCGACCGCGAGCCATGCCGGCGCCCCTGGCCTGGGCCCGGCACGCTGGGCCGCGATCGCGCGACGTGGGCGGGCGGGCAACGGCGCGGGATCGGGCATCGCCGCGCTGGGTGGCGTGGATGGGCGTTCGGTGCGGCGGTTGCCGAGCACCCTATGCCGGGCGGCTGGCGCGATCGGCGCCCTGGCCGTCTCCACCCCTGCGGGTAAGTGACCCCCGCGACCTGATTCCCGGCGGCAACCACTAGCCGCCATCGCGACCAGCGCTTGGTCCTGCTTCGGACAAAACAACCAAACGCAATCCGCTGAAAAGCCAGCGCGGCGAGCCATCGCCGACGCAACGATCACCGCTGTCGCCACCCCCGCATCGTTCGATTTGGCCGCTCCCACCGGGGCTTGTGGTCTAATGGCCACACTGTTTCGGAAATGCCATGCTGCACCGCCGAAGCTGGTTGCGAGATCATGAACCGGAGTTCATTACTTTTGCCCAGGTCTGGCTGCCCCCCCGCCTGTTCGCGGGACTTGACGGGCGGGGCCTGAAGAGATCGCCGGCAAACCGGTGTAATAAGGAGGATTTTCATGCGTAAGCTTCTCTTGGGCAGCGCCGCCATTCTGGGAGCATCCGGCGGGCTGGCCTTCGCGCAGGCCCCCCAGGTCCCCGCCAACCCGTCGCAAGGCCAGTTGGCCGCGCCGTATGCCGGTGGCGCCTCGTTCAACAGCAACAACAACGCCTGGGGTATCGCCAACACCCCGTCGGGCAACTCCGCTTCCGGCGGCCTGAGCACCTACGGCGCGTTGGGACAGAACTTCTATGCGGTTCCGGCGCCGGGCACCGTGGTGATCCGCCTGAACGGCCGCGTCGAAGCTGACGTCGGCGCCGGCTTCACCAGCCTGGACAAGCTGACGACCACGGTGACGACCCCCGCCACCGTCGGCGTGACGGGCGCCATCACGCCCGGCAGCACGCGCACGGTCACCTATAAGCAGAACCCGCTCGCCGCCAGTTCGTATATGCGCCTGTATCCGGGCATCGACGGCGTGTCCGCGAACGGTATCCGTTACGGCGCCCAGATCGAGTTGCGCGAGAACTTCCAGCCTGCGATGAGCACGTCCGGCAGCGTGCAGTCGCCCTCGATCGCCAGCCCGTCGCTCAACAGTTCGGCGGAAACGGTGTTCGTTCGCCGCGCCTATACCTACATCGGCTCCGATCGGACCGGTATCGTTCGTATCGGCCAGGCGGACGGCGTGGTCGGATTGTTCGACAACTGTATCTTCACCAGCCAGTGCTGGGATGCTGGTGACGGCGTGTTCCAGGGGCCCGGCTTTGCCAACGATTGGCCGGCCAACGCGACCGGTGGCGGCGGGGCGAACTTCCCGTGGCTGGCGCAGGCCGGCGCCGAATACGACAACACCAAGATCGTTTACCTGAGCCCGCAGTTCTACGGCTTCGACTTCGGGGCCCAGTTCGCGCCGACCCAGGGCAACTCCTATGCGACCGGCTCCGGCCTCGCCGCCTACCCGGCGACACCCGGGCCTGCCAGCATTGGCTCTTCCGCGCTTGGCGGCGATGCTCTTATCGCCACAACGACCGGCAACACCTCCAATCGCTGGTATAACCAGGTCGGCGCCGGCGTCCGGTACGAGAACACGTTTGGTCCGGTCGACGTGAAGGCGTACGGCTTCTACGAGCATGCGGCGGGCGAAGACGCCAACGTCTACA
Source organism: Rhodopila sp. (assembly GCA_036263955.1). Classification (GTDB taxonomy): domain Bacteria; phylum Pseudomonadota; class Alphaproteobacteria; order Acetobacterales; family Acetobacteraceae; genus Rhodopila. The sequence goes on from DATARX010000229.1 coordinate 11,097, forward strand.
CCACCGCTGCCCCCGGCACGGCCGCGTACCGCGCGTTCAGTGCCAACGGCCTGCATTATGATCCGCTGAGCTTCTATCAGTTCGGCGTTGCCGTCACGACCGGCGGCCTGACCGCGGCGGTGAGCTATATCGGCGGCCGGGTGAACAACCAGCTTGCCCTGGTAACCAGCGGCGGCGTCCCGACCAACGCCACCGTGTTCGGCTTGACCTACCTGAACGGCCCCTGGACCCTTTGTTCCGCTGTCGGCATCATCGACACGCAGGGTAATTCGAACCTGACCGGCACCTCGCAGCGTCACCAGTTCGAAACCGCTGTTGGTGGCAACTACAAGGTCGCCCCGGGCATCAACTTGGTTCTGGAATACGACTACTACCAGACGCACCAGGGCGACTTTAACTTTGCCACCAACGCCGTTGGCGGTGGCAGCGCCTACAACGACGTGAAGGGCCAGGCCCTGTTCTTCTCGACCGTTGTGACCTGGTAATCTCTCTGTCGACTTGACGGCGGAAACGGCGGGCAGCGACAGCCCGCCGTTTTTGTTTGTGACACGCCGACGTCCAATCCCGCCGTAGCGGACGAGAATCGCGATTGCTGCCGGCCATGCGTCCGGCTAAACAGTCCCGAATGCCCATGTCCGCCAACACAAGGCTTTTCATCGCAATGCGATCGTCTCCGTTATCTGCCTGCATTCTTCCCGTAACCTTCGTCGCCGCGCTGGCGGTCGCGGGATGCGCCGCGAGCAAGCCGAACCCGACACCGGCGGAATTCAACGGCCTGGGCAGCGGATCGCCCGGCGACGTGTCCTCCACCCGCATGGGCGGCGAGGACAGCGGCACGATTTTCGGCATCGGCAAGGGTGCCAACAAGAACGGCAACGAATCCGCCGGTGGTGGCGGCGGTGGCGGCGGCGGCGCCGGAATCGGCGTCAACGCCTTCCTGTGGCGCGGCGCGCTCGATACCATCGGTTTCATGCCATTGGCTTCGGCCGATCCGTTCGGCGGGGTGATCATCACCGACTGGTACATCCCCCCGGGCACCAGCGGAGAACGCTTCAAGGCAACCATCTATATCCTTAGCCGCGACCTGCGCAGCGACGGAATCCGGGTGAACATTTACCGGCAGGTCATGGAAAACGGCCAGTGGGTCGACGCCAACGTGGCCGACTCGACGGTTGGCGATATTGAGAACAAGGTGCTGGCGCGCGCCCGACACATGCGCGAACAGCTACAAGCCAGCAGCAGCTAGCAAAGCACCGTTCGGGCCAGTGCCCTAAGCAGGCTGGCCGTGCTGCCGACGTTCATGCAGCAACCCGCCGCGGACCTGTTGGTGCAGGCGGCGACGGCAGCGATCGTGGCCGGCAACGTTGGGCAGGCAGCCTCGCTGCTGGATCGGGCACTGGTTGCCGATCCCAGGCATCCGATGGCGCTGACGAAACAGGCCGAACTGGCAATGTTGCGCAAGGACCATGTCCGAGCGCTGCGGTTGATCGAGGCCGCGCTGACGGTGGAAGCCAATTTCGCCCCGGCCTGGAACCAGCGCGCATCGGCGCTCTGGGCGGCGGGCTGTCACCAACAGGCGCTTGAGGCCGCACGGCGGGCGGTGAGCATCCAGCCGCCGAATCCAGAATTCCGGCTCCGACTCGCCCAGTTCGCGGCCTGGACCGGGCGAGGCGCGGAAACCCGGGACGTCCTGAGCCCGATGCTCGAAACCGGTTCGGATGGTTCCATCCAGGACGCGACGGCAATCGCCATGCTTGGGGAACTCGCGATCGCCGAAGGCCGATTCGCGGAGGCCGTGCCGTATTTGGACCAGGCGCTGGCGATGCGGCCGGATCTGGCCGTGACGCGGATGCTGCGCGGCATGAACCGGCTGCGGCTTGGCCGCTTCCGGGAGGGCTGGGCGGATTATGCGGTGCGCGAGGGTATTCTGGGGCTGTATCCGGACGCGGCCGAGACGCTGGCCGATCGGGTCTGGCAGGGCGAGGATCTGACCGGCAAAACCTTGCTGGTGACCGACGATCAGGGCCACGGCGACGCAATCCAGTTCGTCCGCTATCTGCCGTTGCTGCGCGATCGCGACCCGGGGGCGGTGACGTGGCGCACGTTTCCGCCGCTGGTGCGGTTGCTTGCCGACTCGGTGCCGTATGCCACGGTGGTGAACGCGCTGCCGGCCGGCGCGTGGTTTGACTTCCAATGCAACTCCACCAGCCTGCCGCGGATCTTCGAGACCGAGCCTGGGACGATTCCGGTTGGGGTGCCTTACCTGCGGCCGCCGCGGCGATTGAAATCGGCGATGAAACGGCCGGCCGGGCGGCCGCTGCAGGTCGGACTGGTCTGGTCCGGCGATGCGCGGCACAGCCGCGACCACCTGCGCTCGATCCCGGCGTCCTTGTTCCTGCGCCTGGCCGAACTGCCGGGCATCAGTTTCCACAGCCTGCAACACGAGATTCGTAGCACGGATCTGGCGGCGGTGGCGGCCGGCCCGGCGATCGGGCGGGAGGTCGAGAAAGCCGCCGATTTCGCCGACACGGCCGCCCTGATCGATCGGCTGGACCTGGTGATCGCGGTGGACACCGGCATCGCCCACCTGGCCGGCGCGCTGGGCAAGCCGGTCTGGCTGATCCTGCATGTCGCGCCGGATTGGCGCTGGCTGGCGGATCGTTCGGACAGCCCGTGGTATCCGACCATGCGGCTGTTCCGCGTGACGCCGGCGGAGAACCGCGACGGCGTGGGCTGGAAGCCGGTGCTGGATCGGGTCCGGAGGGCGTTGTCGGGCTTCGCGCGGCGCGCGGCCCTGGCCGGCGGCGCCCGAACCGCATAGACGTCACTTCGCCTTCTGGTATCCCGCAGGAATTTCGAACAGCGCCGCCGGCTGTTTGGCGAAGGCGATGTGCGTCAGAAACTCCAGATGATGCACGTCGCGGCCAAATACGCCGTCGCTATACTCCCGCCGCACCATGACACCTGTCGACGTCAGCCAATAGGAACCGGCGGCGTTCAGCGCGCCATCGTCGCCGAACGCATATTTCGTGGTCTGCAGCCCCTCAATCTGCTCTGTCTTCAGCTTCCGCGCACCGCTCATGGCGGCGGTGCGGGCGATGTAGCGGCGGAACAGTTCATCATCCATGGGCAGCACGAGGTAGGTGTGGTTGACCATGAGCAGGTATTCGCTCTGGGTGGTGAAATCGAGGATCGTCGAACTGAAGCCGTTGCCGCGATCGATGCGCAGCTTGCCGTTGGCGTAGTGGATGGTTTCCGTGATCCGCACGGCCCCCGACTCATGCACCGCGGTGGCGCTGAATTCGACGGTTGGCAGAACCAGATCGTCGCTGCCCCAGGCCGGAACAAAGACCGGCGCGCAGAGAAACAGACCGAAAAGCAGGAATAAACGCCGCATTGCTATTCCACGCTATGATGGGACGGACGCTATGTGGCGCCGGAGTCGTTGCTGTGTCAACATTATCGCGCGCTATTGATTGTGGGCCCTGCGCCCCTTGCGACCAATTCCAGACGTGCATTCGAATGACGAGAGTCATCGCGGATCGATGGCAGCCGCCAGATAATAGTCCTATACGACTGGCCGTAACACCCCGCGCATGCATTCATGGTGGCTCAGCGCGGCCCGAGTGCCTCGGCACAGGGGTTTGACGGGCCGCGGGGCGGCCGTGCTTGCCCAAGATTGTCCGACGGTGCGAGCGAGACTCAGCGCCTGTCTTTGGGCCGCTACCGAGCCATTCCCGAAAGCTGACATTCGCCGTGGGGCTGCGCCGACTGCCTCGCGTCGATTGCGGTCACTTGCCAGAGAGCGGATCGCCTCAACGGCGGACGTCATGCCCGCGAGGTTCTCTCGGCGGCCATGCATGTGAGGCGCTTTTCTAGCCTGGCACGACGGCGGCCATGCGCACTCCTAACGCTGCGCCCACAACGATGACCGCCAGCACGAGTGCTGCGATGGCGCCGAAGCGGTAGTCGCGTTCGCGGACAAAGACGACAGCCATCAGCAGAACACGCAACGCCGGCAGAAGGATGAAAAGCGCAATGCCGGCCCGAACGATCGCTACGGCCGAGATGGGTAGCGATGGGGGCTCGCCGGTGGCGGACAGGACCCAACCCACGGCGATGATGCAGGAACCGACCCAAGTGCCGAACTGCAACGTCGCTGCCAAACGCTGCTCCAGGCCAGACGCCCGCTTGCGACCGCCGCTCATGTCATGTGAAGCGTATGATGGCCGTGAAACGCGGCTTGAAGCATTTGTGCAGCCAGGGCGACGATGACGATGACGAAGAGAAGGCGCAGCCTGTCGCCGGATACGGCCATCAGAAAGCGTGCCCCGAGCACCGAGCCTATGACCGATCCGAGGGC
>DATARX010000242.1:0-5626 GCA_036263955.1 Rhodopila sp.
GCGCCGGAAATCGGCGATCCCAGCAGTCCCGCCACCGGGATCGCGACCATGAACACGCCGACGATCTTGGCGCGGTACTCCGAGGGGAACCAGTAGGTCAGGTACAGGATCACGCCGGGGAAAAACCCGGCCTCGGCCGCGCCCAGCAGGAAGCGCAGGACCAGGAACGCGGTCGGACCGCCGATCAGCGCGCAAGCGCCGGAGATCACGCCCCACGACACCATGATGCGGGCAATCCATTTGCTGGCGCCGAATTTCTCCAGGCCCAGGTTGCTGGGCACCTCCAGCAGAAAATAGCCGATGAAGAAGATCCCGGCACCCAGGCCGTAGGTCTTCGGATCGATCCCGACGGCCTTGTTCATTTGCAGTGAGGCAAAGCCGACATTGACGCGGTCGATGTAGCAGATGAGGTAGGCGGCGAGCAGGAACGGCATCAGGCGCCAGAACACGCGTCGCATCACGGCGTTTTCGAACACCTTGTCGTTGGTCATGGCGGTGGACATTGCTTTTCTTTCTCCCTAGACCATTTCCACGCTGACGGTGCCGCCAGAAAATGGTTTATCTCTTTGTTTTATCGCATGATTCACGCGTTTAGACGTTCCCCTCGCATTGCGTCAGCCTGGCTGGCGCCAACGAAACGCTGGCCGCCCAACATGATCATGCACGAGCAGGACAGGAACGCTACCCTGTTGTGCGGGCGAGGGCCAGGATGACGACGAGGAGATGATGATGGACAGCCGCCTGGTGCCAGTTGAGTCCAAAGCCGATCGCGCTCTGGCCGATCGCTCCCAGGTCGATCGCACCCTGGTCGATCAAGATTTGGCCGATCAAGATTTGACCCATCAAGATTTGACCCATCAAGATTTGGCCGGGCAGATCGTCGATGCCGGCGTGCGACGCTATTTCAACGAGCGAAGGCGTCTGATCGGACCGTTCGTGGATCGGAACTTTTCTTTGCGCGGCTCGATCAGCCTGCACCGGGCGGCGGTCGGCTGGGATATCGCCCGCGCGCCTTTGAACCTGGCGATGGCCGCGCCGCAGATCGGTTTGCTGGCCGCCTCGCACGCCGCGCGCAAGCTCGGTGCGCCACGGCTGGCGGCGGAACTCGGCAGCAAGCGGCTGGTGGTTCACACCGCGGTCGGGCAGGAACTGGCGTGGCGACTCCACGCTGATTTGTTGGAATTGCCCTACAGGTCCGGTGATCGCGTCGCCGCGAAGGACGCGTTGGCCGAAACGATTCTGTCGGATCCGCGCGTCATCGCCGCCCTCACCCCGGCGTTGGAGGCGCTTGGCAGCCGTGGCGACGATCCGATACTGCGCCGGCGGCTGGACGACGCGATGACCGAGTATGCGCGGACCCGGGCCGCGGCGACCGAAATTACGACCGCCTTGCTCAGTCTAAGCGCCGGAGCGCTGGCGCTGCGCAAACTCACCCCCGGCGCGATGACGTTGGGACCGTCGCTGGCGGCGGCGATCGCCCAACGGGCCGCGGTGATGTCATTCCCCATGGGCGGCGCACTGGGATCGATCTGGTACACGCTTTTCCCGGTCGCGCCCTCGGCGGTACTGGTGGCCGGGCTGACCGGTGGCCTGTTCGCGGCATCCACCGTCGCGTCGGCATTCGCCGGTGTCGTTGCTGATCCGGTGCAGAGAAAACTGGGGCTGCATCAGCTTCGGCTGCGCCGCATGCTGGACGCGCTGGAGCGGCAAATGAAAGACCCCGACGCCCCCGGATTCGCAGTGCACGATCACTACGTGGCTCGGTTGCTCGACCTGTTCGACGTGGCCGGGGCGCTGGTACGCGCGGTGGGACGATAAACCAGGCGATAAACCAACGGTCCCGGCGGGTTCCCGTTTCCGATCCTCACATTTGCGTCGCGGGACAACCGGGCCCAGGTCGAATCATGACGTCAAGGTGACGAAGTAATACGCATTGCTTTCTTGTGAGGTATTTCCAGCCTGGTTGGGTATTGCCAGCGCTCGCGGTAAGTCGTTCGACAGATCACGCAGCTATGAGATCTGGACCAAGGCACTCTGTGGCACACCTGGGCAGTCGAACCAAAACCAATGCTGGGATGTAAATAATGCAATTGGGCCGGATTTATTTTGTTTTGGCACTGATCATTGTGGCTCTGCCGGCGTTGGCAAAAGCGAACGACATCAATACATACAACATCCATACAGGCGGTATCCATACCGGCGGTATCCATACAGACAGTAACCATACAGACAGTAACAATGATCCCTCCGCCGCGGCGGCCAACGTTCTCCGCCGGTTGCCGCCGGACACGATCATTCCCGGGATTCGGTGGCAGAGCGCGGCCGAACGTGACCAGATCCTGTGTCTGGCACTGGCGATGTACCACGAAGCGCGGGGCGAAACCGAAGCGGAACGTACAGCGGTCGCGCAAGTGATCTTCAACCGCGCGCTGCATACCAACGCATCGGTTTGCGCCACCATCTGGGCCGGTCACGGCAGCCAGTTCCAATGGGTCAAGGCGTCCGACACGCTTGTTCCGCGCGAATCAGCCGCCTGGAAGGCGGATCAGGACAGTGCGCTGCGTTTCGCGCGCCACCGGCCGGCGGACACCACACACGGCGCAACGAATTTCTTCAACCCCGCGCTTTGCTCGCCCGGTTGGTCCAAAGCCGGCCACGTGACCATGCTGTTGCATCAGGAGTTCCTGCGCATCGATGGGTGGGACGGCCGGTTCGCCAATAAGGCCTCCTCCGAAGACCCGATTTCACAACGCGATCAGTCCGGCCGACTACGCCCCACCCGCAGCTATGGCGGCGGCCGATCCTGATCGGCGGAATTGTCGTCTCGTATCTTATCCCATCAGCCCGGCGGCGATGTTCACTGTGAACGCGACGATCACGGTGTTGAACAGAAAGCTCAGCAAACCGTGCAGGGCCGCAACGCGCCGCAGCTTCCGGCTGGTGATCTGCACGTCCGAAACCTGGAACGTCATTCCGAGCACCAGCGCGAAATACAGAAAATCCAGATAGTCCGGTTCCGTTTCTCCCGGGAACTCCAGCCCGCGATCGACATCCGGCCCGCCGTCGTCGCGGGCATAGAATTCGTGCGCATAACGGAATGCGAACGTCACGTGGGTCATCAGCCATGACAGAAACAATGTGACCGCGACCAGAACGACTTCCCAGGCCCGCCCGCTGGGCGCCATGCCCTTGATCGCGGAGAATTCGCTGCCGACCGCAACGAAGCTGACAACGACCACCGCGAGCGTGATCCAGAAGATCGTCCATTCGCCCTCCTGCTGCGCCTCCGCCGCGGCTGGCATCTGCTCCGGCCGTTCTGTCACGAAAAGCTGAGCCGACAACAGCAGGAATGTCAGAACGCCAATGTCCCAGCCAACGACGCCGCGGGTCGTCGTGGGCCACGCCGCCGGCAGCAGCGGCCAGGCGAGCAGCATGGCCGTGAGCCCGCTGAACAGCCTGGGGCGGCTGCGGACCGCCTGCCAGACCGCCTGCATCAGCCCAGGGCCGTCAGCAGCCCGGCCATCAGTTTTCCTCGATACGACAGGCTATCGATCTGGATGTGCTCATCCAGCGTATGCGCGCCCGCGCCGGCCACACCCAGCCCGTCCAGCGTGGCGATGCCCATCGCGCCGGTGAAATTGCCGTCCGAACCGCCCCCCGAACTCTGCGAACTGATGACGTAGCCAAGGCCGCGGGCGATGTCCCGCGCGGTGTCATACAGCGCCATCGTTTTGGCATCAGGCTCCCACACCGGCCGCGTGACACCGCGAGTCACCCGGAACTGCACGTCATCGGACGAAGTGCCCAGCGCCAGCATGGCGGCGACCCCGCGGTCCAGGTCTTCCTGGCGCTTGGCCATCGACAGGGCCTCGCCGGTGCAGGTGGTGGTGACGCAGTTGACCCACTGGCCGCCATGAATCACGCCGACGCTGAAGGTGCAGCTTGCGCTGGTCATGTCCTCGATCTCGATCAGCTTGCGCGCCATCGCGCGAATTGCCGAACGCCCGGCACCCAGCGCGGCGCCGGCATGGCTGGGGCGCCCGATCGCCTCCAGGTTGAAGCGGGCGATGGCATAGCGGCCGGTGACGACGCCGCCGTCAGGGCGCGCCGGCTCCGGCACCAGCACGTATTTGTGCCGCGCGGCCTCGGCCTCGATCAGGTCGCGGGTGGACGGGCTGCCCACCTCCTCGTCACTGGTGAACAACACGGTCACCGGCAACCGCGTGCGCTGGCCGGCGCGCTGCACCTGGCGAATCGCCTCCAGCGCCATGTAGTTGCCGCCCTTCATGTCCAGGATGCCCGGTCCCCAGGCCTTGTTGCCATCGCGCCGGAACGGCAGTTGCGTGCCGATCGGATGCACGGTGTCCAGGTGGCCCATCACCAAAATCCCCGGCACATCCGGCGTCGCGTGCGGGAACGTGGCGCGGACGCAATCGCCAAAGCCCATCCGCCCGGCAATCCGCTCGATCCGCGCGCCGGCCAGGATCAGGGCGCGCGACGCGACATCCATCATCCGGTTCACCGCGGCCGCGTCGAATGTCGGGCTTTCGCATTCCACCCAATCGCGCAGCCCGGCAAGCATGGCGTCAGGGTCGAAGGGCAGCGCGTTCGGGTCCATGTCGGGGATCTCCTCGGGATGGTGCAACCGTGCCACGATCAGGGCAGCAGGGCGAGCCTTTGCCCCAGCAGATCGAAAAAGCCGGGGGCATCGAGGGTCTCGAGCACAATGGCGTTGAGCGGCGCGCCGGTGCGCCCCCAGCGGTCGATCAGGGTTCGGCCGCGGCCGGGTCCGGGGCCGAGATCGACCTGCACCGAACAAGGCCGTGCGGTGAACAGCTCAGGGCGGATCAGCCAGGCAACCGCGCACGGGTCGTGCAACGGCGTGCCGTTCAGGCGGCGAGAGGCTGGAACGGTCGCCTGGATGTCGCACGCCGTTCGCAGGCAGCGCCCGCCACCCAGGGCGCGCACCGCGGCGATCCGCGCGGGAGTGACCAGCGCCTGGGCGGTCAGTTCCAGCGTCGCGAACACCACCGGCCGGCCGGATTGCAGCAGGATCGCAAGCGATTCGGGGTCGCTCCAGGCGTTGAACTCGGCCGCCGGGGTTACGTTGCCCTACGCCCACGCGCCGCTCATCAGCACGATCTGCGCCACTTTAACCGCCAACCCCGGCTCCGTGGTCAGGGCGAGGGCCAGGTTGGTGGCGGGGCCGATGCCGATCAGCGTGACCGGTTCGCCGGCGTCGCGCAGGATGGTCCGGATGGCGTCGGCGGCCAGGCCGGCGGCGGCCGGCGCGCCCACGGGCAGGGCGATGCCGCCAAGCCCATCCTCGCCGTGGATCGTCGCCGCACTGGTGAACGCCCCAAGCAGCGGACGATCGGCACCGGCATAAACCGGTGTCCCCGATCCCGTCAGACCCGTAAGGCCACGCGCGTTGCGCAGCGTATGCGCCAGGCCGACATTGCCCCCCGCCACGGTGATCGCCAGCACGGACAGTTCCGGCGATGCCAGCGCCAGCAGGATAGCGAGCGCGTCGTCGGTGCCGGGATCGCAATCGAGAATAACCGGTATGGGCATGGTCTGGGTTCCCCTGTAGCAACGCCTGTATCCCCAGGCGTACCACGCCGGC
>DATARX010000252.1:0-15066 GCA_036263955.1 Rhodopila sp.
TCCCCTGCGGCCGTCCGCAGGCGGCGGGCGTGGATGGTCCAGCCGTCGGCGGCCAGGGCGGCACAGGCGGTTTCCTCGGCCGCGAGTCCGTCTGAATAAGCGGTGCGGCCGGTCCGGCGGCGGTGCGACATTGGCACGCAATGCCAGAAAAGCCCTAAGATTCCGTTAATCGTCGGATTCCGTTTATCGTCCAGCGCCTACTCATCCGGCGCCTGGTCATCCGGCGCCTGGTCGTCCGGCGCCTGGTCGTCCGGCGCCTAATCGTCCCGCGCCTACTCATCCGGCGCCAGGTCATCCGGCGCCTGGTCATCCGGCGCTCGGCCTGTCGGTCGCGATGCCCCTTATTGGCCCAGCGCGGCCAGGCAGGATTCGACCAGATGCGAGCCCAGCGCACGATAATCGGCGGCGCGTGGCGCATTCGGCCGCCACGCCAGACCGAGTGTCCGCCAGGCACCCGGCCCGGCCAGCGGTCGCAATACCAACCCGGTCCCGGCGGTGATCCCGGCCGCCACCGCCAATTTCGGCAACAGCGTGATGCCCAGCCCACCGGCGACCATCTGCACCAAGGTGTGCAAACTGGTCGCGGCGAACCCGTCGTGATCGCCACGGTCGCCGCCCAGCAATCCGCACACCGCCAGCGCCTGATCGCGCAGGCAATGGCCATCCTCCAGCAACAGCAGCCGTTCGGTGGCCAGCTCCGAGATCGGGATCTGCTCCTCGCCCGCCAGCCGATGTTCGGGGGGGAGAGCGATCAGGAAGGCATCCCGCGCCACCGGCACGGTATCCGCCCCGCCGCAATCGCAGGGTGTCGCCAACAGGAGCAGGTCGAGCCGGTTGGCGCTCAGCCGGTCCACGAGGTTGGCGGTGGTGTCTTCCCGCAGGTACAGCCGCAGCCGCGGGAACGCCACCCGCAAGGCCGGCACCAGCGTCGGCAGCAGGAACGGCCCAATGGTCGGGATCACCCCCAGCCGCAGCGGCCCCCCCATGGGTTCGCGTGCCGCCATTGCCGCCTCGGTCACCGATTCCAACGATGTCAGGGCGGTTCGGGCGCGCTCCACCAAGTCCAGGCCCAGCGGCGTGAACACGACATGGCGGCCGGCCGCGCGATCCAGGATGCGGCAGTCCAATTGCCGCTCCAACGCCAGCAACCCGGCGGACAACGTGGACTGCGTCACCGCGCAGGCCTGCGCCGCTCGGCCGAAATGGCGGCTTTCGGCAAGTGCCACCAGATAGCGAAGCTGTTGCGGACTCGGGAGAAGCGTCATCGGTTCATTCGATCAAAGAATTCAGTTTCATTAATTGCATGATATTTCCGCACGCGCTACGTCTGGCACGCACCGATGTCGAGAAAGTCGGCCGTGCAGTGTTGCCGGAATCGCTGGCCGCGGCGAAAGCCGCCGCCGCCACGCTCGATGCCAGGCGCCCGGATGCCAGGCGCCCGGCGACCGCGCAGCCGACCCGATGGTTTCGGTGCCGTTTCGTGTCGCGGCCGGCCAGATACCGATCACCCGCGTAAGTGGCGACGCTTTGCCCGCACCTGGCCGATCCGGCCTCACAACGGTTAGATTGCATCGGCAAGCCCGGGGAGAAGTCAAATCCAACAGCGGCTGATATAAACCATGGCGTGATCCACCAGGGACCTGCCATGACACCCATTGAGGCACTGAAATCATCGATCAAGCTTTGCATGTTCGACCAGTACGGCACGGTCGTGGACATGCAGGGCGGCCTGCGAGACGTTGCTGCCCCGTTCCTGAAGGCGAAGGGCTGGCAGGGCGATCCCAACGCCTTCGTCACCTGGTGGCGGCGCACTCATTTCGAAAATTCGATGATCGACGCGCTGCTGCAACGGCCGCACACGCCCTATCGGGAAATCGGCCATCTGTCTGTCCGCCAGGTCATGGACCGCGCCGGCATCGCGCATACCGAGGACGACGTCCGCGCCCTGGTCGCGGCAATCGCACGTTTGCCATGCTTCCCGGAAGTCCCCGACGCGCTGGCGCGCCTGCAAAAGAGCTACAGGCTGGTGGTGCTGTCCAACGGCGACCACGACATGCTGGAAGAGGCCAAAAAGTATCACGGCATTCCGTTCGACGCGATCATCTCGGTCGCCGACGCCAACGCGTTCAAGCCGCACCGCGCCACCTATACGATGGCCGCCCGCAAGATGGATCTGGCGATGGAGGAAGTGCTGTTCGTGGCCAACCACGAATTCGACTGCGTCGGCGCCAAGGCCGCCGGGATGCGCACCGTCTTCGTCGATCGCCGCCGCCGCCCGTTCGCGCGCTGGCCGTATGAGCCGGACCTGATCGTTTCGAGCATGACGGAGCTTGCGGACCTGATGGCGTAACGTTTCGCCGGCCGGCCTGCCGCTGGCCCGGCGGAACCGAACGGCGCGCAACAATACCATTGACGCGCCGCCAACATCGCTATGCACTACGCGTGTCTTACAGAAGGGAAACGAGATGCCGACGACGACCCGCCGAACCCTGACGCGCCGCGCCGTGACCCGTGCCGGCCTCGCCGCGCCCGCCTTGTCCCTGCTGCCGAGCGGCCTGCGGGCGGCCGACGGCCCGGTGAAGATCGGCGCCATCTATCCGCTGACCGGGGGCGCCGCCTCGGCCGGCACGGCGGTCAAGCAAGCAATCGAGGTCGCGGTCGACATCATCAACAACCCGCACCCGGACCTGGCCAAGATCCCATTGGCGCCGACCGAAGGGCTGCCCGGCCTGGGCGGTCGCAAGGTGGAGGTGATCTTCGCCGACCACCAGGGCAATCCGGCGGTGGCGCAGAGCGAGGCGCTGCGTCTGGTGACGCAGGAGAAAGTCGCCGCCCTGGCCGGATGCTATCAGTCCAGTTGCACCCTGACCGCCAGCGCGATCGCGGAACGCTACGGCATCCCGTTCATGGCCCCCGAATCGTCGGCCCCCAGCCTGACGGAGCGTGGGTTCAAGTGGTTTTTTCGCACGACGCCGGTCGGCACGGATTTCGGTCTGGCTTACGCGGGCTTCCTGGCCAGCCGCAAGGCTGCCGGGTTCAAGGTCGAGAAGATCGCGCTGGTGAACGAGAATACCGAGTATGGCACCTCCACCGCCGCCGCGATCGCCGGGGCCGCGACGGACAAGGGCCTGAAGATCGATACGCGCATTGCCTACAACGCCAATTCCAGCGACGTCAGCGCGCAGGTGCTGCAACTGAAGAGCGCCGATCCGGATGCGGTGATCTTCGTCAGCTACACGTCCGACGCGATCCTGTTCACCAAGACAATGCACACGCTGAACTGGAAGCCGCCCATTCTGATCGGCGACGATGCCGGCTTTTCCGACACCGCGTATATCGAGGCCGCCGGCGACCTGGCACAAGGCGCGATCGACCGCAGTTCGTTCGACGCCGGCAAGCCGGGATCGGCATCCTATATCGTGGACCAACTCTATCAGAAGCACGCCGGGCACGCGCTGGACGATACCTCGGCGCGCGGGATGCAGGGTTTCCTGGCACTGATGGAGGCGATCAACCGAGCCGGCGCCACCGAACCGGCGAAGGTCCGGGCGGCGCTGGTCAGCCAGGACCTGAAGCCGGAGCAGCTGATGATTGGTTACGACGGCATTAAATACGACACCAAGGGGCAGAATGCGCTGGCGGCGACCTTGCTGGTGCAACTATTTGGTAAGAAATACGTGGCAGTGTGGCCAGAAAAGGCTGCGGTTCAATCGCTTGTTCTGCCATTCAAGGGCTGGAGCTGATCTTATACTTTACGGATAGAGAACGTGTTGATAGGCTCCGTTGACGAAAGTTATTTCCGAAGCGGAGACGTAACATGGCAACCAAGACGATCGCCTGGGCGTTTGCCCTGGTTTGCGCGGCATCCGTTCCGGCGATCGCCGGCCCGGCCCTGACCGGCGTGACCCCGACCTCCGCCGTCGCGCCGGCGGGGGCTGACGGCACGTATGGTTTCGCTTTCACGGTCATTAATGTCGAAACCATCCAGAGCCTTGGCATTTACGACAGCGGTGGAGATGGCCTGGCTGGCCAGGCGTCGGTGGGCATCTGGGATTACGAGACTAAGACCCTGCTCGCTTCGGTGCAGATTCCTTCCGGCACGGCAGCTACCCTGGTCGGTGATTTCCGCTATAATTCCATCGCCCCGCTGACGCTGCAGCCCGGCACGCAGTACATCGTCGCCAGTTACGACCCCTTGGATCCGGTCGCCGCCGTCTACAGTGCCCAGCCCGGGGCCGTGACACTGAATGACCTGACCTCCATCTACGACTATTATGGCGACGGCTCCGGCCTGACGTATCCTACCGCATCATCGTATTTCGCCGGGGCGTGGCTAGGCGCCAATTTCACCACCGATGCGCTCCCCGCGGTGCCGGAGCCAGCATCGCTGGCGATCCTCGGCAGCGGCCTCGCCGGTTTGGTATCGTTTCGGCGGAAGGCCAAACGATGAGTCCCGTCGCGCCGGAATGATCCGTGGCATCGTCGGTCGGCTGGCGTGATCGGCGGTGACTGACTCACGGTAGCCTCACGCAATATTCTGTAATGCCGGCCGCATCGAACGGGGGGCATGATGGGGCATCGCGCAGGGTTCAGCTTTGGTCCTCCGCCGGACGGTCTTCCGGCACCGGCCGGCGGCGCGCCGATCGATCCCAGGCTTTTCCGCGGCTTCTCCTACCTGCTGGGCGAGCCCGACGCCGCGTCGCGCACGACGATCGGGGCCGATCCGGCCAAAGCGCGAGACATTCTCCAGGCGCTGTACAGTCTTCTGCCGCTTGCCCCCATCGTCGACAACCCGCGCATCCCGTCGGGCTATACCTATCTTCTGCAATTCGTCGCACATGACCTGGTCGATACGACCGTGCCGTTCTGGGCGGCGGCCGAGGCGGGTGTTCCCAGCCGCAACCTGCGCGATGCGGCCCTGGCGCTCGATACGCTCTACGGTGGTGGTCCGACGGTCTGTCCGATCGCGTTCGAGGATGCGGGGGTCATGGTCGATTTCCGCACCCGACTGCGCCTTGGCCAGGTCGGCGATGCCGCGCAATCTGGCGTAACGACCGGTGCCTGCCCGTTCCGCGACCTCGCGCGCCTGAAGCTCGACAAGGCGCCCGCGCCGAGCAATTTCGCGGATGCGTCTCAGGTCTATGTTGCCGATGTGCGGAGCGACGATAATACGTTGCTCTCCCAGATCGTCGTGCTGTTCTCGATCGTTCACAACGCGATTGCCGAGAAACTGGCGCGGCTTGGGCCGCAGGCTTGCTTTGCCCATGCCAGCGCCGCCGTATTGTCCATGTATCATGCGATCATTCGCCGCGACCTGATGCCGCTGCTGCTGTCCGGTCCGGTGTATGAGATCCTGAACGCTCGTTCCGCCGAAAGTCCGGATTGGCTGTGGCGCGGCGATGGCGTGCCGCTGGAATTCACCCATGGCGCCTTCCGCGTCGGACACGCCATGGTGCGCCCGTTCTACCAGTTCAACACCGCCAACCGGTTCGAGGTCTCAGGCGTGCTGGGTGGGCCCGTTCTGGGCGAACCGGTGCGCGATCCGCTGCCTTCGGCGTGGATTGTCGAATGGGCGCGGTTCTTCGCCCTGGGCGGAACCCCGAACTACAGCCTGAAACTGGCGATCCATCAGCAACTGCCGTTGGATTTCATGGGGATGTTCCAGCCGGTTTCCGCCAACTCGCCGGCACACCTGACCGTCCGCGACTGGCTGAGTGCCGCGAACGCCCGCATGTGGCGGCTGGATAGGCTGATCGCGGCGGCGCAGGCGCGCTATCCGAGCGTAACGTTCCTGGACGGTGCGGCCGTTCAGCAATGGCTGGCGGATCTGGTGCGGACATCGCTTGGGACGGCCGCGGCCAAGGCGACGGTGACGCAAAACGCCGGGTTGCTGGCGACGGATCTGCCGCTGCCGCTGTATATCCTGCTGGAATCGCAGCTCGATCCGACGATCGCCGGCGCGCATATGGGGCCGCTGGGATCAATTATCGTTGGAGAAACGATCTTCCGCTGCCTCGTCAACGAGGAAGCGAAGCTGACCGCTCTGCTGCCCGCCGCCAAACAGGCCCTGGGTTCGGATTGGGATCGTATCCAGTCTGTCGGGTCGATGCCTGATCTGGTCAGGCTGGCCGAGGCGTGGGGCAACCTGACGAACTGCCCGACCATGCCTTTCATCACCCCTTAACGCGCAGGAGACACCAGCATGCCAGGAACACCGACATCGCGATACGACGTGGCCAATCTGGATCAGTGGGGCCGGCTGATCAAAAGCTGGGCGACCCATCTGGACTATATCAGCCAGGCCGAAGCGCCGCAGCCGCCGCGCGACTACTGGGTGAACAAGAGCTGGCCGTCCGAGGCGGGCAAGACGCCGGCCCCGGCCACCGTCCTGGACGTGGACGCCGAGGGCAATCCCAAACCCTGGTGCCTGCCGGCCGGCGGCCCGGTGCTTATTCCGGATGCCGATGGAGGCTCCGTCACGCTACCATTCGCGGTGGCGATGACGGCCGAAGAATTCACCACCCGGGTGGCCGCGGCCGGCGTGTCCATCACGTCGATGCCGGCGCAATATACTCATGTGATTATCCTGCAGGGCAATGTCAGCACCATGGTGATGCGGCTGCCGCCGAAGGATACGCTGCAGGGTTCGGAAGACGACCTGCTGAACGGCACGACCTATCCGTTCCGTTCCTTCTACAGCAACCTTTACGGTGGGCCGCCGCACCCGCCCACCGACCAGGCCGGCATCATGGAACTGCATGCCAACCGGATCGGCGAATACACGCTGAACAATTGCGCCTGAAACGATCGTGCCGAGGCCTCCAACCCACGCCCTGGGTTGGAGGGTGCATGGTTTGCCGGGCTGGGTTTGGCCAGCGGGGTTTGGCCGACCGGGGGTTTGGCCGACCGGGGTTTGGCCAGGCGGGGGTTTGGCCGACCGGGATTATCCCGTCACGGGTGCGCCCGTGTGGGCCAGCCCGTCGACCGGAATTCCCAGCGCGGCGATGCCGTCGCGCAGGAGCTGCCAAGTGTCGGGGCGGCTGATCGGGTAGACCTGCATGAACCAGCCGCCGATCATCCGATCGGTCGGGGCGTCGTCGTTGATCCAGTTCGCACGGACCCCTTCATAGAACCGTTCCACGTCCTGGCGCGCCTCCCGCACCCGGCCGAGATTGGACAGCGCGGCGGCGCGCCATGCGGGCAAGGTCAACAGCGCGTCCTGCGCCCGGTCCGCCGCCGCGATCGTGCCTTCGTTGTCCCCCCGCAGGTAGCGGATACTCGCCTCATAGACCCAGTGGGCGGGCGTCGGTGACAACGTCATCTCCATGGCCTGCGCCGACAGTGCCGCGGCGCGCACTGCATCGCCGCAGAAGGCGTGAAACATGGCCGCGGACACCAAGGTCCACGGATCGTTGGTGTTCAGTTCGCAGGCCAGATCCATATGGATTTTCGCGACGCTGTAGCGACGGCTCATGGCGAACGCCCAGCCAAGGCAAAGTTCCGCCCGGGAATCCCGTGGATCCAGGGCGACCGCCTTCTGCGCCAGGGACAAGGTCCTGGCGACCGTCGCGGGATCACGGAACATGCCCGGCTGGACGAAATGTACCGCGTTGTTCATCTGCGCCAGGCTGCTGTACAGCGGCGAGAACGCCGGTGCCTGCTCGATCCCCTTGGCGAACATCTCCACCGCGCGGTTCCACTCGCCGGCATCGAAGTGCCGTATCACCCACTGGCCGCGCAGCCACGCATCGTACGATTCCAGCGACACATCCGGCATGTGCGACAGCCGCACCAGCCGTTCGGTCGACAGTTGCACGTTCAGCGTCGCCGCCATGCGCCGAACAATGCGCTGTTGCGCCTCAAACCATTGTTCCAGCCGCAATTCGAACCGCTCGCCCCAGATCGCGAGTTGTGACGGCCGTTCCTGCAACACCATGACGACGTTGATGGTCGCGCCCGCCTGATAGGCTGTCGTAACGACCGCGTATCGGGACGACACTGGGACGCCGGCCCGGTTATCCGGATCATCGATGGTCGTGCCGGAGACGTACCATTCGCGGAATCGGGTCAAACAGGCGATCAGTTCGATTCGGAATCCCTCGACCAGATGCACACGGTCAGGGTCGACGCCACTCATGCCGAAGGGTTCGACCAGCAAGGCGGGCTTGGGCGCGGTGGGCGCCGGGGGCAGCGAATCGACGGCACGCCTGGGGGCGACCAGCGCCTGCCGCATTTCGCTCGCGTAGGACAGGACGGCCCCGGATGTGTCCGGCCCGTCGAATTTGCCCGGCCCGTCAAATTTGCCCGGCTTGTCGAATTTGTCCGGCTTGTCGAATTTGCCCGGCCCGTCGAATTTGCCCTGCTTGACCTCGGCGATCAATTCCTGCGTCGGCGCCGATGGTTCCATATCGTAATCTTCGTCGAGCAGCCGGTACAGCTCATCATAGGCGCGGATGGCTGCCCCGATTTCGCCTGCTTCCGCCGCACAGCGCATGACGATGCGGCAGGCCTCCTCATGCGTCGGATCCAGCAGCAATGTCGCCAGCGCCAATCGCCGCCGCCGCGCGGGATCCAGCGCCTGATCGCGGTATCCCTCCTCCAGGCCGCGGATCAGCCGGTCATGCAGCGCCTGCCGCCGAGCCATCAGCCAGACGTGGAAGGACGGGTCCAGGTCGTCGAAGCCGGCCAGCAACGTTTCGGCAAGACGTTCCTGGCGCAGCAGTGCCTCGGGCGCCTCGCGCGCGGCAACCGCGGACAGGATTTCATCCAGGTCGACGTTGAACGATCCGCCCCGCAGTCCAACCGTCGTGCGTGTGCTGGCCACGGCGGTGCAGCCCGCTTGCTGCAAAGCCTCCCGGAACTCATGGATCGCCTGACGCAGCGTGGCGCGCGCGTTCGACTCGCTGAATTCACTCCAGAACAGGCCCGCGAGTTTCTCCCGCGGCTCCGTCGCCATCGGGCTTAGCGCGAGATAGGCGAAAATCGCCCGAGCCTTGCGGTTGCGCAGATCGATGTCCTGGCCGCCGTAACTGAAATGAGCCCCGCCGATGACCGAAACGCGCAGCACCGGCGCGGCGGCGGCGGCCGCTTCGGCCTGGCCCAATGTAAGCGGGTCCGGGTCCTGGGCGCGGTTCATTTCATTGCCAAATCCATGGCTTTTGCTGTCACAACACGAAGGGGCGCGCGGGATCCACGCCGTTACGCTCGGCGGCCGCCAGAAGCCGTGGGCCGGGGGGCGCCGCCAGGCTCATTTCAAGGCCGGGTGCGATGGTCCGCGTGACCGCTATCGCCAGTTGCGACCTTGTGAGGTTCGCGGCGTAGCCCTCCGCGCCGACCGCCTCCAGCCGCTTTCGCACATCGCTCAGAACGGCGATCCTGTCATCCGATGGCACGTCGCATGGGGGCGCCGGCGGCGCAAGAGGATGCAACGATGCCGCCTGTCGAACGTCGATCGCGGTGTAACGATCGATGTGCTGGCGGTCGGTGTCGTTCAATGCCGTTTCCCCCCGCAGCGCGCGCTTGGTGGCGGAAAGCCGGTAGGCCAGTTCCATCTGTGCCAATTCCATCAGCGCCGCATCCGCTGCCGCCGCCAAGGTCGCTCGGCAGGCGAAACCGCGGCACAGGCCGAACCCGTTTTCGTTACAAGAAGCGGCGACGACGACCGGCACGCCGATATCACTGGTGATATCAACAAGCCAGGTGTGCCTGTTCGTTACTCCACCGCGTAATCGCCCAAGCAAGGCGGCGCCCGGGCCGGGCGGGACAGTGCGCGCCCGCATGCCGCCACGCAGCCACAGCGCCACGGCATCACGTTCGATCAGTTCCAGCAACCCGTGCAACGTCGCGTCCAGCGCATCCGCGCCCGCGCCGCACCCGGTGCTGAGCGGCCAGGGCGGATCGATATCGCGGACCAGCGGCGGCCGCCGAAAACATAGATCCGCCGGCAGGTAAACGAGCGCTCCATCCGCGAGGTCAGCGGCGGGCGCCCAGTCCGGAACGGCTTCAGCCGGTGCCCGACGGCATGGCAGCAGCCGGTCCCACAGTCCGCGCAAAGCCGGCCTGGCGTCCGCCAGCGCGTCGTCCGCGGTCAGGGAGACCAGTCTGTCGTCCGGCGTGAGGAACTGGGCGATGTATTCCACGCCCTCACCGACGCAGGACTCGAACGCCTGGCGAAAGCTCAGGCCGGTTCCGGATACGCCGGCGGTCGGGGCATCCGCCACGCCGAGACAGCCGGCGTCGACCTCTGCCCCGAGTGCCACCAGTCCGGGCGCGTCCTCTGCCCGCAGGGTAAAGATGCGCTGAAACCTGGTGGCGGCCCGCAGCAGCGCCGCGCGGTGGGGTACCGCCGATTGCATCCCGTCGAGATAGTCGAGCCGAACGAGCAGATCGAATGCGGGTCCCTCGGCGACGGAATCGCCGCTCAGTATGGCCGCGGCGGCCGCGAGGACCTCCGCCTGCGACTGCGTCTCCCCACGCACGTTCATGTCGAACCCGGATCTTGGTTGGTCATTCACGCTGGCATCACGCCGATGCAGCGTCAATCGGCGGTATGACGCCAAAGCCGCCTGGTCTGCCTGCCCTCGCCAATCCGAACCGTGGGTTCGTCGTCGCCATGCGCGCGCGGTTGGTTGGTAGTCGCCCCCCGCACTATGAGTGGACCATCGTTTCACGCTGGGGGCCGAACGGGGAAAACCTGACGATCGGATGGACCGGACTTCCGGCGGCGGCCGGCGAGACGCCGATCGAGCTGACCCCAAGGCAGACGGCTTTCGCCGTGCGGCCGGCGTCTTCGACCGCCTGGGCGCCCGCCACGTTCTGTCTGGCGACCTCGCTGCCTAACCGCCTGACCGTTGCGGGCGATTTTGTCCCAGCCGAAGGATATGTGCGGCTCTATGGCAGTGGATCGATGCTTCGGATGTGCTCGCGGGGCGTGTGCCCGGTGCCGACGCTTCGCGGCCCCTGGCATTTGGAGGCGACGCGGACGATCTGGATCGGCGAATTTATCGAGCCGGACGTCGCCGCGGGGGTTTGAATGCGGCCGCTACGTGGCGCTATGCGATCGGGCGCATAGCAGGAATTCTGGTCGGAGTGAGAGGATTCGAACCTCCGGCCCCTGCGTCCCGAACACAGTGCTCTACCAGGCTGAGCTACACTCCGACTGAGGGCGGGCGTATAGCCGTCCCCCGCGCTTGAGGCAAGGGACTAAAATGCCCGCCACGAAACGCAGGCCGCCCAGCGTGATCAAGCGCTACGGAAGGCCGCCGGGGCCGGCGCGGTTTCTGGCCGGCCGCGCGGCGTTCGCGGCCGATGCGAGGTATCGTTCGGCCTGGGCCCGCAGCGCTTCGAAGCCCATTTCGGCGGGGCGCGCGGTCGGTGGCAACCTGGCGCCGCCGGTGCAAATCAGTTCCATGATGTGCGCGCCGAGGCCGCGGTACGCCTCGAACTGGGATTCCGAGAAGAACTGGTCGGCCGTCGATTCGTGCGGAAATGTCTCATGGGCGTTGGCATAGCCCTGGATATCGATCGGCTCGTTGCCGTGATAACCGGGCTTGATATAGAGGATCCAGCCGGTTTGGCCCGCGCGCCCCGGATAGGTGATGCGGCCCAGCGCGCAATAGGCGGCCGGCTGCGGCGGCGACTGCCGCTGGGTCAGGTCCATCGTCTCGAAGTCGATGCTGACGCCGAGGTCGATGTAGATTTTGCGCGCGGCGTTGGCCAGGTCCTCGAAGCCGAAGTTCGGATCGCAGCCGGCGTCGCTGACCACGATGATCCGGCAGCGGCGGCGGACCATCTCATACAGGCCGAGATTTTCGAAGTGGCCGCCATCCGACAGATAAACCCAGCGGCGTGCGTTGGTGGTCTGGCCCGCCAGTTCCTGAAACAGCGGCACGGCGCTGAAGGTTGGTCCTTCACGGCGGTATTGGTCCTGCTTCGGGTTTCCGAGCCACCAGCCAAGCCGGATGTTGAACAGCATCAGCAGCATGCCGATGATCGGCGAGGAGTGGTAGCCCATGTTCGGACTGACCGCGGCGCCCGATATGGCCATCGCGGTGCCCAGTGTGATCCCACCGTGACGGCCGCCGTAAAGTGCTGTCGGCCGATAGCCGACCTCCGGATTTCCAACCGCGAGCGGCGTCACCGAAAACGGCTCCGCCTTGCGTTCCTGCCAGGCCAGGTTGCGGCCACCCACCAGGTTGAGCGTGATGTTGATCACGTGGAGTGGTTTCTCTGTCGGCAATTCCGCCATGGGGAGGTTGTCGGCCGGATCGAACCCGGTGAAACGGTCCGAGGCCCGGGCCGGATCGGCCCGTGCCCGGGCGGATCCCAGGAAGGCGCGTATCAGTCGGTTGCGATAGATGGCATGCAGCGAAAACCGGTTCACGTTGACGGCGAATGAGGTTACCCCGCCGATCAGCAGCAGGGAGACGGCGGCGGCACAGTCCGCCATCCAGGGCACACACCAACCGGAACAGACCGCCGACTGGCGCAGTGCGCCTTGCAGCCGGGCATCGAGCCAGGAAATACACATTGCCAGAAACAGCGCGAATACCAGGCCGGCGAGGCTGACGATCGAATCGAAGGACAAATATCGGCTGGCCTGCGTCGCCTGGGTTGCCACGGTCCGAGCGCTGCCACCAAAGATCAGGGCGAACAGCCCGGAGACGCCGCCGGCGAGGGCCGTCGCGATCAGCACGTGCAGCTTGCCAAGCGCGGCATCGGCGAACAGGGCGACCGCGGCGATCAGCGCCCACGATGCCGCCGCGGCGCTGAGCCAGCCATCGGCGCGTCCGAGCCACTCGCGGTCCATGTCGCCGCGGCGGGCGTAGCTGCGCAGACCGATGTAAACGAGTTCGCCACCGAAGATCGACAGCATCGTCCAGGTGGCGCCGAACACGGTTAGCCATGTGGCGCCTTCGGAGGGGACGACTGATGCCAAGCGCATCCCGGCCCCAAGTGCCAGGCCTGAAAGCGCCCCGGCGGCCAGCCAGGCACCGGCATCGAGGAGCAACGCGAACGGCGTTGGTGGCCCACCTGGGGGCCCATCGGTTCGCCAGGCCACAAACGGAGTAGCGACGATCCAGGCCAGCAGATAGCAAGCGGCCCCCGCCGCCGCCGCGTGGCAAAGGGTCGGCGCCCCGTTCGGCGTAGCCGCTTCGGCGGTGAACGCCACGGCCGCGAGCAGTATCGGCGCCAACGCGGCCAGAATGAAGCCGCCATCGCCCAGCGCGCCGGATCGCCTTCCGTACGAACATACAGCCAGGCCCGCCGTGACCGCGGCCAGCCCGACCCAGATCGGCCACGCGAGAGAACCGCTCGAACCGTGGAATGTTTCGTTCAGTCCGGCGAATATCCGCGGAACGAACAGCAGGCCCATGAAGATCGGCAGGAACACCGACCAGTTCAGGACAATGTTTCGGATGCACAGCGCGATCACGGTCCAGGTGTCCGCGGAGAGCAGCCCGAGTTTCGGGGTCAGGTAGTTGCTGTCGGCCCGTAGTCCGGTGATCTCGGGCGCTTCCTTGCCGGATCCGGATCGCGTGCGGTCGATGTATCGATAGACCAATGCATCGAAAAAGCTGCCTGGGAGGTTCAGTAGATGGAAGTTGTGGCGGATCCGGTAGCGCCAGGCGCTCAGCCAACTGCCGATGTAGCCGCCGCCGGATACGGTCGAGAGGTAGTCGAATTTGCCGGCCAACCGGAACCGGGCGAGGCCCTGAAGAATGCCCAGCGCGAAGGCCGCACTGCGTATTCCGCCGCCCGACAGGCACAACGCCGATAACGGCCGATCCGACTGATCGATCCGGTCACGGATATTCTTTTCGGTTTCGGCGGGGGGAACGAGATCGGGGCGCAATTGCCGCAGTTCGTCGCAGAAGATTTGCGCGAAGCTCAGCGGGTCTTCCATCGCGGGGCGTCTCCCTTCTCACTGGCTTTTCGCCATCTGGCCGAGGGCAT
Organism: Rhodopila sp.; assembly: GCA_036263955.1. GTDB lineage: Bacteria > Pseudomonadota > Alphaproteobacteria > Acetobacterales > Acetobacteraceae > Rhodopila. The sequence goes on from DATARX010000252.1 coordinate 13,957, forward strand.
GGGGTTCAAGCCTAGCATGGGAATTCGAGCATAATGGGAGCGATGCGGCAATTTTGATCGATCTTTACCTGGCGCTGTAGCGGGATGCACTTCAGGAGCAGGCGGCGATGCTTGGCCGGCGCGCTAGCGGTACGGATCCATAACGTATGGACTGGTTAACGGCATTTTTTATTACAACTGGATGCGGGTTTCAATGGGAGACGGCGGGGGTTACTACAGTGGTATAGAAATGATACGAAGGGCAGAGCCAGCGCCTCGGTCAGCGTGGCAAGCGGATGCATCTCCCCCACGTCATCGCCGCCACCGCTTCCAATTGGCGGCGCTGCACCAGCGGCCGCATCATCTCGTGCGCGATTGTGTCAGCGCCGGCCTGCCAGGTTTCGTCCGCGGCCAACCGTTCGGCCGTGGCAATGTGCCCGACCTGTTTGTGTGGCTCATAGCGCCGCAGGTCATAATGCTATCCGTGCGTCTCAGGTCCCCACCTAGCGCCTGATAGTTGCCTGACAGACGAAACTATCAAGCTCATTGGGCTTTGATGCCAGCTTCCTTGGCAAGCGTGGCATATTTGGCAAGTTGGGTGCGCGTCAGGTTGCGCAATTCCTCCGGCGAGCTGCCCACGGCGGTGACGCCCTGTTCGGTCAGGCGTTTCCGCACCTCCGGATCGGCGAGCGCCTTCTTCGCCTCGGCGTTAAGCCGGGCAATGATGTCCTTGGGCGTTCCGGCCGGGGCCATGATGGTGAACCAGGCGCTGAACTGGAAGCCGGGCAGTCCGGACTCGCTGATCGTGGGCGTATCCGGGAATTGCGCCAGGCGCTCGGCCGAGGACACGCCAAGCATTTTCATTTGATGGTCGCGCACCAGGGATGCAACGGTGGCGACACCCATGAACGCCACCGGCACCTGGTTGCCCGCCACGTCCATCGCGGCCTGGGTCGCGCCACGGTAGGGAACGTGGGTGAGCGAAATCCCTGCCTGCGAGGCAAACAGCGCCATGGCAAAATGCTGCTGGCTGCCAATACCGCCCGAGGCGTAGTTGATCGAGCCCGGAGCGGCCTTCGCCGCCGCGATCAGGTCGGCGGCGGTCTTGTACGGGGTCGCGTTGCCGGCGAC
>DATARX010000301.1:0-3755 GCA_036263955.1 Rhodopila sp.
GTAATTAATCTGTTCCTGATGCTGGGCATTATGTCGCTGCTGCAGGCGACGCTGACCCTGCCGGGAATGGCCGGTATCCTGCTAACGCTCGGCATGGCCGTGGACGCCAACATCCTGATCAATGAGCGTATCCGCGAGGAACAGAAGCTCGGGCGGCCGCCTTTGGCGGCGCTGGAACATGGGTTCTCTCGCGCCTACAGCACGATCTTCGACAGCAATGCGACCGCGTTCCTGGCGCACGTGATGCTGTTCGTGTTCGGCTCCGGCCCGGTCCGCGGGTTCGCCGTCACCATCACCGTGGGCATCGCGACATCGCTGTTCACCGCCTGGATGTTGACCCGGCTTCTGGTGTCCCGCTGGTATATCGCCACGCGGCCGAAGCTGCTGCCGGTTTGAGGTTTCTGCCCATGTTCATCAAACCTTTGTTTCGCCTGGTTCCCGACACCACGCACATCCAGTTCATGCGGGGCCGGTATATGGGGCTGATCGTCTCGGCGATCCTGTCCACGGCGTCGATCGGGCTGTTCTTCTATCCCGGGTTGAACCTGGGCATCGACTTCTCCGGTGGCGTGGTGATGCAGGTCCGTACCCAGGGGCCGGCCGATTTCGGCCAGATCCATGCCGCGCTGAGTGCGGAACACATCACCGACCAGGGGGTGCAGCGGTTCGGCGATGCGTCGGAGGTGCTGATCCGACTGGGTGCCCAGCCGTCCGAGGCAAGCACCCAGGCGGCGGTGGCGCGGGTGCGGGCGGCGCTGGAGAAGGGCGTGCCGGGCGCGACGATCCAGCGTACGGACGCGGTGGGGGCCAGCGTTTCGGCGGAGTTGTTCCGTAACGGATTGCTGGCGCTGGGGATCAGCCTGCTGATGATCCTGGTGTATATCTGGTTCCGGTTCGAATGGCAGTTCGCGGTCGGCGCGGTGGTGACGCTGGTGCTGGACGTCACCAAGGCGATCGGCTTCCTGGCGCTGACCCGGATCGACTTCGACCTGGTGATGGTGGCGGCGATCCTGACGATCCTGGGTTATTCCACCAACGACAAGGTCGTGGTGTATGACCGGGTTCGGGAAAACCTGCGCAAATACAAGTCGATGCCGCTGCGCGAGCTGATCGATCTGTCGATCAACGAGACGCTGAACCGGACATTGGGGACTTCCATGACGGTGTTTCTGGCCAGCCTGCCGCTGGCGCTGTTCGGCGGCGAGTCGATCTCGGGCTTCGCCTGGGTGATGCTGTTCGGGATTGTTGTGGGCACGTCCTCCTCGATCTTTATCGCGGCGCCGATCCTGCTGTTCCTGGGCGAGCATCGCCTGCGCCGCGAAGCCGCCGCGCCGGTGCCCGCCAAAGCCACGCCGGCCCCGCCGCGGTGACGATTCGCCGGCGCGGCCTGCTGGCTGGGTTCTCGGCCGCGTCCGTGCTGGGTTTTTCGCCGTGGTCTCCAGGGATGCAGTCGGCAGGGGCGGTTCAGCCGGTGCCGTCGCGACGGCGTTTCACGATGCTGCTGGGTTTCGCCGAGGGCACCGCGGCCGACCGGGCCGCGCGCACGTTCCTGGGATTTCTGGCCCCGCGCCTGGCCGGCACCGATATCGCGGTGAGTAACCTGCCGGGCGAGGCCGGCCACACGATGCTGGCGGCGCTGGGCGGTGCCGCGCCGGACGGGACGACGATCGGCTGGGTGCTGACCCCGGTGCTGCCGGCTCGGATGATCGACCGCCGCGATTCCGTGCTTGCGCAGCGCATCCAATTGCTTGGCCAAGTCGAGCGTGAGCCGATCGCCTTCGTGTCGCCGTCGAGCGATCCGGCGACCTCGATCCAGGACATCATCCAGCGCGCCAGCGACGATGCCGGCGCGGTGCCGCTGGGGACGCCGCCCGCCGGCAGCCCACCGCATCTGGCGGCGCTGCGGTTGCAGGTACTGGCGCAGACCCAACTGAACATCGTCACGTTTCCATCGTCCCAGGCGGCGCGGCAGGCGCTGCTGGACGGCAATGTGTCGGCGGCCGCCCTGGGGTTGTCGGAGGCGATCGACGGATTGCGCGACGGCGACTTGAGTGCGATCGGGATTACCGCGCGGCGGCGCTTCGGATTGCTCCCGGACACGCCGGTGCTGGACGAAGGGAGGTTTCCGCTGTCGGCCTTCATCCGACGGGGCATCGCGGTGCCGGTCGGCACGCCGCCGGAGGTGACCGCCCCCCTGGTCGAGGCCATTCGGGCGGCGGCCGAGGATAGCGCCTTCAACGAGAAGGCCGAGGCCAACGGATATATCGCGGCCTGGATGGACGGGCCGGACTGGCTGGCGGAAATGCAGACCGAACAGACGTTGCTGACGCAGCTTTGGGAGACCAATCCCTGGCTTTCGTCGTCGGGCGGGTGATCGCCGGCGTCATTTCCAGCATCGTTCGGTGCCTGACCGTCGGGATGCGCTTGGCCCGGTCGTTTGGCCCGGTCGTTTAGGGAGATCGTTTGGCCCAGTCGTTTAGGGCGATCATTTGGCGCGGTCGTTTGGCCCAGTCGTTTAGGGCGGTCGTTTAGGGCGATCGTTTGGCGCGGTCACTTGGCCCGGTCACTTGGCCTCGACGGCTACCGTCGCCGGTCTCTTGATAAGCTGAGGGATCCGCCCTACACATAAATCGGAGGGTCCCTCCGTTTTTGGTTGGCAAAATGTCGTTGTCCTGCGAAGTGCCAGGGCGAACGGAGCGTGGACCTTTCTCACAGAGCGGAGAAGACCATGGCTGAACTATTCGGCGCCACCACGACGGCGGACGAGGTGCTTCAAGGCGTGGACCTGCATGGCTGGCGTATCCTGGTTACCGGCGTGTCGGCCGGACTTGGCGTGGAAACGGCGCGGGCGCTGGCCATGCGGGGTGCGCATGTTGTCGGTGCCGCGCGGGATCTGGACAAGGCGTCGGTGGCAACCGAACCGGTGTGGACACAGGCGACGAACGGGGGCGGGCTGGAACTGGTGGAACTGGATCTGGCGTCGCTGGCCAGCGTGCGGAGCTGCGCCGATGCCCTGGTTGCCGACGGTGAGCGGTTCGATCTGGTCATCGCCAACGCCGGCATCATGGCGTGCCCGTTCGGCAAGACGGAAGACGGTTTCGAGATCCAGTTTGGCACCAATCACCTGGGTCATTTCGTGCTGGTCAACCGGATCGCGCCGCTGATGAAGCCGGGCTCGCGATTGGTCACCCTGTCGTCGGCAGGTCATCGATTTTCCGACGTCGATTTAGAAGACCCGAACTTCGAACACTCCCCGTATGACGAATTTGTCGCCTATGGCCGCTCGAAGACGGCGAACATCCTGTTTGCGGTGGCGTTCGACCGACGGCATCGGGCGCATGGCATCCGGGCCACGGCGGTGCATCCGGGCGGCATTCAGACCGAACTCGGGCGCCACCTGGCGCCGGCGTTCAAAGAACAGATGATCGAGCGGATCAACGTGGCGAATGCGGCCGCGGGGGCGCCGGCGTTCCGTTGGAAGACCGTTCCGCAGGGCGCGGCGACGACGGTCTGGAGCGGCATCGTGGCTTCCGGCGATTTGGTGGGCGGGCGCTACTGCGAGGACTGCCGTGTGGCGGACGTCGCTGAGGGCACCGACATTCGGGGGGGCGTCAGGGCGTATGCGCTGGATCCGGAGCGCGCCAGGGCGCTTTGGGCCAGGAGCGAGGCGATGGTTGGCGAGCGGTTCTGATAACCGGTTGGGGCCATCCGCGACGCTGGCGGGCGGGGTTCAAGGCTAAGCCGGGGGGAATCGA
>DATARX010000355.1:0-3531 GCA_036263955.1 Rhodopila sp.
TCAAACAGCCGGCCGCGGCCGCGTCCGGCTGGATTGGCAACCCCAAGAAGGCGGCATTTTCCGATGTCCACGAGCCGGCAATGACTTTTCTGGACGCTCGCTGGCGATGGTCCTATATTTCAGGCATGGTGATGAAACTTAAGTCGTCGTCCGGCGCTGGCCGGCCCGAAACGGTAGCCGAGCGAATTCGGCACGAAGCGCTCGTGATCGCCGAGGCACGGGCGGAGATCGCAGCGGGCAAGGGCATCGACGACGAAGCGCTTGAGACATGGCTGGATGCGCTTGATCATGACGAGAATACGCCGCTCCCTACGCGGTCGCCGATCGCCGGCCGCTAGGCTTGGATGTCTCGTAGGGTCATCACCGCCCCGACCGCGGCGAAGGGGCTGCGTGACGCCCGCATATACCTGACGCGACCCGGCTCCGGCCCCGGTGGCCGAGACCGCGGGCGATGTGACGGTGTTGGCTGTGTTCCCTCCAGGCATTGGCAACCGCGACCTTCGCTGAAATTTTTGAAGGGGATCGCGCATCGAGCGGTTGGGCGCGGATCGATGGTCCCTGGGCGAGCCGTCCCTGCCGATGTCGGGCGACGGCCTCGCCCGACATCGGCATCGGACCGGATCAGAACAGGCCTTCGATCTCTCCGTCTTCGCGCAGATAGATCGATTCGGCGGCGGGCACGCGCGGCAGGCCGGGCATGGTCATGATGTCGCCGCAGATCGCCACTACGAATCCGGCGCCGGCCGACAGGCGCACCTCGCGCACCGGCAGCACGTGGCCGGTCGGCGCGCCCATTACCGTGGCGTCGGCGGTGAAGCTGTACTGGGTCTTGGCGATGCAGACCGGCACGTCGCCGAAACCGGCATCCTCGAACGCCTGCAGCTTCTTCGCCACCGCATCCGGCACCGCGATGTCGGAGGCTCGGTAGATCTCCCTGGCGATGGTGCGGACCTTGTCGGCCAGTTTCAGGTCCAGCGGATAGAGCGGCTTGTAGGCGGCCTTGCCGGCCTCGATCCGGCTGACCACGGCGCGCGCGAGGGCCTCGGCCCCTGCCCCGCCATGCGCCCAATGGGTGCAGGAAATCGCCTCGGTGCCGATCGACGCCATGGCGTCCTTGATCGCGGCGAATTCGGCTTCGGTGTCGGAGGTGAAATGGTTGACCGCGACCACCACCGGCAGGCCGAATTTTTGTAGATTCTCGACGTGGCGCTGCAGGTTGGCGATGCCGCGTTTCACCGCCTCGACGTTCTCTGGCCCCAGGGCGTTGCGGGCGACGCCGCCGTGCATCTTGAGGGCGCGGACAGTGGCGACGACGACGGCGCAGGACGGCTTCAGGCCGGCGGAGCGGCACTTGATGTCGAGGAACTTCTCACCGCCCAAATCGGCGCCGAAACCGGCCTCGGTCACCACCACGTCGGACAGTTTGAGGCCCAGGCGGGTCGCCATGACGGAGTTGCAGCCGTGCGCGATGTTGGCGAACGGGCCGCCATGCACCAGCGCGGGGGAGCCTTCCAGGGTTTGCACCAGGTTGGGGGCGACCGCGTCCTTCAGCAGCACCGACATCGCGCCGTCGGCCTTGAGGTCCGCGGCGGTGATATTCTTGCCGTCACGGGTCTGGCCGATGATCATCTTGCCCAGGCGTGCCTGCAGTTCCGGCAGGTTTCGCGAAAGGCAGAACACCGCCATCACTTCGGACGCGACGGTGATGTCGAAGCCATCCTCCCGCGGGAAGCCGTTGGCGACGCCGCCCAGGCTGCCAGCGATACTGCGCAACGCCCGGTCGTTCATGTCCAGGCAGCGGCGCCAGGAGATGCGGCGGGCGTCGATGCCCAGCGGATTTCCCCAGTAGATCGAATTGTCGATCATTGCCGCGAGCAGGTTGTTGGCCGAGGTGATGGCGTGGAAGTCGCCGGTGAAGTGCAGGTTGATCTGGTCCATCGGCACGACCTGGGCGTAGCCGCCGCCGGCGGCGCCGCCCTTCATCCCGAAGCTGGGGCCGAGGCTGGGCTCCCGCAGGCAGATCGTGGCGCGCTTGCCGATGCGGTTCAGCGCGTCGCCGAGGCCGACCGTCGTGGTGGTCTTGCCCTCGCCCGCCGGGGTGGGGTTGATGCCGGTGACCAGCACCAGGGCGCCATCCGGGCGTGATTCCAGGTTTTCGATGAAGTCCAGGGCGATCTTTGCCTTGTGGCGGCCGTACGGCTCCACCGCCGTCTCCGGGACGCCGAGCCGGGTGGCGATTTCCTGGATGGGACGGAGTTTGGCGGCGCGGGCGATTTCGAGGTCTGGATTCATGGCTGGACGGCTCCCCTGCGTTGCACACCGATTTCCCGCAGAGCCTGGTCCATGGCCTGAACCGCCCCCGCCATGTCGCGGGGTGTGATCGCACCTATGCAGCCAACGCGAAATGTGGGTACCGGCGTATTCCAGAAGTTGCTTATCAGAATTCCGCGAACTTTCAATGCGGCGACGAACGCCTGCAGGTCCCAGGCGGGATCATCCGGCGCGTGGACGTTGACGATGACGGGGCCCTGGCGCGACGGCGGCAGCCATGGCGTCAGGCCGAGGTCGCGGACGCCGCCATACAAAGTTCGCATGTTTTCGGTGTAGCGGGCGAGGCGGGCGGGCGGGCCCTCGGCGTCGAGGTAGTCCAGCGCGACGTCCAGCGCCGCCAGGATCTGCGCCGGCGGGGTGAAGCGGAAGCTGCCCCATCCCGAAGTCAGGGCATGGTTGTAGATGCTCGACAGATCGAACGACCAGCTTCCGGCGTTGCCGGCGCATGCCAGCAGGCGGTCGATCCTGGCGACGGCGAAGGCGATGCCGGGCAGCGCCTCCAGACATTTGTTGGAGGTAAAGACCGCGGCATCGACTTCCGGCATTGCCGACACGTCCAGCGGCAATGCGCCGAATGCGGAGACCGCGTCGATGATCATCCGCCGGCCTGTCGCGCGGACCACTGCACCGACCGCGGGCACATCGTGGATCACGCCACTGCCGGTTTCGGAGTAGACCATGCCGACGTGGGTCAGCGTCGGGTCCGCGGCCAGTGCCCGGGCGACGGCATCCGGGTCGGTGGCGTCGGTCATCCCCATCGGCAGGACCACCGGCACACGGCCGGCCTCTTTTGCCAGGCGGATCATGCGGTTGGCGTAGGCGCCGGTGGCGGGGACCAGGATGCGGCCACCGGGCGGGAGGAAGGTGCGCAGCGCGGCCTCGGCGATGAAGTGGCCGCAGCCTTGCAGCGGCAGGGCGGCGTGCTGATCCTCGCTGCCGCCGGCACGATGCAGGACCCGGGTGCGCAACCTGGCGAAGAAATGTCGAAAATCGTCGTCCCAGGGGGCGATGTCCTGGGTCAGCGCCTGGCGGACCTCGGGGCGGGTGGTGACGGGGCCAGGGATCAAAAGCAACATTGCCGAAAACTCGCACGCGGGGACGCAGAAATCCATCCACGCATGGCCGGTCCGGTGCTAGAAAATGAGCATGAACATACCGTTTGCCTTTCCCGACTGGGTGCCCTGGTGGGTGCCCATGGTG
>DATARX010000447.1:0-10618 GCA_036263955.1 Rhodopila sp.
GGTGATCGAGTGGGACAAGGACGATATCGACGTCCTGCGCTTCATGAAGGTCGATGTGCTGGGCCTGGGCATGCTGGGCTGCATGCGGCGGGCATTCGATCTTCTGTCGGAACATAAAAGCCAACGCCTTGATCTGGCAACAATCCCGGCCGAAGACCCGGCGACCTACGCAATGATCCGCAAGGCCGACACGCTGGGGACGTTCCAGATCGAATCGCGGGCGCAGATGTCGATGCTGCCGCGGCTGAAGCCGCGCACATTCTACGATATCGTCATCCAGGTGGCGATCGTGCGGCCCGGACCGATCCAGGGCGACATGGTGCACCCGTATCTGCGCCGCCGCGACGGACTGGAAACAGTCGAGTATCCGACGCCGGAACTACGCCGTGTGCTGGAGAAGACCCTGGGCGTGCCGCTGTTCCAGGAACAGGCGATGCAGGTGGCAATCGTCTGTGCCGGCTTCACGCCATCGGAAGCCGATGCGCTTCGCCGCAGTATGGCGACGTTCAAGTTCACCGGCGGGGTCTCGATTTTCAAGGAGAAACTGATCGCCGGTATGGTTGAACGTAACTACACACCTGAATTCGCCGAGAAGACGTTCTCCCAGATCGAAGGTTTCGGCAGTTACGGCTTTCCCGAAAGCCACGCCGCGAGTTTCGCGCTGATCGCCTATGCCTCCTCCTGGATGAAATGCCACCACCCGGACGTGTTCTGCTGCGCCCTGCTGAACGCGCAGCCGATGGGGTTCTACGCCCCCGCCCAGATCGTCCGCGACGCTCGGTTGCACGGGATCGAAGTGCGGCCGGTTTCGGTAAACGAGTCGGCGTGGGATTGCACGCTGGAAGAACTGCCCCCAATGCTCGCTCGCCCGGCCATGACGGAAACGATAGCAGCAGGACCGAAACAATACGCCGTCCGCCTCGGCCTGCGCATGGCGAAGGGTCTCGCGCAGACCCACGCGAACGAAATGATCAACCGCCGCGGCAGCGGCTTCCGCTCGATCGAGGACCTCTGGCGCCGCGTGCCCATCCCGGTCGCCGCACTGGAACGCCTGGCGGAAGCGGATGCGTTCCGGACCCTGGGGCTGGACCGGCGCCAGGCGCTATGGGCGATCCGCGGCCTGTCGGACGCCCGGTTGCCGCTGTTCGACAGCGTCCCCACCGAACCGGACCCCGAACCCGAGGTCAAACTCACCCCCATGACCGCCGGCCGCCAGGTGGTGGAGGATTACCGCAGCACCGGCCTCAGCCTCCGCCGCCATCCCGTCAGCTTCCTGCGCCCGGACCTCGCCGCCCGCCGCATCGTCCGCTGCGCCGACCTGGCGACAATTCGCGACGGCAAGCGGGTGGAAGTCGCCGGCATCATCCTGGTCCGCCAACGGCCCGGCAGCGCCCGCGGCGTGCTGTTCGTCACCATCGAGGACGAAACCGGCCATGCCAACCTGATCCTCTGGCCCTCGGTGTTCGAAAAACAACGCTCCCTGGTGCTGACCGCCAGCATGATCGCCTGCCGCGGAAAATTGCAGAAGGAAGGCGAGGTAATCCACGTCATCGCCGAACACCTCACGGATCTGTCCGGCCTGCTGCGCGGGGTGGGCGAACGCGACGACCGGCCGTTCCCGCTGCCGCACGGCCGCGGCGACGAGGCCAGGCACGGCAGCCAGCCGGATTCCCGCGACAAAAAAGTGGTCGGCACCCGCGACATTTATGTCCGGGACCTGCATATCCATGGCGAAAAAGGCATCAAGGTGCCCACCCGGGACTTCCGTTAGAGGGCAGTGGTCCGCGGTTGAACCAAGCCGGGACGTAAATCGCCGCCTTGTACCAAAACGGCGTACCAACCGGCCCCGCGGCCCAAACGGCCCTGCAGTCTCGTCATGGCCGGGCGCGCGCTATGCGTGTCCCGACCATCCGCGCTTCGCCGTCGATGCGCAGATGGTCGGGCCCAAGAAGCAGGCGCCGGCCATGACGCTACTGCAAGAGCTACAGTCGACGGCGCCTGAAGCCATCTTGCTCCAGCCGCCACTTATCCCAATCATAGGTGTACCAATGATTTGGCGGTTGCCTGACCCGAACACGTGTGGCATCCGCACCGCCGTCTTCGTGGGCGCGCGCGGTCGCCCTCAATTGGAAAGTGATACCCAAAAGTGACTGTTCCTGAGCGCCTCGGCTTCGGCTTCACCTTCTCCGATCTGAACGGCCGCGAAGGCCTGATCCGGCTGGACAAGCAGTTCCTGGCGGCACTGGCCGGCCAGGATGCCGATCTGCACCAGCGCCTGCTGGCAGCCCGCGCCGCCCCGGAAAGCCTCACCGGCCGCGAAGAATCCGATCTGGTCGTGACACTCGGCCCGCATCTGGACGGGTTCGTGGCGGAACTGTTCGGCATCCAGGCGGAGACCGCCGCCCTGCTGCAGGAAACCCTGGCGCTGGACCCGATCCACGCCTGCAAGCGCCTGTTCGTGCAGCGCCAGGCGGTGAAGAAATACCCCGATCCCGCCGGCTTCGACGCCGCCGCCCTGCGCGCCGCCCTCGAGGCCAGGATTGGCGCCCCGCTTACGGAAAAAGCCATTGCCGGCCTTGTCGCCGCATCGGAAAACGACCCCGAAGCGCTGGACCAAGCCATGCGCTACGCCGCCTGGGCGACACTCACCCCGGAAGGCCAGGAATACCATCGCGGTGGAACGTTGTTCCGGGTGCCGCACCGCGTCGATCCCCAGCACCTCGTGCCGGTGGAGACGATCGAGCGTGACGGCGTCACCATGCTGCGCCTGCCGGAGCACGACTGGCGCCACCGCGAAGGCTTCGCGCTGACCGATCACGGCATGGACACCCAGCAGGCGCTGGACCAGGTGAACTACTGCATCTGGTGCCACACCCAGGGCAAGGATTCCTGCAGCCAGGGTCTCAAGGACCGCAAGACCGGCCAGTTCCAGAAATCCCCCTTCGGCGTCACCCTGGCCGGCTGCCCGCTGGACGAGAAAATCTCTGAGATGCACACGCTGCGCGCCGGCGGCCACGTGCTGGGCGCGTTCGCGACGATCGCCATCGACAACCCGATGATGGCGGCGACCGGCCACCGCATCTGCAACGACTGCATGAAGGCCTGCATCTACCAGAAGCAGGAAGCCGTCGACATTCCGCAGGCGGAAACCTCGGTCCTGAAGGACGTGCTGGCGCTGCCCTGGGGCTTCGAGATCTACGCCCTGCTCACCCGCTGGAACCCGCTCAACATCCACCACCCGCTGCCGCGTTCGGATAGCGGCAAGAAAGTGCTGATCGTCGGCCTCGGCCCGGCCGGGTTCACCCTGGCGCATCATCTGATGAACGACGGCCACACCATCGTCGCGGTCGACGGCCTGAAGATCGAGCCGCTGACCTTCGACGTCTCTATCCCGGTACGCGACGTGGCGACGCTGTTTGAAAACCTCGACGACCGCGTGATGGCCGGGTTCGGCGGCGTGGCCGAATACGGCATCACCGTCCGCTGGAACAAGAACTACCTGAAGCTGGTGCGGTTGCTGCTGGAGCGGCGGGTCGGGCAATTCGCCCATTTCGGCGGCATCCGCTTCGGCGGCGGCGCCACGCTGTCGATGGACGACGCCTGGGCGATGGGCTTCGACCACATTGCGCTGTGCATGGGCGCCGGCAAGCCGACCGTGCTGGACATCCCGAACGGGTTGGCGCGCGGCGTCCGCCAGGCCTCCGACTTCCTGATGGCGCTGCAACTGACCGGCGCGGCGAAAACCTCCTCGATTGCCAACCTGCAGCTTCGCATGCCGGTGGTGGTGATCGGCGGCGGCCTGACGGCGATCGACACCGCGACCGAAAGCCTCGCCTACTACGTGCGCCAGGTGGAGAAATTCGCCCTGCGCTACCGAACCCTGGTGGCGGACAAGGGTGAGACCGCGGTGCGCCGGCCCTGGACCCTGGAAGAAGCCAAAATCGCCGACGAATTCCTCGCCCACGCCGCCGCGATCCAGGCGGAGCGGAAGCAAGCCGCGGCCGAAGGCCGGGAACCGAAACTGGCTGCCCTGCTGGATAGCTGGGGCGGCGCCACCGTCGCCTATCGCCGCCGTCTGGTCGACAGCCCGTCCTACACACTGAACCACGAGGAAGTCGCCAAGGCGATGGAAGAAGCGGTGCGTTTCGCCGAGGGCCTGACCCCCGTCGCGGTGGAAACCGACAGCGACGGCCACGCGGCGGGGCTGCGGGTGAAACACGCCGACGGCACCGAGGCGACTCTTCCGGCGCGCGCCATCCTGGTCGCCGCCGGTACCCAGCCCAACACCGTGCTGGCCCGCGAAGACCACCGCATCCAGTTGGATGGCCGCTACTTCCAGGCAGTGGATGAGAACGGCCACAAGGTCGAACCCGTGCGCGGCCTGGCCAAGCCGGACCAGGCGCACGTGCTGATGCACCGCGCCGAAAACGGCCGCTTCATCAGCTTCTTCGGCGACCTGCACCCCAGCTTCTTCGGCAACGTGGTGAAGGCGATGGGCGGGGCGAAACGTGGCTACCCCGTGGTGTCCCGAGCCCTGGCGGCGCAGCCGGCGACCAATGTATCGGGCCACGACCTGATCGGCACCGCGCGCGACACGCTGACCGCCACTGTTCACGCCGTAAACCGCCTCACCCCCACCATCGTCGAAGTGGTGGTCCGGGCGCCCGCCGCCGCGCGCGCCTTCCGGCCTGGCCAGTTCTACCGGTTGCAGAACTTTGAGGTGCTGGCCGCGCAAGACGACGAACCTGGCATCGGCCGCACCCTGATGAACATGGAAGGCCTCGCGATGACCGGCGCCTGGACCGACCGCGACGCCGGGCTGGTCAGCGTCATCGCGCTGGAGATGGGCGGCAGTTCCGACCTCTGTGCCGCCCTGCAGCCCGGCGAGCCGGTGATCCTGATGGGCCCGACCGGCACGCCGACCGAGATCCACCCCAACACCACCGTCGCCCTGGTCGGCGGCGGTCTCGGCAACGCGGTGCTGTTCTCCATCGGCGCGGCAACGCGGGCAGCCGGATCCAAGGTCGTCTACTTCGCCGGCTACAAAGCGATGCGGGACCGTTACAAGGTCGCCGAAATCGAGCGCGCCGCCGACGTGATCGTCTGGTGCTGCGATGAGGCACCCGGCTTCGCCCCGAACCCGGACCGCCCGCAGGACCGCAGCTTCGTCGGCAACATCGTGCAGGCGATGGCGGCCTACGGGTCCGGCGCGCTCGGCGATCAGGCGGTGCCGCTGAACGACGCCGAACATCTGATTGTCATCGGTTCCGATCGCATGATGCAGGCCGTCGGCGCCGCCCGGTATGGAGTCCTGGCGCCGTACCTCAAGCAAGGGCACACCGCGATCGGGTCGATCAACTCGCCCATGCAGTGCATGATGAAGGAGGTTTGCGCCCAGTGCCTGCAGCCCCAGATCGATCCCGTCACCGGCGCTCGGACCGTCGTGTTCTCCTGCTTCAACCAGGACCAGGCGCTGGACCGCGTGGATTTCCCGGCGCTGCATGAGCGGTTGGGACAGAACGGCACGCAGGAAAAGCTGACCGCGCAATGGATCGACCGGGCGCTCCGGCGGGTGGGCATGCGGACGGCGGACGCGGCCGCCTGAGGCCTGGCAGTCAAGGCATCCACGAAGCCGTCGGCGTAACTTCGACGACGCGACGTGCTCTCAGGTCATGGTTTCGCAGGCGGTCTCCTGGCTTCGCGCCAGGGCCTGGAGTTCGTCGTTCGCGGCCCGCAACTGCCGTTCGCGTTCGGTCTGTTCGGTCAGGTCTCGCACGAAGGCGGTATAAAACCGTGTGGCGGGCAGATTGACTTCGCCGATGGCGAGTTGCATCGGAAACGTGCTGGCGTCCTTGCGTTGGCCGAAGCCGGTAATCGGCTGGTCACCCGTGGTGGAGTAGCCGGCCAGCGCATTGTAGTGCTGATCCCAGTCGGAAAAAGGCAGCAGGATGCTGATGTCGCGGCCCATCATCGCCTCGGACGAGTAGCCGAACATCCGTACCGCCGCGGTGCTGAAGGAATGAATGCGCCCCTGCTTGTCGATCACGATCAAGGCGTCCGGCACGGTGCTCAGGATGGAGCGCAGCAGTGCTTCCCGCCGTTCCAGGTCGGCGTGAAAGCGCTCCAGCTCGCTCAGGTCCCGAGCGGTCTTCGAAACACCGATGATCCGGCCGCTGTCGTCGCGAATCGGCGATACCGTTAGCGACACGGGGATGATCGTGCCGTCCTTGCGCTGCCGTTTTGTTTCGAAGTGGACGATTTTCTCGCCGCGGCGGATACGCTCCAGGATCGACGCTTCTTCCTCGATCCGGTTCATCGGAATGATCCGGGTGATCGGCAAGCCAATGATTTCGTCCGCGGAATAGCCGAACATCATTTCGGCGGCCTTGTTCCAGGAGGTGACGCGGCCGGTCAGGTCCTTGCCGACGATCGCGTCGTCCGATGAATCGGCGATCGCCGCAAGCCAGAAGCGTGCATCGTCCTTGCGGGTTCGCTGCGCCGTCGTCGTTTGGGGCCCGGCACCATTGGCACGATCGGGATTTCCCGCCGTCGCGCCGTTCCGCGGACCGCCGTGCAGGACTGAGCGTATCGATTCCATCACGTACGTAACAACAGTCACCGCGGTACTCCAAACTTGCTGCAGTGGACCCGAAAGATTGTTCGCGGCTACGTCAGGACAGTCGGCAAAACAGCCCACGCGGTTGCGAAAGCCATCTGCGCGCGGCCATTAATGGCAGCCAAAAATTAACAAATCGTTAATTCTTCCTCGACACGCATTCAGGCCAATGATTTTTCACACCGTCGCTTTGATCACATGAGCACCAGTCTGCTGAGCACGAGTCTGCGCGCCGGGTTACCGCCGGCGGTACGAGAAAAGAGACTCTGCGACGCGACATGAGCGCACCGGCTGGTATCAGGCGCGTGAGCAGTTTTCTGCTCCGCGGCATGGTGCTACGTCTCTGCGTGTTATGCGGCCTTTTGCCCGAACCTGCCGAGCGCGCATGCGGCCGCCAGGTGAGGCACCGCGGTCACGAGGGTGTTACCGCATCGCCTGGGCTGGCTTTCTGCGTGCATCAAGCGGCACCCGTGCCCAACTCGTGCTCATAATCGGACCTGACAGGAGACACACATGGCGAAAGCACTGACAGATCTCGCGGCCGCCGGAGTGGCGGTATGGCTGGACGACCTGAGCCGGACGCGCATCCACTCCGGCAGCCTCGCCCAAATGGTCGAAAAGGGTGAAATCGTCGGCATCACCACCAACCCGACGATCTTCTCCAAGGCGATCGGATCGGGGTCCGGTTACGAGGATCAATTGCGTGACCTCGCCATGCGCGGCACCGCGATCGGCGAAACGCTGCGGCTGCTCACCGGCTGGGACGTGCGCGCCGCCTGCGACATCCTACGGCCGGCGTATGACCGCAGCGGCCTGCGCGACGGGCGCGTGTCGATCGAGGTGGACCCGCGGATCGCGCACGACAGCGGGCGCACTGCGGCGGAGGCACGCGGGCTATGGTGGTTGGTCGATCGCCCCAACCTGTTCATCAAAATCCCGGCAACGCTCGCCGGGTTGCCGGCCATCACCGAAACCCTGGCCGCCGGGATCAGCGTCAATGTCACGCTGATCTTCTCGGTGGAGCGCTACAAGGCCGTGCTCGATGCGTTCCTGAGCGGCCTGGAACAACGCGCGGCATCCGGCGGCAGCCTCGCCGGCATCGAAAGCGTCGCCTCGTTCTTCGTCAGCCGCGTGGATACCGAGGTCGACAAGCGGCTCGATCAGATGGGCACCTCCGAGGCGAAGCGGCTGCGCGGCCAGGCGGCCGTGGCCAACAGCCGGCTGGCCTACGAGGTCTATGAGAAAATGCTCGGATCGCCACGCTGGCAGGCGTTGGCGGCAAAAGGCGCAAAGCCACAGCGGTTGCTGTGGGCCTCGACCGGGGTCAAGGACAAGGCATACCCCGACACCAAATACGTCGTCGAACTGGTGGCGCGCGACACGGTGAATACCATGCCTGAGGCAACGCTGCAGGCCGTGGCCGACCACGGCGCGATCCGCGGCGATACCATGCGCGACGGCTACGCTGCGGCCCGCGCCGCGATCAGCGATCTCGCCAGGATCGGGGTGGATATGGCCGACGTCGCGGACCTGCTGGAGCGGCAGGGGGTGGAATCGTTTGCCAAGAGTTGGGAAGAGCTGATCGCCTCGGTCACCGGACAACTGGAAAAGCTGGGTGCGTCGGTATCGCCGGCCGGCGCGGTCCAGCCCACGAGCAGCAGCGGCAGCCAGCGGGCCGCCCCGGCGGCTGCGGCGCCCCAACACTGATCTTCGTTCCGAACCGACGCTGGGGCGGTCATCCGATGATGACCGCCCACCTGCTTGCCGGTCGTGGCGCTATCATCGCCGCGGCGGCGGCGTCCTGGTCCAGCGGCCCGGAACCGGCGTGCTACGCGCGAACCCCTAACCCTCGCATGAAATTATCGCGGATCCGCGAAGGATCCCGTTCGGTCGTATCGACCGGCTTCTGATTATCGATGCGACAGCCGATCAACCACGGCCCGTCTTCCTTCAACGCCCGCCCGATCAGTTCCACGAACGCATCCTCGTCCGCCGCCCACGCGCTCTGGGTCAATCCGGACGCCCGGGCGATGCCGACGATATCGGTCCCCTGCGCCGTCATCGTCACCTGGCCGCCGGTGATTTGATACGCGCCGTTATCCATGATCACGACGCACAGGTTCTTCTGTGCCCGCGCCGCCACCGTCGACAAAGATCCAAGCTGCATCAGCACCGATCCGTCGCCCTCCAGCGCGAACACCTTCCGGCTGGGCTGCGCGATCGCCACGCCCAGCGCGATCGGCACCGCCAGTCCCATGCTGCCCAGCATGTAGAAATTCTGCTGCCGCCGGCCGTGCGCCGACTCGGACGCCGCCCACAGGTCGAAATTCGTGTAGCCGATGCCGCCGATCACCGCTTCATCCTGGTGCAGCAGCCCGACCATCCGCCTGGTGATGTCGTAACGGTTCATCACCTTCGCCTGGTCCCGGTTCGCCGGGTGGTTCGCTATTTCCGCCATGATCCAACCTCTTTGTTTGGACGCGCCCTATTTCGCAAACACCTTGCCGCCGGTCAGCAGCGGCGACAGGATGAAACACACCGGCGCCTTGGTCGCGAACGCCTGCACCAGGCTGCGATCGAGGATGAATTCCGCTTCATCCAGCCGCGTCATGGTGTGGGTTTCGATGCACAGCGCATCCAGCACCGGCCGCATCGTCCGTGCGACCAGCGACTGGCCGATGTTGAACTCGCCCAGCGTGCCGCGTTCGGACACCATCATCAGCGTCGGGATCTGGAACGGCACCGACAAGGATGCCAGCACGTTCGGCAGCGTCGCGAAACCACTGGTCTGCATCAGCAGGATTCCGCGTGTCCCGCCCATCCACGCACCGGCGTTGATGCCCAGTGCCTCTTCTTCCCGCGTGCAGGAAAACGCGGTGAAAAACGGATCGGCCTCGATCGCCGCGATCAGCGGACGCAGCACATTGTCCGGCACATAGGTCACCAGGCTGACATTGTGGCGTTTCAGCACGTCCCGCACGATTTCGTACCAGGTGGCTTCTGCCATCTCGACCCCCTCCTCTCGAATACCAGCGTTCGATTCGCATGCCTTGCACGATCCCGCAACCGTTCGTAGGAAAGAAAGCGACGGCGGAGGGAACGGATGCCTGATCGAACAAAGATATATGATGTGCTGGTGGCAGGCGGCGGCAACGCGGCGCTGTGCGCGGCGATCACCGCCCGCCAGGCCGGCGCCAGCGTGCTGCTGGCAGAAAGCGCCCCCAAGGCGTTTCGCGGCGGTAACAGCCGGCACACGCGCAATCTGCGGGCGATGCACGACCAGCCGAACGCGGTGCTGACCGACGCCTACACCGAGGAAGAATACTGGGACGACCTGCTGCGGGTCACCGGCGGCCAGACCAACGAGGCGCTCGCCCGCATGACCATCCGAGCGTCGTCCGGCGTATTCGGCTGGATGAAAGCGGCGGGCGTGCGGTTCCAGCCATCCCTGACCGGTACGCTGAACCTGGGCCGTACCAACGCGTTTTTCCTGGGTGGCGGCAAGGCCTTGCTGAACGCCTACTATCTCACCGCCGAAAAACTGGGTGTCGAAATCCTCTATGACACCGAGGTCGTTTCCGTGAACATGGAAGACGGCGCGGCCCGCTCGGTCGACATCACCTATCGCGGCTTTCCCGAAACAATCCACGCCCGCTGCGTCGTTGCGTCATCCGGCGGATTCCAGGCCAACCTGGAATGGATGCGCGAACACTGGGGCGACGCGGTCGACAATTTCGTCATCCGCGGCACCCCGTACAACCGCGGGCGCGTGCTGCGAAGCCTGCTCGACCAGGGCGTCGCGCCGATCGGCGACCCGACCCAGTGTCACGCCGTGGCGCTGGACGCCAGGGCACCGAAGTTCGACGGCGGTATTACGACACGTCTGGACAGCGTGCCCTACAGCGTGCTGGTCAACCGTAACGGCGACCGGTTTTACGATGAAGGCGAGGATGTCTGGCCGAAACGGTACGCCATCTGGGGCCGCCTGATCGCCCAGCAGCC
>DATARX010000450.1:0-2456 GCA_036263955.1 Rhodopila sp.
TGCTTCGGGCGTCCCGTCCATCAACGCACGGGCGGGAGCACAGATAGCCGCGCCACGCAAAGCGCGTGGGTGGCCATGACGGCCTTCTGGAGTCGGCATCAACGGCGCCCGCCAACACAAACGCCCACTACCTTTGGCGCCCGCTACCTTTGGCGCCCGCTACCTTTTTGCCCCGTCGCGGAAGTCGATGCGTCGCTCTACCCCAGCGCCGCCCGCACCGCCGCAAGTGCCTCGTCGGCCTTGTCCCCATCCGGTCCACCGGCCTGCGCCAGGTCCGGCCGTCCGCCGCCACCCTTGCCGCCAACCGCCGCCGATGCCGCGCGCACCAGATCGACCGCGCTGATCCGCCCCGTCAGATCCGGCGACACCGCAACCACGATGCTGGCCTTGCCTTCGGCGGTCGAGACCAGCGCCACCACGCCCGAACCCTGTTGCTTGCCGATCGCGTCGGCGAGGCCCTTCAGGTCCTTGGCCGGCACCTCACCCAGATTGCGGGCCGACAGCATCACGCCGTTGATGTCCTCGGCCACTGCCGCGGCGCCTCCGGTGGCAAGCTTCTTCTGCAACTCCGCCACCTGGGTTTGCAGCTTCCGCCGGTCTTCCAGCAGGGTCGCGATCCGCTCCGGCACTTCGGCCGGGGCCGCCCTCAGCGCGCCGGCGGCATCGTTCAACCGAGCCTGCGTTTCGGCGACCAACGCTTCGGCCGAGGCACCGGTGACCGCCTCGATCCGTCGCACCCCCGCCGCCACCGCGCTTTCGCCGACAATCCGGAAATAGCCGATGTCGCCGGTGCGGCGGACATGGGTGCCACCGCACAATTCGATCGACCAGGCCGGCTTGTTGCCGTCCGGCTCGCCCATCGCCACGACGCGCACCTCGTCGCCGTATTTCTCCCCGAACAACGCCATCGCCCCGAGTTCCACCGCCGCATCCGGCGTCATCAGCCGGGTCGTCACCTCGGAGTTTTCCCGGATCTTGGCGTTCACCTCCGCCTCGACCCAGTGCAGTTCGTCCGCGGTGATCGGCCGCGGCTGGGAGACGTCGAAGCGCAGCCGGTCTGGCGCGTTCAGGCTTCCCTTCTGCTGCACGTGGGTACCCAGCTTGCGGCGCATCGCCTCGTGCAGCAGATGCGTCGCCGAGTGATGCGCCCGGATCGCCGAACGCCGCGCGTGATCGACCGTGGCGACGACCGGGATGCCCGGCCGCGCGACGCCCGCCTCGACGCGGCCGAGATGGACGAATAAATCGCCTAGCTTCTTCTGTGTGTCGGTCACGGTGATCACCAAGCCGTCGGGCCCGGAGATCACGCCGGTATCGCCGACCTGGCCGCCACTTTCGCCATAGAACGGCGTTTGGTTCAGGATCACCGCGACGTCGGTCCCGGCCTGCGCCGCATCGGCTTCCGCGCCGTTGACGACAAGGGCCAGGATTTCGCCCTCGGCGCTTTCCGTGGCGTAGCCCAGGAACTCCGATGCGCCGGCTTTTTCCTTGATCTCGAACCAGACCCGTTCGGTGGCGGCATCGCCGGAACCGGCCCAAGCGGCACGGGCGCGGGTGCGCTGTTCCTGCATCGCCGCCTCGAAACCAGGGAGATCGATGCCGCGGCCCTGTTCACGCAGCGCGTCCTGTGTCAGGTCCAAAGGAAAGCCGTAGGTGTCGTAAAGCCGGAACGCGACCGAACCGGGCAGGGCCTGCTTGTCGCCAAGCCGGGCGGTTTCCTCGGCCAGCAGATGCAGGCCGCGCTCCAGCAGATGCTTGAAGCGGGTTTCCTCCAGCAGCAAAGTCTCGCTGATCAGCGTCTCGGCACGCCCGAGTTCGGGATAGGCGGCACCCATCTGCCGGATCAGCGCCGGCACCAGGCGGTGCATCAGCGGTTCCTTCGCGCCCATCATCGTCGCATGCCGCATCGCCCGGCGCATGATCCGCCGCAGGACATAGCCGCGGCCTTCGTTTGAGGGCAGCACCCCGTCCGCCATCAGGAAGGACGTGCTGCGCAGGTGGTCGGCAATGACCCGATGGCTGGTCTTGAACGGACCGTCCGGGTCCTGCCCGGTCAGTTCGGCACTGGCCAGGATTAGCGCGCGAAACAGGTCGATGTCGTAGTTGTCGTGCTTGCCCTGCAGGATCGCGGCGACGCGCTCCAGCCCCATGCCGGTGTCAATCGACGGCCGCGGCAGCGGCACGCGGGTGCCGGGCGGGCCTTCCTCGAACTGCATGAACACGAGGTTCCAGATCTCGATGAACCGGTCGCCGTCCTCGTCCGGGCTGCCGGGCGGGCCGCCGGGAATGTGCTCGCCATGGTCGTAGAAGATCTCGGAGCACGGGCCACAGGGACCGGTATCGCCCATCCGCCAGAAATTGTCCGAGGTGGCGATGCGGATGATCCGTTCGTCCGGCAGCCCGGCGACCTTCTTCCACAGGACCGCGGCGTCCTCGTCTTCCGAGAACACGGTCAC
>DATARX010000427.1:0-3523 GCA_036263955.1 Rhodopila sp.
GTCCAGGCCTTGCTGCTTCAGCGTTTCCGCCAGCACGCGGGCGTTCTCCTGGACGGCTTTCTGGTAGGTGCGGAATTCGGGCTGCAGGGCTTCGCCGAAGGCGGCGGCCTTGCCGGCGATGACGTGCATCAGCGGGCCGCCTTGCAGGCCGGGGAACAGGGCGGAGTTGATCTTCTTGCCGAGGTCGAGGTCGTTCGACAGCACCATGCCGCCACGCGGGCCGCGCAGGGTCTTGTGCGTGGTGGTGGTGACGACATGGGCGTGCGGCAGCGGGCTGGGGAACAGTTCCGCCGCGACCAGGCCGGCGAAATGGGCCATGTCCACCATGAAATACGCGCCGACTTCGTCCGCCACTTTGCGGATGCGGGGGAAGTCGATGAAGCGGGGATAGGCGGAGCCGCCGGCGATGATCAGTTTGGGCTTTTCGGTGCGGGCGAGGCGCTCCAGTTCCTCGTAATCCAGGATGCCGTCTTCCTTGCGCACGCCGTACTGGATCGGGCGGAACCATTTGCCGGACAGGTTGGGCGCGGCGCCGTGGGTCAGGTGGCCGCCGGCGGCGAGGCTCATGCCGAGGATGGTGTCGCCGGGCTGCAGCAGCGCCAGGAACACCGTCTGGTTGGCCTGCGCGCCGGAGTGCGGCTGGACGTTGGCGAAGGCGCAGTTGAACAGTTTCTTGGCGCGGTCGATCGCCAGGTTTTCCGCGACGTCGACGTAGACGCAACCGCCGTAGTAGCGGCGGCCGGGATAACCCTCGGCGTATTTGTTGGTCAGCACCGATCCCTGTGCTTCAAGCACCGCGGCGGATACGATATTCTCCGACGCGATCAGTTCGATGCCATCTTGCTGGCGATCGAACTCGGACCGGATCGCGGCCGCGAGTTCCGGATCGGTTTCCGCCAGCGGGGCGGAGAAGAAACGCTGGGTGCTGTGCTGGTTCATCGAAGGTCCGGGAATTTCATATGTGACGATCCTGTAGCATGGGGTGCATGCGGGACAAACCCGTCTATTGGGGCCCGTCTATTGGGCCCCGTCTATTTTGGCCCGTCTGTTGCGGCCCCTCCGTTGGGCCGATCAGTTGTATGCGACTCCAGTCGTGGTTCAGATTGGTTCGATGGCTGATCCGTTAAACGTCTCCCTGCCTGATCTCGCCGCGACGGAAGCGTTGGCCGAACACCTTGCGTCGGTGGCGCGGGCGGGGGACTGCATCCTGCTGGAAGGGCCGCTGGGCGCGGGGAAGACGGCGCTGGCACGGGCGTTTCTGCGGGCGGCGGCGGGGGATTCGGCGATGGAGGTGCCCAGCCCGTCGTTTACCTTGGTGCAGATCTACGACACGAAGATTGGTCCGGTGTTCCACTACGATCTGTGGCGCCTGGATGGGTCCGATGGGCTGGCCGAACTCGACTGGGACGATGCGCTGGATGCGGTCGTGCTGGTGGAATGGCCGGATCGGTTGGGCGCGCTGCGGCCGGAGGATGCTTTGACGATCACGCTGCGGCTGGGGGAAGGCGAGGCGCGCGCGGCGACGATCGTAGGATGGGAACGCCGGTCCCGGGTTCCGCCGTCGTGGCCCGGCGGCTCATCCGGTGCTTCGGTGGCATGAACCGCGACGACCTGATCGCCGTGTTCCTGGCTCGCCACGGATTCTCACCCGGCGACGCGGAACCGCTGGCGCAGGATGCCAGTTTCCGGCGCTATCTGCGGATCCGGGGCGATCGGCCCGCGGTCCTGATGGACGCGCCGCCGCCGGAGGACATCCGTCCGTTCCTGCGCATCGCCGAACACCTGAAGCGCGTAGGGCTTCGGGTTCCGACAATCCTGGCGGCGGATGAAACACAGGGGCTGGTGCTGGAGGAAGATCTTGGCGACGACCTGCTGTCGGCGCTGCTGGATCGGGGCGAGCCGGTGGAGCCGCTGCTGGACGCCGCGGTGGACGCGCTGGTGCTGATGCAGCGGGCGCCGGCGCCGGGCAGGCTGCCGTTATGGGAGGCGCCGGTGATGGCCCAGACCGCCATGGGCACGCTGTTCGACTGGTGGTGGCCGGCGCGGTTCGGTTCGCCTGCCCCCCAGGCGGTTCGGGAGGACGTCGCGGACGCCCTGGCTTCCATGCTGGAACCGGTGGCGGCCGGCCCGCGCGGCTTCGTGCATCGCGATTTCTTCGCGGGCAACCTGTTGCGGCTGCCGGACGCGGGCGTTGGAATCATTGACTTTCAGGGGGCCGCGATCGGCCACCCGGCCTACGACCTGATGTCGCTGCTGCAGGACGCCAGGCGTGACATCGCGCCGGCCGCCAGGCAACGCGGCTTGGACCGGTACCTTGCCGCGCGGCCGGAACTCGATGCTGCGAATTTTCGGGCGGCGTTCGTGGCCTGCGCGGCACAGCGCCATCTTCGTGTCGCCTGCCAGTGGGTAAGGCTTGCCCTGCGGGACAACCGACCCCAATACCTTGCCTACGGGCCGCGGACGTGGCGGCTGCTGGAGGATGCGTTGGCCGAACCCGCCGCCGCGCCACTGGCGGCCGCCTTGAACCGTTGGATCCCGCCTGCCGCGCGCTGCAACCCACCCTCGCTTCGAAGCCCCGTGCTTTGACTCCCCTCGCTTTTACCCAGGACCTGAACCATGACCGTCTTTCCCCGTTCCGCCATGGTTCTGGCCGCCGGTCTTGGCACCCGCATGCGGCCGTTGACCGACACCACGGCCAAACCGCTGCTGATGCTGGGCGGGCGCACGCTGCTGGACCACGCGCTGGACCATCTGGTGGGCGCGCACGTCGAGACCGTCGCGGTGAATGCCCATTGGCAGGCCGATGCGGTGGCGAACCACCTGGCGCGGCGCCGGTCACCGCCGCGCACCGTGCTGCTGCGGGAGGATCATCTGCTGGAAACCGGCGGTGGCGTGCGGGCGGCGCTCGCCGTGCTGGGGGCCGACCCGTTCTTTGTCATCAACGGCGATGCGTTCTGGCTGAACGGACCGATCTGCGCGCTGCACCGGCTCGCTTCGGCGTTCGATTCCTCGGTCGATGCCGTGCTGCTGGTGCAGCGGACCTCGCATGTGCATGCGGATGTGGGGCTGGGGGATTTCGCGCTCGACAAATGGGGCGTTCCGCGCCGGCGCAAGGAGCGGGAAATTGTTCCCTATATCTATGCGGGGGTGCAACTGATCCATCCGAGCCTGCTGGCCGGGATGCCGGAGGGGGCGTTCAGCATGAACAAGGTGTGGGATCATGCGTTGGCCGCCGGTCGCCTGCGCGCGGTGGTGCATGACGGCATCTGGTTCCACCTGTCGACGCCGCTGGACCTGACCGAGGCGGAGCAGATCCTGGAGGCTCGCTTCACCGGCGACGCCCGCTGGCCGTGGCGCTGAACCTCTTTACCGTTCCGCCACACGTTCCGTTTCTCGATGCGCTGGCGCGCGGCTGGCTGGCGCGTAGTGGGTCCATGGGTAATGATCCGTTAGCCGTCAGCCGGGGTTTGATCCTGCTGCCGACCCGCCGGTCGGCCCGCGCGCTGGCGGAGGCGTTCTTGCG
>DATARX010000505.1:0-11298 GCA_036263955.1 Rhodopila sp.
CCCCGCACGGCTGTCCGGAATCAGCACCGTCTTGGCCGGATTCAGCATCTTCGCCGTCTCCGCCATGAAATGCACGCCGGCCAGCACGATCACCTTCGCATCGACCTTCATCGCCTCGCGCGCCAGCGCCAGGCTGTCGCCCACGATATCGGCCACGCAATGAAAAATCTCCGGCGTCATATAGTTGTGCGCCAGGATCACCGCATCGCGCTCCCGCTTCAGCCGCAGGATCGCCTCGATATCATCGGCGAATACCGGCCATTCGATCGGCGGAATCAGTGTCTTGACCCGATCATAAAGCGGGGCAGTGCGTTCCAGCAGGGTTGCTGCCGACATCAGGACCTCCTCATTAATACTCAATATGAGCATTATTCCCTTATGCTACCGCTGAGCATAAGGATGTCAAGCGCCCTCCCTCGCATCCGGTTCCCCGAACGTGACTTGCATGGCCGTCCCTGCCGCCATTTATCCAGGCCAACCGGACAAACCGCGACAAGGAGCGCACCCCGCATGGATCCGATGGAGGTCAACAAAACCGTCGCGGCCATACTGGTCGTCGGAATTGTCTTCTTTCTATCCGGAACCATCGGCACCATCCTGGTCCCGGAGCACATCCCGAAAAATCCCGCGATCAAGATCGACGTGCCGGAAGCCGCCGCGCCGTCCGGCCAGCCGCCCCCCGCGAAACTCCCGCCGATCGCCGATCTGCTGGCCAAGGCCGATGTCGCCGCCGGCCAGTCCTACGCCAGCAAGGTCTGCAGCCAGTGCCACACCTTCGACCAAGGCGGCAAAGCCGGCATCGGCCCCAATCTGTATAACGTGGTCGGCGCCCCGCATGGGCACATGGAGGGCTTCAACTACTCCACCGCGCTGAAAAGCAAGCCGGGACCCTGGACCTTCGACGCGCTGAACGAATGGTTGCACAAGCCCAGCGCATATGCCCCGGGGACCCGCATGACCTTCGCCGGAATCAGCAACGATCAGGAACGCGCCAACGTCATCGATTACCTGCACACACTGTCGCCGAAGCCGGAGCCGCTGCCCGCAGCCGGCGCCCCAACGCCATCCGCCCCAACGCCATCCGCCACCCCGGCGCCAGAAAAACCGCCCGCACCCGCGACGCCCCCGTCTCAACCCCCGCCGAAGTGATCCTTCCCCTCCAGCCCTTTACCCCGATCCGCCGCCGACTATCCTTCAATGAACAACACAGGGCCGGGCAACGTCATGAAGATCGACACCAAGGACTTTCGTGTAGCGGAAGGCGACAAGGTCAACATCGACAAATGGCCGACCCTCGTCGATCCCGTCTATGAATCAAAAGACCACTACAAGGACCTTCTGGCCCAGCACGTCGAAGCGCTCAGCGAACAGCAGCAGCTTCTCTACGGGTCGGACAGCCACGCCATCCTGCTGATTTTCCAGGCCATGGACGCGGCGGGCAAGGACGGCGTGATCCGTCACGTCATGTCCGGCGTTAATCCGCAAGGCTGCCAGGTCTCCAGCTTCAAACACCCCAGCGCCACGGAATTGCAGCACGATTTCCTGTGGCGAACCACCCTCGATCTACCGGAGCGCGGCCGCATCGGCATCTTCAACCGCTCCTACTACGAAGAAGTCCTGATCGTCCGCGTCCACCCCGAGATCCTGACCGGCGAAGGCGTGCCCAACGGCACCGGCGCCGGCAAATCAATCTGGCGCAGCCGCTACCGCTCCATTCTGGACCTGGAACAGCATTTGCACAGCAACGGCACCCGCATCGTCAAATTCTTCCTGCATTTGTCAAAGGAAGAGCAGCGCAAGCGCTTCCTCGCGCGGATTGACGAACCCGAAAAGAACTGGAAGTTCAGCATGCCGGATATCGAGGAACGCCAATACTGGGACCAATACATGAAGGCCTACGAAAAATGCCTCGCCGCCACCAGCACCAGCCATGCGCCCTGGTATGTCGTCCCCGCCGACGACAAGCCAAACGCTCGGTTGATTGTGTCCCAGATCATTCTCGATACGCTACGCGATCTTAAATTGCGCTACCCCGAAACGACCAAGGAACGCCACGGCGAACTGCTCGCCATCCGCGAAAAACTGGCCTGACAACCCACCGCCCATAACGCACCGCCCCATAACCCCGCGCCCCATAATCCCGCACCCGGGAACGCGGCCCTACCGGACCGAAGCCGACGGCGCCTTCGCCGCGGGTACATCATCCATCTGCCCAACCACCGGCCTGGAGCCCGGCATCACCGTGAACGCCAGGCCCAACGCCACGGCTGCGCAACAAATTACCGCCAGTGCCCATCGCGGCACCACCGGCTTCTTCGCAACCACCGGCGCCTCGCCCGGTCCCGCGACCGATGCCGGCAGCAGCATGATCAGTCGCGACGCCGTGCTGCGTGCCTCACCCAGTGCCTCCGGTGACAGCGGCATCTGTCCAATGCTTTGCGCCAACCGGTCGATCGTCGTCGCCTTCGGCAGCTTCGTCCATTTCGCCGCCTCCGCCCACGGGTCCAGCCCCAACCGCGCCAAAATCGACAGAATGGTCAGCGGCGATCCATTCAGCTCCGTCCCCACCTCAGCGAAAAGAAACGCATTCAGGCCGGAGTTCTTCAATGCGAACGCGTCCGAGGTCGACATGCTGTTGTTCCGATCCAGAATAGTCTTACAGATGATGCGCGCCACCAGCCACTACAAGGCACACAAGTTGCCTCCGCCGATCCCACACGGTACCCTCAAACCCACCACCGATCCAGGCACCGCACATGACCGATCCAAGGCTGGCACGCATTGCCGAACTGCTCACCCTGAAAGCCGGCAACCAGTACGGCCTGTCCGCCATCAACCAGCGCCAGCACGCCCTGCAAGCCGCCTGGCTGGCCGAGAAAACCGGCTGCCCCGACGCCCTGGTCACCGCTGGCCTGCTGCACGACATCGGCCACATGGTGCACGACCTCGGCGACAACCCGGCCGAGGACGGCATCGACGATCAACATGAACAACGCGGCCACGAATTCCTGCAAGCCTGGTTCGGCCCCGACGTCACCGAACCGGTGCGCCTGCACGTCGCCGCCAAACGCTACCTCTGCGCCACCGAAGCCGATTATTTCTCCAAGCTGTCAAAGGACTCGGTCCTGAGCCTGTCCCTGCAAGGCGGCCCGATGTCGCCCCAGGAAGTCGCCGCCTTCAACGCGATCCCGCAATCCGCCGCCGCCGTGCAACTGCGCCGCTTCGACGAACAAGCCAAGGTCCGCGACCTCGAAACCCCATCCGTCCAGCATTTCCTTGGCTACGTCGAACGCTGCCTGCTGCCGGCCTGAACCTCGCGCCCCCCGAACCTCCCACGGACTCACCCCTTCGACCGCCACGGATTCTGCCTTCAACCGTCATCGCCGGCCCTGAGCCGGCCATCCGCCCGCCAACCATCACGGCAGGCCGGGTCCCGGTGCCGGGCGTGACCCGGCCACGCTTTCGTGCGTGGATGCGCGGATGGTCGGGACACAGAATCTTGAAGTACGCCGCAAAAGCACGCAGTTCATAATCCCGCCGGCAGCAACGACGACGACACGCGCTCCTGCCCATCCGTCATGGCCGCGCGAAGACTCCGCCAACCACCCCGGAAACGTTGGTGCACAGATAGCCGGGGGCGCCCCGGCAGTTCAATCCGCCCGCCGATTGGTATGAAACCTCAACGTCGACGTCCCAAGGGACGCATCAAGGGATCATCCCCATGACAATGAGACCAGACCCCACCTTCCACGCATCCCCGCGCCTCGCCATGGAGGCGCCACCGGAAGCCTTCGCCTACACATTGCTGCTGAGCCCGGACTTTTCAAAGCCCGACGCGCTCGCCGTGATCGATGTAAAGCCCGGTTCGCCCACCTACAGCCAGATCGTTCACACCGTAACCATGCCGTACAAGGGCGACGAGTTTCACCATTTCGGCTGGAACGCCTGCTCGTCCGCCCTGTCGCCGCTGGCCGGCCACGCCTTCATCGAACGGCGCTACCTGCTCATCCCCGGCATCCGCTCATCGCGCATCTACGTGGTCGACACGCACCCCCATCCGACCCAGGCAAAGCTTCACAAAATCATCGAACCCGAGGAGATCTTCCGCAAAACCGGCTACTCCCGCCCCCACACCGTTCATTGCGGACCCGAAGGCATCTACGTCAGCACGCTCGGTGGCGCGGGCAAGGACGGCACCGACGGCCCGCCCGGCGTCTTCATCATGGACTGTGAAACGTTTGAGGTTCTCGGCCGGTGGGAGATCGATCGCGGACCGCAGACCCTGCATTATGATTTCTGGTGGAACCTGCCGCGCGACTACATGGTGACCAGCGAATGGGCCCTCCCGCCGCAGTTCGAAAACGGCATCGTCCCAGAAGACCTACTCGCGAACAAGTATGGCCACCACATCCACTTCTGGGATCTGCGCGCCCGCCGTAACGTCCAGACCATCGATCTCGGCGCCAACCACCAGATGGCGCTGGAAGTGCGCCCCGCGCATGATCCCGTGCGCGAGTACGGTTTCCTCGGCGTCGTGGTCGACACCACCAACCTCGAAGGCTCCATCTGGACCTGGTGGCGCGAGGCCGGCAAATTCCACATCGAAAAGACCGCAACGATCCCGCCCGAACCGGCGTCCAAGGACCAACTCCCACCCTTGCTGCAGGGATTTGGCGCGGTGCCCCCGCTGGTGACCGATATCGACCTCTCGATGGACGACAAATTCCTCTACGTCGCCTGCTGGGGCACCGGCGAGATGCGCCAGTACGACGTCGCCGACCCGCGCAAACCGAAGCTGGCAGGTTCTGTCCACACCGGCGGCATCGT
Source organism: Rhodopila sp. (assembly GCA_036263955.1). Classification (GTDB taxonomy): domain Bacteria; phylum Pseudomonadota; class Alphaproteobacteria; order Acetobacterales; family Acetobacteraceae; genus Rhodopila. The sequence continues at coordinate 4,828 of DATARX010000505.1, forward strand.
CCGCCGCACGCCCCACCCGAATGGCAAGGCTTTCGCCGGCGGCCCGCAGATGGTCGAGATCAGCCGTGACGGCAAACGTGTCTACTGGACCAATTCGCTATATTCCACCTGGGACGATCAATTCTACCCCGGCGGCATTCCCGGCGTGGAGGTCATGGCCAATACCGGCCCAACCGGCGGACTGGAATTGGCGAACGACTACTGGGTGGCGTTCCCGGACGGTTACCGCGCCCACCAGATCCGGCTCGAGGGTGGCGATTGCTCGACGGATTCGTTCTGCTACCCGTCAGCTTGATCAACCCGGGCTGGGCCTCCGCTTCCCTCTGGCTGGCGGTCGCCGTCAGCGGCATTTACCACGGCGTGAATCCCGGGATGGGCTGGCCGCTGGCCGTCTCCGCCGGGCTGATGGCAAGGAAATCCCAAGGCCTCGTCACGGCTTTCGGACCCCTGTCGGTTGGGCATCTGCTGGCAATGCTGCTGGTGATCCTGCCGTTCGCATTGCTGATCAACCTCATCGCCTGGCAACACCAAATTCAGCTCGCCGCCAGCCTGCTGGTCATTGCATTCGGTATCGTCCGGCTCGTCTACCGCCGGCACCCAAGGGCGCTGGCCCGAATACCGCCGTCACAACTGGCGCTTTGGTCCTTCGCCGTGGCAATCGCCCACGGCGCGGGATTGATGCTCCTGCCGATTTACCTCGGGCTGTGCCGGATCGCCGATCTCGACCGAGGCCATCAGGCGGAAGGCGCCCTCATCGGCACCAATCTCGGCATGGCGGTCCTGGTTTCCGTCGTCCACACCGCCGCTATGATCACCGCCGGTGGCCTGACCGCCTGGCTCGTCTACCGCTATCTCGGGTTGAAGTTCGTATCCCGGAGTTGGTTCAATCTCGATACGGCCTGGGCACTCAGCCTGATCCTCGTCGGCGCCGTCTCGCTGGCAGTCCGCCTCCAGAATCCCGATTAATCCCAAGCGCTGTTCACCCGGACCATTGCGGCATCGTCATGGCCTGGCGCCTGCTTCGGGCGACCCGGCCATCCGCCCACCGACCGACGAAGCCCAGGCGATCGGAACTCGCATGGCGCATGTCCAGCCATGCCGGCCCTCGAGAAACCGGTATCAACGGCGCCTGGAATCAACCGCCTCACGCCAACCTTTCCGCGATCAGCCGCTTCGTCAGCGGCAACAGGTCACGCCCATATTCAATCGTATCAGACAACGGATTGAACCCACGGATCAGGAAAGTCGTGACCCCGAGGGCATAATAATCGCACAGCGCCTCGGCCACCTGCAGCGGTGTGCCCACCAGCCCGGTGGTATTCCCGCTCGCCCCGGTCAGCAGCGCCGCCCCCGTCCATAGACGTTTGTCCAGCCGCTCCCCCTGCGCCGCCGCCGCCAGCAGCCGCTTCGATCCCTCGTTCACCGGCTCCCGCTTCCCCAGCCCCGCCGCCGCCCGCCGTTCGATAATTCGTTGCTTGATGGACTCAGCCCGCGCCCACGCCTCGTCCTCGGTCGCGGCCAGTATCGGACGCAACGACAGGCTGACCCGAACCGTCCGGTCGTGCTTCGCCGCCTCCGCCCGCAACCGCGCGGTAATCTCCCGCACCTGATCATGCGTCTCGCCCCACAGCGCGTAAACATCGGCATGCTTGGCGCTCACCGCGATCGCCGCATCCGAAGCGCCACCGAAATAGATCGGAATCCGCGGCTGCTGGAAACAACGCTGCGCCGTGGACGCACCGGCGAAACGATAAAACCGCCCCTCATGATCGACCGTCGGCCCCGGCTCCGTCCAGATCCGCTTCAAAATCGACACGTACTCATCGGTGCGGGCGTAACGGTCTTCCTTCGCCAGCGTATCCCCGTCCCGGAACTGATCGACATCGTCCCCGCCGCTGATCACATGGATCGCCGCCCGCCCGCCAGTGATCTGGTCCAGCGTCGCGAACTTCCGCGCCGCCAACGTGGGCGCAACGAAACCCGGCCGATGCGCCACCAGGAACCCCAGCCGCTCCGTATGCGCCGCCGCCGCGGCCGCCAGCAGGAACCCGTCCGGACCGTCCGAGTAGTAGCCGACCAGAACCTTGTCGAACCCGCCCGCCTCCGCCGCCTGGGCAAAGTCGCGGATATACCCCCGATCCAGCACCACCGGCGGCGGCGCGATAATCTCCGACGCCTCCCGGTGATGAATCATCCCGATGAATTCGACCGTCATGTCGGATCCTCCGGCGACGAGCGTAGCACGGACGCCACCACCTCGGCCAACCGAGCGAAATCGTCCAGCTCGTTATAGGCGAACGCCGACAAACGTAGCCACAACGACCCATCCAGCGCATGCACCGGCGCGTCCGTCCCCGCCGCCATCAACCGCTGCCGGATCGCCAGCGCGTGCGCCGGACTGGGATCGTCCACCGGCAGCCGAATGGTCGCCATCGCCCCCGCCACCGCCCCCCGCGTGCCAACCTGCGTATTCAATCGCGCGGCCACCAGTTCGCCGCCCCGCGCCGCCAGCTCCTGGTTACGTCGCCGCATCGCCGCGCCACCCAGTTCCGTATGAAACGAAATCGCCTCCGCCACCGCCAGGAACCGGCTCGGTTCCGTCGTCCCGGTCCAGTCGAACTCGGCCAGGAACCCCTTGCCGTACCCATGCGAAATCGTTCCCGGATGCAACCCCGCCTGGGCATCCGGCGCGGCATGCAGAAACCCACAACCCTTCGGCGCACACAGCCATTTATGGCAATTGCCCACATACCAGTCCGCACCGATCGCCGTCAGGTCCAGGTCGATCTGCCCCGGTGCATGCGCACCATCGATCAGCACCTTCACCCCCGCCGCGTGGCAAGCCGCAACGATGCGCCCAACCGGCAGCACGATCCCGCTCCCCGAGGTGATATGATCGATCACCGCTAACCGAGTCGTCGGCGTAATGGCCGCCACCACCGCCGCGACCAGCCCATCCTCCGTCGGATCCGGAAAGCCAACCCGAGCCTCCACGATATTGCCGGTCACGAACCGAACCGCATTGCGCACCGCGCCATACCCATGGCTCAGCACCAGCACGTCATCATCCGCCCCCAACGAAATCGACCCCAACAAAATCGACCGGAGCACCGCATTGCAGCCCGTCGTCGCGTTATCGACAAAAACGATGTCCCGTCCATCGGCATTCACGAATGCCCCCAGCGCCGCCGCCGCCTCCCGGATCGCCCCCGCATAAACCGTGTTCATGAACCGGCTCGGTTGCCGCTCCATCCGATCCTGCCAGTCACGCTGCGCCGCGATCACCCGCCGCGGCGTCGCCCCGAAAGACCCATGATTGACCGTCAGGAATTCAGGATCGAGATCCCACTCGGCCCGAATGGCCCTACCCAACATGGGCGCTCCCAAAACTGACGGCATACCCGATACTCCAACAGCAACCCAAGAAGTGTCATCCGCCCGTCAAGCCGGATCAACCCGCCGCCATTCCAGTTGCAGGAACGGCAATTCGCCACCCACCTGCACGAACCCCAGGCGCTGGCACATCCGCAACGATACCGTATTGTTCCACAGCACCTTGCAGCGCACCACCGTGAACCCGTCCAACACGCGCGCCAGGATCGCCGTCCCCAACCCGCCCCCCTGCCGGTCAGGCAGCAAGGCGAAATCCACCACGCAGGCCGCCTCCGTCGACGCGTCCACGATCAGCCGCCCGACCGGCACATCCGCGAAATGGACAATGTCAAACCGCGCTCCCGGAAACTGCGCGCGATACCCATTTGTCTGCGCAAGAAACTGCATGCGCACCAGACGTTCCAGCGCCGCCTCGTCCAAACCCAGCCCCGCCAGGTCAGGCACCATATGGCTGCGAAACAAACCATACAGGAACTCCGCGTCTCCCGCCTGCTCTGGACACAGAACCACCGGACCGCGTGTCGTTTCCAGAACCACACTCATGCCTTTACCCAACCGCCCGCCACCACTAAACGAAAACCCACAACCGCCGGGAAGCGAACAAATCCGCCATGACCGAGATCCCACAGCCGCAGGATTTCACTCCATTCATCGGCCAGCTTTTCGCATTCGCCGGCCATCACGTCACCCTGCGCCTAATGGCGATCGAAACGAAACCCCAAGCGGAATCCCGCCGCACCCCGTTTACGCTGATCTTCGAAGGTCCGGCGGGCGACATCCTGCCCGAAGGCCTGCACCGCACTCAAGTCGCCGACGACACCGCCGGCGAACCCAACGACCCATTCGAATTCTACATCATGCCGATCCACACCCCCCAGCGAGACCGCCAGGAGTACCAGGTCGTGTTCAACTGACCTCAGTTCCGCGACGGGTAAGCGCCGTAGAGCGCAATGCAGAAATTCAGCGCCAGGTAGGGCATCATGTTGGCGTGCGGCTGCCCCCCCGTCACACCGACCGCGCCGGCGGACATCGCCTGGCTGGGATTGGGGTCGGTCGCATACAGCGCAAGAGCGAAATCCGCCCCGGTCGGCGGCTTGCCGATTGACTGAGCCAATACCGTCGCAGGACCCGGCACATTCGTGTTCGTCGTGGCGGCAGGTTTCGCCGCGGCCCGCAGCAAATGCGTATGCGCCGGGGTCTCGGTGACCAGCAGCGTATGGGTCTCTTCACCACCAATTTCGCCGATCACGCGCGGCGTCAGGCCGGCGCCGCTACCCTGCCCCATCGCCACCCGGCTACGAAGATCCGGCAATTGAAAGGTGGTTACGCCGTTGCCGCCATAGGTCGTTCCAAGCAGCGAAAACAACGCCTGATACACATTGATCGCCAACAATTGCCCGGCGCACACTGCCCAGTTGCGCGGGACAAAGCCGAAAGCAAAGGCCTCGATCTGGCCAAGAAAAGGTTCAGCCATCGTCATGTGCTCCCCGGTTGCGCCACTATCGAAAATTCGTCCCGACAGACCCTAGAGCGCGATCGCCTGAAGTTGAATCAGCTTCAGACATGAATCGCCCTCGCAAACAATGAGAATTAGCGTGTGATAGCGTCAAACCGACGCAATCCCACCCTAGGCTCGCTGCGGAACAATGCCCTGCAGCGCGATGCAGTAGCGCAGGACAAGAAACGGTTGGATGTTGTTATGTGGCATCGTTCCGCCGGCCGACGCGATGGAGGTCGGCACCAGCGTCGTATCCGTCCCGGCCGCGTTATAGATCTCGCCCTTGTCCAGAAGCGGCGGCGTTCCGCCCTCGGCGTTCGCGAAAATCGTGCCGCTCGGCGTATTGCCGCTGGCGCGGGCCGTCGTCGCGTTCAGCGCGTGGCCGTGAATCGCCATGGTGCCGGAGGTGATCGACACGACTTCCGCTCCCCCGGCCTCACCCATCAAATAGCTCGATCCGCCCGCCAGCGCGCCCTGGCGCACCGGGATGGCGCCCTGCAGGTTCGGCAACCCGAAGGTCTGCGTCCCATTGCCCCCGAAACTCGTCCCAAGCAGAGAAAACAGCGCCGTGAACTGACTGATCGACAGCAACTGGCCAGCGCAATCCGCCCAATTCTTCGGCGGGAAGGTATACGGAAACAAAGTGATCTGACCCAGGAACGGCTCGGACATGCTACACCTCCCGCCAAATAAGATTGTTTAGCTCTGCGGCGGAAAGAGACCCGCGTAGCAGATGATATAATTGACCGCCAGGAACGGCTGCCGGTTTTCATGCGGCTGACTGCCGCCCGCCGGGGCGATCGAATTGCCCGAAAGCGCCGTATTGGCGTTGCCGCTGCCAAACACCTTCACCTTGGCCGCTTCCACAACCGCGACCGCGGCCGTGGTCGCCGGCGTCGACGCCGAAGCGGTCTGCGATGAGGTCATCAGCGAATGGCTGTGGGACCCAACCTGCTGCGCCGTCAACGTGACGGACTCGGACCCGCCGGACTGCCCAAGGAAATAGGTCGAATATCCCGGACCTTGCCCCGCATTCACCGGCGATCGCCCACGAAGGTCTGGAACCGCGAATGTCGTGACGCCATCGCCCCCATAGCTCGTGCCGATCAGCGTGTACAGCGCGTCATACTCCGAAATCGGGTAAAGCGTTCCGTCGCAGGCAAGCCAGTTCACCGGCACGAAGTTGAAACCCACCGCGATGACCTGTCCGATATAAGGCTGTGCCATACAATCCCCCGGCCCACTGCATAAAGACGCACTGCATCGAGACGCATTGCATCGAGATGCATTCTCGTTTCGGTTCGGTCCCTACCGCGACCCGAACCATCTCATTCTTTTGCCTCAACAGAGTAGCGTTGTACGGAAACGAAATCAACTGCCCGTCGTGTTGATTGGGAAATCTAATTTTAGGCAGAAGAGCCACCATTCCGCTACTATAGCAACAACACGATTATTTATGATGCGGCATCCAAGTTTTTGTCCGTTTGTGTCATGACAAATGAGACAGTCATTCAGGCCGACGCACCGCGACCATCCACCAGGCCGGAATGTCTTCGTCACGAGACACCCGCGAACGGCCT
>DATARX010000017.1:0-10440 GCA_036263955.1 Rhodopila sp.
GGCGATCCTGATCGCCGCCGTCGTCGGGTGGATCCTCGGTCGCGTGATGCGTTGATCGATGCGCCCAGTTCGGCTTGCGCGGATCGCGGCGGAAGCCGAGGGCGTCCGGTTGCGTGGCATGATGACCCGGATCGTTACCCGAGTCATCTTTGCCATTATTGCGTTGTTCTTTGTCCTGGGCGCGGTGACATTCGGTCATGTCGCCGCGTGGTATGAGATTCGGATCGATTTGCAACAGTCCTTCCTGGTGACAACCGGGATACTGGGCGGCGCGGACCTGTTGATCGCAATCATCCTGTTGTTGCTCGCCAGTCGATCCAGTCCGAGCAAGGTGGAAATCGAGGCGCGCGAGGTTCGCCGCAAGGCAATCGAAGGCATCGGCAGCGCACTGACCCTGACACAGATGGCGCTGCCGCTGCTGCGATTTGTCGCCGGACTCAGGCGCGGGCGCCCGCCTCAACGATCATGAAGTGCGATCGTCTGAGGTTGAATCAGCCTCAGGCGTAAATCGCCCTCTCAAGCAATGATTGAGTGTGTGATAGGTCCTGATGCTATCACACACTCGGCCAGGCGCCCGCTGGGATCAGGGTGATCCGTAGCGCCCTCAGTGATTGTTGCGCGACTCGCCCCTGGTTTCGATCACGTTGAGGAACAAGGTTGCCGGCTCCAGGCAGGCGCCGCTGCCCAGTTGCCCGACCATGGAACGGTAGATTTCCTCCCACGGCGTCATCGTTACCAGCTTCGGTGGCGTCCAGCCGGCCTTGCGGGCCGCCAGTTCGCCCTCCGGCAACAGCACGTCGACCTTGCGGGTGTTCAGGTCGATCCGGATCCGGTCGCCGGTCTTCAGAATCGCCAGCCCGCCGCCGACCGCCGCCTCCGGCGAAACGTTCAGGATCGAGGGAGAGCCCGAGGTGCCCGACTGCCGCCCATCGCCCATCGTCGGCAGCGTGGTAATGCCCCGCTTCAACAATGCGGCCGGCGGCTGCATATTCACCACCTCCGCGCTGCCGGGGTAGCCCACCGGGCCACAGTTGCGGATGATCAGGACCGATTGCTCCTCGACGCCAAGGTCTGGGTCCTCGATCCGCTGGTGGTAGTCTTCCGGCCCCTCGAACACGATCGCCTTGCCCTCGAAGACGTTCGGGCGATCCGGATTGGACAGGAAGCGTGCGCGAAACTCCTTGTCGATGACGCTGATTTTCATCACCGCGCTGTCGAACAGGTTGCCGGACATCACGACGTAGCCGGCGGCCGGCAACAACGGCGCTTCATACGAACGAATGACCTCACGATCGCCGTCCGGCACTTCGGCGAGGTCCTCGGCGAGCGTGCGGCCGGTGACCGTGCGGACGTCGCCGTGCAGCTTCCCAGCGGCCAGCAACTCCTTCATCACCGCGGGAACGCCGCCCGCACGGTGGAATTTCTCGCCGAGGAAGCGGCCGGCAGGCTGCAGGTCGACCAGCAGCGGGATTTCGGGACCGAGTCGCTGCCAGTCATCAAGCGTGTGCTCGACACCCATGTGCCGCGCAATGGCGACCATGTGGATCGGGCAGTTGGACGACGCCCCCAGCGCCGCCGCCGCGACAACGGCGTTCTCGAACGCCTTCCTGGTCATGATGTCGGACGGGCGGAGGTTTTCCTTCACCATCCCAACGATGCGCTTGCCGGTCTCGAACGCCATCCAGCCGCGCTCGCGATACGGTGCCGGAATGGCGGCGCAACCGGGCAGGGACATGCCCAGCGCCTCGGCCAGCGCGTTCATCGACGTCGCGGTGCCCATGGTGTTGCAATGCCCGACACTCGGGGCCGACGACGACACCATGTCCATGAATTCGTCGTAGCCGATCTTCCCTTCGGCGAAGAGCTTGCGGCCTTCCCAGACAATGGTGCCGGAGCCGGAGAGCCGGCCCTTCCACCAGCCATCCAGCATCGGGCCGCCCGAGAGTACGATCGCGGGAATATTGACCGTTGCGGCGCCCATCAGGCAGGCGGGCGTGGTCTTATCGCAGCCCGTGGTCAGAACGACGCCATCGAGCGGGTAGCCATGCAGCACTTCCACCAAACTGAGATAAGCGAGGTTGCGGTCCAACGCCGCGGTTGGCCGCTTGCCGGTTTCCTGGATTGGGTGGATCGGGAATTCCAACGGCACCCCGCCGGCGTCCCGGATACCATCGCGAATACGGCTGGCGAGTTCGACATGGTGCCGATTGCACGGCGACAGGTCGGAGCCGGTCTGGGCGATGCCGATGATCGGCTTGCCGCCGCGTAGTTCCTCCGGTGTGATACCATAGTTCATGTAGCGCTCCAGATAGAGCGCGGTCATCGCGGGATCGGCGGGATCGTCGAACCAGCGGCGCGAGCGGAGGCGCTTGTCGTCGCTGCCGTTATGACTGGCCATGTCGGTATCCTCCCGAGGGTCTGTTGCGGCGCAGACTGTGCGGATGGGGGATTCGGGTCAAGCGCCCCTGGTCACGGCGGTGCGCGCTTGCAGTCATGCGCTCGAATCATCTCCGACCGCGCACCTTCCGCCCATCCTGGCTTTGGCTTCACCACCCGAAGAATTAACCGAACACCGTGAAGCTCCGTGTCAGCTTGATTTCAGTTATCAGTCCGAATGCAAAATGTCGTACAGGAATCGCGGGCGTGACTGGCCGGTCGACCCGCTGGCTGAATGAGGCGGTCAGAAATCAAGCGGACACGGAGTTACACGGTGGTCCCACGGAGTTACGCGGTATTCCCACGGAGTTTCACGAAGTCAGAAATCGTCTTCTCATTTGCGGATCGACGATGGGATGCCAACTCGGCGCAACTGCCGCGCAGGCTTTAAGTCGCCTTCCTGAGAGGTCTCATGAGCCGCCGGACGAAGGCAACGCCCGTGTCATGCCATGGTATTCGCGATTCGGGATCATATCCATCGCCGATGCCATGCGGTTCGACAGATTAAAGAACGCGACTGTCTCCGCCAGGTCGAAAACATCTTCCTGGCTGAGACCCTGTTGCGACAATGCATCGCGATCGGAGTCATCGACCAGGTGGGGCGTTGTGGTCAATTTCCAGGCAAAATCCAGCATCAGCCGCTCGCGCGGGTCAAGCTGCGCGACACGGTAGTTCAGCGCCAGCATCTCGCCCAGTTCGGGGTCGCCGGATAATTGCCTCACCGCCGCGCCGTGCGCGACCAGGCAATAATAACACCGGTTGGCCGATGACACGACGACCGCAACCATCTCCCGCTCCAGCTTCGACAGGCCGGAGGGCGAGAGCATGATTTCATTATATGTGGCCATGAAGTTGCGCAGGCGCTGTGGCCGCAAACTATAAGACGCCAGTACGTTCGGTACAAAACCGAGCTTCTCGATACACTTCGCAAAAATCTGCTGCAGATCTTCGTCCAGGTCCGAACGATCTGGAAGGCCAAGTTTCGATATGTGGTCGGGCTGAGGCATCGGTCAAACCTTCCGGCTGGATCATTGGGTTCGCGGTTCGGCGATCCGCGCACGACCGCAGGATATAGCTGAGCGGGTTCATGTCCAGCACCAGGCGAGTTCGGCACGGCGAACACACCAACACGATGGCACGCGCTTTGCGTCAGACCTGGCAATGGAACGGAGACCCGTGATGCGCCGCCGCACCCTGCTGCAAGCCGGATTGACTGCTGCCCTCGCGCGACCCGCATTGGTGCGGGCAGAATCAGCGACCACGCTGAAGTTCGTCCCCTACGCCGATCTCGCGCTGCTGGACCCCCTGGTCAGCGCGTTTGTCACGCGCAATCACGTCATGATGGTGTTCGACACGTTGTTCTCGCTGGACGAGGCGGGTGTGCCCCAGCCACAGATGCTGGAAGGATACACAACCGAAAGCGACGGCCTGGCCTGGACGCTGACGTTGCGCGACGGGCTGCGCTTCCATGACGGCACGCCGGTGCTCGCGCGCGATGCGATTGCCAGCATTCGCCGCTGGCAGACCAACGACGCGTTCGGCCAGGCGCTGGCGGCGGCTACCGAAGAACTCTCGGCCCCCAGCGACAAGCAGATAAAGTTTCGCCTCAAGCACCGCTTCCATCTCTTGCCGGCGGCGCTGGCGCACCCCACCAACATGATGGCCGCGATCATGCCGGAGCGGCTGGCGAAGACGCCGGCCAATGTTCGGCTGACGGACATCGTCGGCAGCGGCCCGTTTCGCTATCTGGCCGCGGAACGGGTGCCCGGTGCGCGCAACGCCTATGCCAGGTTCGAGGGCTACGTGCCTCGCCCGCAGGGTAAACCCAGCTTTTGCGCCGGACCGCGCATGGCCTATTTCGACCGCGTCGAGTGGCTCACCACCCCCGATCCCGCCACACAGATCGCGGCGTTAACGTCCGGCGAGGTGGATTGGGTGGAGCAGCCGCTGATGGACCTGGTCCCATCGCTACGGGCGAATTCCCATCTGAAAACCGAGGTGGTGGAAACCAAGGGACTGATCGGCTTCCTTCGCTTTAACTTCCTGTTCCCGCCATTCGACAACCCGGCGATCCGGCGCGCCGTGCTGAAGGCAGTCAATCAAAAAGAATTCATGGAGGCCGTGGTGGGCGGCAATGCCGCCTACGACGCGCAGTGCGGGATCTTCACGCCTGGCACGCCGATGGCGAGCGATGCCGGGATGCAGGCGCTCAATGGCACCCACAGCGTGGCGGAAATCAAACGCGACCTCGAGGCAGCCGGCTACAAGGGCGAGCGGATCGTCTATCTTGCCCCCACTGATGTGCCGCGGATCAACGCGATCGCCGAGGTTGGCGCGGACATGCTGCGCAAGATCGGTATGAACGTCGATGAGGTTTCGACCGACTGGGGTACGACCGTTCAGCGGTCAGTCAGCCGCCAACCGTTGGACAAAGGCGGTTGGAGCATCTTCGCCTCCTTCACCGGCGGATTGGACATGAGCAGCCCAGCCACCGGTCAACTGCTGCGCGGCAACGGGCCGAACGCGTATAACGGATGGCCAGTCCTGCCAAAGCTGGAGGAACTCCGCGACGCCTGGCTCGCCGCGGACGATACGCCCACGCAGCAGACCATCGCTCAGCAACTGCAGGCCCAGGCACTGGACGACGTGCCATACCTACCGCTGGGCCTGTACTACCAGCCGACGTCGTACAAGGCGGACTTGACCGATATGCGGACCGGATTGATCCAGTTCACCGGGGTTCGTCGCGCCGGGTAAGGCGAAGCGGGTGCGCGCGACAACTCCGCCTTATACCAAGGACCGTCGATCCAGACTCTTGCGGCATCGTCATGGTCGGGCGCCTGCTCCCGGCGACCCGGCCATCCGCGCACCGGCGGACGAAGCGCAGAGAACCGGAACACGCACGGCGCGCGAACGGCCATGACGGCCTCCTGGAGTCGGCATCAACCGCTCTTGGTTTTAGTCCAATCCGTCGACGAAATGCTGCAACCCGGTCAATCGCGTCGTTGAGGATCGCGCCGCGTGCAGCACCGCGCGAACCGTTTCGGTTGCGGTGTGAAGATCCTCGTTCACCACGACATGATCGAACTCCACCCAATGGCGGATCTCGTGCCGCGCCACGCGCATCCGGCGTTCAATCTCCTCACCGCGATCCCCGGCACGGCCGACAAGGCGGGAGCGCAGGGCCATGATGTCCGGCGGCAACACGAAGACGCTGATCACGTCGGCAGGAAGTTTCTCCCGTAACTGCCGATGGCCTTGCCAGTCGATGTCGAAGACGACATCACGCCCCTCGGCCAGGGCCTTTTCAACCGGTGCGCGCGGCGTGCCGTAGGCGTGCGTGCCCTGCAGTACTCGAGCCCACTCCAGCAGCGCGTTCTCGCGCAGGGCTTGCTGGAACCGGTCCTCGGTCAGGAAATGGTAGTGGACGCCGTCGGTTTCCGCGGGGCGGCGTCCCCTTGTAGTGACGCTGATCGACCGTTCCAGCATGGGTTCGGTCGCCAGCAGGGCTTCGGCTATCGCCGTTTTTCCGGCCCCGGATGGCGCCGACAGAATTAAGCAGACTCCGCGGCGCGCGATTTCGATCATTCGATGTTTTGCACCTGTTCTCGCAATTGCTCGATCGCGGCTTTCAGCTTCAGGCCGGTCGCGGTCAGCGCCGGCGAGGCCGACTTGCTGCACAGCGTGTTCGCCTCGCGATTGAACTCCTGGGTCAGAAAGTCCAGCTTGCGGCCGATATTGACGGCCTCCCGCATCAGGTCGTGCGCGGCGGCGATGTGGCTGGAAAGGCGGTCCAGTTCCTCGCGCACGTCGGAGCGGCTGGCGAGAATGGCGACTTCCTGGGCCAGACGCTCCTCCGACAGATTGGGCGTCTCCCGCATCAGGGTTTGCAGATTGTCCAGCATGCGCGCCCGCTGCGCGGCCGGCTGGCCCGCGGCCTGGGCGCCGGCGGTGTCGCGCAGGCTGGCGATTTCATCCAGTTGACGGTTCAACACGGCGGCCAGCCGATCCCCTTCGGCCTGGCGGGAGGCAACCAGATCCGCCAGCGCGGCGACGAACCCGGCCTGGACATCGGCCGCGGCGACCGTCTTTTCCTCCTGCTGGTCGGCCTGCGCCTGACGCAGCACGCCGGGCAGCGACAGAAGCGCCTCGGGCGACGGCGGCTTGCTGCCCGGAATGCGGTGGTGCAGGTCGGTGGCGATCCGCAGTACCTGCTCCAGCGCCGCGGGGTCGAGTTCCAGCCGGGTCTCGGATTGGCGCTTGATGGTCAGGTTGGCGGTGACGTTGCCGCGCTTCAACGCCTTGCCCGCAAGGTCCCGCCAGCCGGCTTCCTGGCTGTCCCAGCCATTCGGCAGGCGAAATCGCAGTTCCAGGGTCCGGCCGTTGACGCTACGCAGTTCCCACGCCCAGGCGATTCCGTCGATGGCGCCCTCGGCGCGGGCGAATCCGGTCATGGAGGCGATCGCTGTCATGCGCGGCTTCTAACAGCGGCGTGGGCGGATGCGAAGCGTGTTGTCGGTCATGAGTACGATCGCATTCAGCGGCCCATTCGAAGCGCGTGAAACGTCGGCCGACCGCCTGGCGGAAAACGGGTCCGAACCGGCGCCGTTGCCGTCGGCCTGAGCGAGTCCCGGGAATCGGGTGAACCGGCGATCGCCCGGAACGAGTCGGTTCCGGCTTCCGCGACTCGGATGCCCGCTGCTACGGATGCTGAATGCCCAATCTGGACATGGAGCTGGCCGCCGGGGGGCGAGTCGCCGGGGTAGATGAGGCTGGCCGGGGCCCTCTGGCCGGTCCCGTCGTCGCGGCTGCAGTGATCCTGCGCGCGGACACGCCGTTGGAATTGGCCGCCATGCTCGACGACTCGAAAAAACTGACGGCGGACCAGCGGCTGGCGGCCTTCGCGGCCTTGCGCGCCTCGACCGCGGAGATCGGTGTCGGCGCGGCCTCCGTGGGCGAAATCCTGCGGCTGAATATCCTGCATGCGTCCATGCTGGCGATGCGCAGGGCAGTGACGCAATTGGGAATAGCGCCGGATCTGGCGCTGGTGGACGGCAATTACCCGCCGAAACTCGGATGCGCGGTGCGCTGCGTGGTGGGCGGCGATGCGCTCTGCCTGTCGATCGCCGCCGCCTCCATCGTCGCCAAGGTGGTGCGGGATCGCGCGATGACGCGGCTGGCGGCACGGTTTCCCGGCTACGGGTGGGAAACGAACGCCGGCTATGCCACCGTGATGCATCGAGAGGCGCTTGGACGGCTGGGGGCGACCCGCCACCACCGGGACGCTTTCGGAACCGTTGCACAGCTGCGATTGGAGCTGTCGATTGCGGATTGACGCGGCTTCGACGGGACCGTCACGATACGGTGTTGATAAGTTTGGAATCCCGGGTTGGATCACTATTACGAGTTGCCGTTAGACCAGATCCTGCGGGGCGACTGTGTGCAGATGATGCGCATGTTGCCCGCTTCGTCGGTCGACTGCGTGTTTGCCGATCCGCCGTATAATCTGCAGCTGCGCGGCGAACTCCGGCGCCCCGATGACAGCCTGGTCGACGGTGTCGATGAGGAATGGGACCGCTTCACCGATTTTGCATCGTACGACGCCTTTACGCGGGATTGGCTGGCCGAGTGCCGCCGCCTGCTGCGCAAGGACGGCACGCTGTGGGTGATTGGGGCCTACCACAACATCTTTCGGATCGGCGCCATCCTGCAGGATCTGGGGTTCTGGATCCTCAACGACGTGATCTGGCGAAAGTCGAACCCGATGCCCAATTTTCGTGGGCGGCGCTTCACCAATGCCCATGAAACGCTGATCTGGGCAGCCAGGGGGCGGGATTCGCGCTATCGGTTTAACTATCAGGCGATGAAGTCGTTGAACGACGATATTCAGATGCGGAGTGACTGGTTCATCCCGCTATGCACCGGGCAGGAGCGCATGCGCAACGAGCATGGGTTGAAGTTGCATCCGACACAAAAGCCGGAGGCCTTGCTGCATCGGGTGCTGCTCGCCAGCACGAACCAGGACGATGTCGTGCTGGACCCGTTCACCGGCACCGGCACGACACCGGCCGTGGCAAAGCGGCTGCGCCGGCGCTTCATCGGGATCGAGCGGCATCCGGCCTATGCGGAAGCGGCCATCGGGCGCGTCCGCGCGACCAAGCCGATCTCGGTGGAAGGCGCCACCTCGCATCCCACCAAGCGGGAGGCGCCGCGGATCCCGTTCGGCAGCCTTGTGGAGCAGGGACTGATCGCCCCCGGCTCCACGGTGTTCGATCGCCAGCGCCGTGTCAGTGCGATGGTCGGACCGGACGGGTCTCTCAGCGCGGGAGACATCCGCGGCTCGATCCACAAAGTGGGTGCCGCGCTGCAGAACGCACCCAGCTGCAACGGCTGGACCTTCTGGCATTTTGAGCGGGACGGGGTGCTGCAGCCGCTGGATGTGTTGCGTACCATCCTGGCCAGCCAGGCCGCGCCGGCGGTAGCGGACCCTTTGCAGGCGTAGAGGCTCGACGAGGATCAAGGCGGCGATGTGGACCCGGCGCGCGCGAACGGAGCGATCAGCCATGGTTTCATTCGGGACTATCGCGCCTTGCGCATGATCCCGCTCGAGGCGGTCACGGTTATCGGGTTCGGCGGCATTCGACACAAAAATCGCTCAGTTCGCCATCGTAAGGGCGTATGCGGGTAGACAACTGACCGGAACCGGCCGCCGCGCGCACGAATGCGTGATCCGGATACCCAAGGCTGTGTCGAAGTGCGATTATTCGAGCATCGACACGGAGCACGCGGCTGAGCGGCCTGATCAAACGCAGTTTCTCCCTCGCAGGGCACCGGACCAGCGTCGCGTTGGAGCTTGAATTCTGGGACGCGTTGACGCGCATGGCGCAAGCGCGGGGCCAGAGTCTGTCCGCCCTGGTCGCGGCGGCGGATGCGGTGCGCGCGCCGGACCGCCCGCTGGCATCGGCCCTACGCGTAATGGCATTGCTCGGTAACGTCGCCGACCGCTGACGAGGCGCCTGTCACACCCGCAACCTCGGCGATCAGTGCGCCTCCGCCCAGGTCTTGCCGATCCCGGTTTCCACCACCAGCGGCACGGACAACGTCGCTGCGCTCTCCATCACCCCGCGGGCCACGCGCGCCAGCGTTTCCGCTTCCTCCACGGGCGCCTCGAACAGCAACTCGTCATGCACCTGCAGCAACAGCCGCGACCGCAAGCCCTCTGCTCGCAGCACCGCGGGCAGCCGCACCATCGCTCGCTTGATGATGTCGGCCGCACCGCCTTGCAACGGCGCATTGATTGCCTGCCGCTCCGCATAGGCGCGCCGAGCCCCATTCTTGTCCGCGATTCCTGGCACCCAGCAGCGCCGGCCGAACGGCGACACCACATACCCCTTGATCCGCGCCTCCTCCTTCGTTCGTTCCATATAAGTTCGGATTCCGGGGTAGCGCTCGAAGTAACGCTCGATGTAGCCGCGCGCCTCGCCCGGCGTGATCCCAAGCTGGCGAGCGAGACCGAAACCGGAAATTCCGTAGATGATGCCGAAGTTGATCGCCTTGGCGCGACGGCGGGTCATCGGGTCCATGCCCTCCATCGGTACCCCGAAGACTTCCGACGCGGTGCGCGCGTGGATATCCTCGCCGTTGGCAAAACTGTCCTTCAGCACCGGCAGATCGGCGACATGCGCCAGCAGCCGCAACTCGATCTGCGAATAATCCGCGCTGACCAGCACATGCCCCGGTTCGGCGATGAACGCATGCCGGATGCGGCTGCCTTCCTCCGTCCGGATCGGGATGTTCTGCAAATTCGGATCGGTTGATGACAGCCGCCCCGTCGAGGCGATCGCCATCGCGAACGAGGTGTGGACGCGCCCGGTCTCGGGGTTGATGTCCGTCACCAGCGCGTCGGCATAAGTGCTCTTCAGCTTCGCCAGCTGCCGCCACTCCAGGATGCGGTTGGGCAGTTCGTGCCCCTGGTCTGCCAACCCTTGCAGCACGGACGAATCG
>DATARX010000066.1:0-2896 GCA_036263955.1 Rhodopila sp.
GGCCGAGGGCGCGGTTGGGCGACAGGGCGTCGCGCCAGAGGCGGGTGGCGGCGAAGCTGAAGCCGTCGGTTGCCTCGGCGGGGCATTCCAGTTTCAGGATGAACAGCAGGCGGTAGACGAGGATCAGGCCTTCGCGCCAGAGCGTGGCCGGATCGCAGGCGGTTCGGTCCGGTAGCGCGTTGATGAAGCCGACGATTGCCTCGCGGGCCTGGCGGCGGAGTTCGGTGGTGACGCGGGCCTGGTGCAAGCGGGCGGCTTCGAGAATCGTGGGCAGGCGGGGGAGGTTTGCGGCGCCGGCCAGGGTTTGCAGGATACGAAACGAGTCGGGGGGCTGGTCGGTGGTGGACCAAGTGCCGATGGCGATCGAGAGGTGACTGTCGGAGCGGGCCGGGTCGCACAGCAGCAGTCTTATGACGTCGCCGTTGGTCAGCAGGCCGGCTGGTTCGGCGCGAGACAGCAGCACGCGTTGGGCGATACGGGTTGGGCTGGCGCGGTAGGCCCGAACGGATCGTTCGGGTGCGTCGAGGTCGGCTTCGGTGGGGATCGACCAGGCGCGGAGGGTTGCGCCATTGGGGGCGCGTAATAACCAGCCGCCGTCTTCCTGGCCTTCGCGGGTGGTTACCTGGTGTTGGCGTGTTGGGCGGCTGTATCCAAGGGCGGAGGCGAGCCTCGTGGTGACGTGAAGGTGGACGCGTTGGGCGCCGCCGGTGCGCAGTGATTCCCGCAGGTCTTCCCAGTCGCCTGCGCGGATGACGCGGACAGGGGCGACCGTGGCGAGGCCGTCGCGCAGGAATGGTTCGGTGAGCGCGGATCCGCTCAGGCTGCAGTCTTCGAGATTCACGGGACGAGCATCAGCAGGCCCAGGCGGCGCGTGGCGGGATGCGGGAATGGTTGTGGTTTCGTGCGCAGGCGGGCCAGGGCGTCGGCGGCGTCCCGGCGTTGCGGTGTCGGCACGGATGGATCGGCGGCGAGGCCGGCCAGGCGTTCGGCCGGGTCGGGGCGGGAGCGCCAGTCTTCGGTTTGTGGGTCGGTGGCGAACAGATCGGTGGTCTTGGGTTTTGGCGGCCCGCAGAGTTCGTTGGCTCGTCGCGCCAGCCAGGTTTGGGTGGTTGCGGCTTGGCGATCCAGTCGGGCTTGATGGGTGATGGCAGCGGCGGCGCTTATTTGGTCCGCGATCTCGAGGGCGCGCGGCGTGGCGGCTTCCATTGCATTGGGTGCCCAGGACGCGAACGTCTTCCGCCATGGGTTGCGGGGAGGTTCGTGGCCTTGGGCGAGGGATAGGACGTCGGGTTGTTCGGTGATCGTGCCGTCTGGAAACAGGCGCAATGCGAAGATCGTGCGGAGCAGCGAGCCGGCTTCCACGACGTAGGTTACCAGTAACGAGCGGGCGTGGCCCTTTGCCGCGCTGACGCGGCCGGTTCGGACGGCGGCGATGGCTCGTCTTGTTAATGGGTGGGAACGGCCTGGGTAGATTGAAGGATGGCCGGCGGCGTCGTGTGTCTGGTCGGGGTTTTCGGTCAGATAGACGATGCCGGTGGATCGGTTGAAGCCAGGGAGATCGTCGAGGTCCTGGGCCCAGGCGGGTGGAACGCGGTAGCCGATCGGTTCTGGGACCGTGTTGATTGGCAGAGAGAGTGAGCTGCCGGGACGCTCCCTGTCATGGCCGGGCGTGGTCCCGGTCATCTGTGCGCCAACATTTCCGGGCTGGATGGCCGGGACTGCCCCTCGCTCGCGTGCTCCCTCGCCCGGCCATGACGGATAGGAAGCGTTCGTTGGTGACGGATAGGAAGCGCTGGTTGGTATGAGAACGGATTTGACGAAGGCGGTGAGGTCTATGCCGGTGTGGGATTCGGGTGACGAGGACTCCGGTGTTTCGCCGCCGGAAAGCCAGCCGTGGCGCACGGCCATGTGGTCGAAGCTTTGGAAGGCTCGGTCGATTTCGCGGAGGAGGTCGCGGTAGGCATCGCTGCCGGTATCTTCCGCTGCCAGATCGAGCGAGTGGACCAGACGCGGCATGGCGCTGAACAGGTCTTCGGCGAAACCGGCGAACAGGGGTTCGCGCAGGCTGGCAGGATCAGCGCCGACGGCCAGGGTGTTCGGCATGAATCCCAGGCAGGATCGGGCTTTTTCGTATTTGGCGATCAAGTGGAGAAGGAGTCGTTCCTCGAACGTGCCGGCGAGGAACAAATAGCGGATTTCGGGGTCGTTGCGCTGGCCGTAGCGATCGATGCGGCCGTTGCGCTGTTCCAGGCGGTTGGGATTGTACGGCAGATCGAGATGGATCAGGTGAAAGCAGCGCCGGTGCAGGTTCAGGCCCTCGGCGAGGGAATCGGTGCTGATCAGGATGATTCCGTCTTCCTCGGCGCAGCGTTCGGCGGCGCGGGTGCGGTCGGCTTCGGAGTCGGCACCGCTGATGGTGAGGACGGCGCCGCCGATATCGGACAGGGCTTGCAGGGCGGCGGACTGGCTGTCGGCGTACTCGGTATAGACGAGTATATTGGCGTTCGGATGACGTAGCCGGATCAAGCGGATTTCCAGTGCGAGGGCGGCGAGTTTCGGATCGTGCGGGGCGGCGGCTTCACCCAGGCGGATCAGTTCTTGTAGTTCCTGGGCGGTGCCTTGCAGGCTGGCGGCCATTTCCTCGGCTTCCAGTTCGGCGATTTCGGCTTCCTCGGCGGTGGCCAGGACGCCGAACCGGGCCATGCGGCGGCGGTAAGCTTGGAGCGCGCGGCGGCGTTCCTTTTGCGGTGGGGTGCCGTAGCGATCGGCGACGACACGCAGGGTTGCGAGGCATGCGGCGATGGTGGACATCGATCGTTTCAACAGGCTGATGAAAGCCAGGGCGTCGGTCAGGCCGTTGCGGTCCCGGGATTTCTGCAAGCGGGGTGCGACCAGG
>DATARX010000074.1:0-16588 GCA_036263955.1 Rhodopila sp.
TCCGGCCTGGGATCCGGACTGATGAAACCATTCCGGTTCGGCATCGCGATCTTCGGCAGACTGGCGGCGTCCAGCGTCGCGTCATCCGGCACGATCCCGTTCAGCGACAACACATAGGCCGACACTGCGTAGACCTGGTCATCGGTGAGTGACTCCGGGGCATTGAATGGCATCGCCCGTCGAATGTAATCGAACAGCGTGCTCGCATAGGGCCAATAGCTGCCGACCGTTTTCACAGGGTTGTGTTGCGTCAAGCTACCGAAGCCCCCGACAAGTCGGGGTGCCGGACCTCCTTGCCCCTTGTCGCCATGGCACGCCGCACACGATTGGGTATAGACCGCGCTACCTTGCGCGACGCTGCCCCGGCCAGGCGGCAGGCCCTGGCCATCGGCCCGAACGTCGATGTTCCAGGCGTCGATCTCGGCTTGGGTGGGTGTGCGCCCCAGGTGATAGCGGGGCGAATCCGCCTGCGCCGCGCCGCATGCCAGAGCGGCGATGGTGGCGGCCAACGCCATCCGCTTAGACCACATTGGTAACCGCCCCGCCTTGCGCGATCTGCCACGTCTGCTGCGCATTGAAATGATAGCCCGAGTTCACCCCACGTACGTCCACGAGCATCTCACGCGGCGGTTGCACATAGCCTGTGTCATCGGTCGCCCGGCTGCGTAACAGTGCCGGCCCGCCATCCCAGGTCCATGGCAACCGAAACCGCGTCAGGCACTTCGGCAACACCGGATCCTGCAGGGCCGCTTCCTTCCAGGACGTCCCGCCATCTGTCGATACGTCCACCCGTCGGATGCGGCCTCGCCCGGACCATGCCAAGCCGGTGATTTCGTGAAACCCGGGATCGCGCAACTGCTGGCCGCCGGCCGGCCGCGTAATGACCGATTTCGCTTCCATGATGAACGTGAACTGCCGGGCAATGCCGTTCGGCATCAGATCGGTGTATTTCGAGGTTTCTTCACGGGTTTGGAACGGCTGATCCCCAACCTTGAGGCGGCGCAGCCATTTGACGCTCATGTTGCCTTCGAAACCGGGCAGGAACAGCCGCAACGGATAGCCCTGTTCCGGACGCAGCCGTTCGCCGTTCTGCGCATAGGCAACGATCGCGTCGTCCCACGCCTTTTCGATCGGAATGCTGCGGCTCATTGCCGCGGCATCGGCGCCCTCGGCCAGGATCCACTTCGCGGGCGCTTGAACGCCTACCTCGGCCAGCAGTGTCGAAAGCGGAACGCCGGTCCATTCGCTGCAACTCAGCAGCCCATGTGTGTCCTGCGGCGTCCAGTTTGGCTTGGCATCGCGAAATTCCGGGGTATTGCCGGAACATTCCAGAAAGTAGATCTGTGATTTCGATGGAAATCGCAGGATGTCGTCGACCGTGAGGATCAGCGGGCGGTCCACCAGCCCATGGATCAGCAGCCGATGGGCATCCGGATCGATCGCCGGCACGCCGCCATGGTCGCGCTCATAGTGCAACCCGTTCGGTGTGATGATGCCGTGCAGGTCCTGCAACGGCGCGTTGCTGGAGAACGCGGTCGGGAATTTGCTCGTGCCGCGGGAACGCCGGATAACATGGCGCTCCGACGGCGCGGGAACGCCATACGGGTTCGTGCCGGCGGGCGCCCCTTGTTCCAGCATCCACGGCGGCGCTTCCCTGGCGATGGCCTGGCGCGCCCCAAGCAACGCCCCGGCGCCGGCAAGAAGCCCTGAACGACGCGATATCGGCATTCTCTTCCTCACGACAAGTCCGGACCTAGGCCGCCTTCGGCCATTGGCGGGCGATCGAAATCCCGGGTTGGCAGCTGTAGATTCAGGCAACCGGCAATGGCATCCCGCAATGGCATTGTCACGTTAACTTCGCGCAGGCGGCATGCCAGCGAAGATGGGCGTGCGGCACGGCATCGCAAGTACAAAGCCCTCGATCGGCGGGCACAGAACTGCCATCAACCAACCCGACGATGAGAGAGTGGCTCATGCAGCGATCTGAGTCGCCGCGCTGGGTGCGGCGGTCTCGCGCCACCCAGGATCGGATCGCCAACGTGTTCTGCCCACCGCCGGACTCGAACCGGCACGTCCTTTCGAACTGCGGATTTTAAGTCCGCTGCGTCTACCATTCCGCCAGGCGGGCACCGATTTGTCTTTTACGGGTCTCGCGACGGAACGGCCAGAGCGATTGTTTCGCCTGCCCGAAACCCGCGCGCTACAGTTCGCAGGCGATGTCCAGCGCCATGCGGATCAGTTTGTCGCTCGCCTCCGGCGTGCGGAATGCGCTGTGGGCGGACAGCGTCACGTTCGGCAGGGTCGTCAGCTTGTGGCCGGCGGGCAGCGGCTCCGTATGGAACACATCCAGCGCGGCGTGCCGCAGGCGCCCCGCCTCCAGCGCCGCGATCATCGCCGCTTCGTCCACGATCGCGGCGCGCGCGGTGTTCACCAGGATGGCGCCGGGGCGCAGCCGGCCCAGCCGTTCGGCGCTCAGGAAGCCGCGGGTTTCCTCGTTCAGCAACAGGTGGATCGACAGCACCTGGCTCTCCGCCAGGAGCGTGTCCAGATCCACGAAGGTGACGCCGGGCGCGGATTTGGGCGTCCGGTTCCAGGCCAGCACGCGCATGCCTGAGCCGGAGGCGATGCGGGCGACCTCGGCGGCGATACCGCCAAAACCGAGCAGGCCGAGGGTTTTGCCGGTGAGTTCGAGGCCTTCGGTGCGGATCCAGTTGCCGGCCCGGATGCCGCCGTCCATGCGCGCCAGGCCGCGCGCGGCAGCCCACATCAGGGCGATGGTGTGCTCCGCCACCGCCGTGTCGCCGTAGCCCTTGATGATGTGGACGGTGATGCCGAGTTCAGCCAGTTCCTCGGGATTCATGTAGCTGCGGGCGCCGGTGCCGAGGAAGATGATGTGTTTCAGGCCGGTGCAGGCGCGCATCGCCGCGGTGGGCATCTGGGTGTGGTCGTTGAAGCAGAAATCGAAGCCGGCCAGCAGACCGGGCAACTGGCCCGGCGCGATCTCGCCCTGCTCATTGACCACCATCGGCGGGTCGTTCGGCCGGGAAACGTGACGGAACACCGAGGCCAGGTCGTCCACGGCATCCAGAAAAAGACCTCTCATCCTACGCTCCTGACGCAAACCCGCGCCAAGTGTGCGCAACGATGCGTCACCCGGCAAGCGGCGACGTCACGTCGCGTCGTGATAAACGCCCGAAAGCCGCGGGCCCCCGCAACAGGGCCCGCTCTCGTTCAGCGGATCGGCGAGAACGCCGACGGCATCACCAGCGCATTTTCCTGCTTCACCACAACACCAGGCGGATTGCGCGCCGGCCATTGGCCGGTGGCGGCCGCCGCCGCCCGCACGCTGAAGCGCTCGTTGGCGTCCTTGTACGCCCAGATGTGCACCCACTTGTTCAGCGCGCCGAACTCCGAATACCAGCCGCCGACCAGCGGCGAGAATTTCTGCCGGCCCTCGATCTTCTCCGACCAACGCTCGATCAGTCCGGTGACGGCGCCGGGGACAAGGGTGTATTGGCGGATTTCGAACAACGGTCCGACCTGGCGCGGTTCCAGCGCCGGGGAGAACGGTGCCGGCAGGAACACCTCGCTGGCCTGGGCGGTGACGAACTCGCGAATCGCCGGCGGCCAGCCGGATTCCTTGGCGGCGGCGGCGCGCACATCGGCGCGGTGCTGGAAACTGTCATAGGCCCAGACATGCATGATCTGGTTCAGCGGCCCGACCTCGGTGTGCCAGAACGCCGCGAGCTTGGAATGTTTTTCGCGATGCGGCAGCGCCTCGGCAAAGCGCTTCTCCACCTCGGCCAGCGTGCCGGGCTGCAAAGTGTAAGTACGCATTTCGATGATCATCGGTTTCCTCCTCGTTGTCGAATCGCCACGTTAGGATGAACCGGTTCGGTAGGGAATGGCACCTGCCGCGAGGCGCGCGAGGGACCATGGTCCGGGACTTGACGTATCGAGTGATTGCGGTCGCGGTGGCGATGGCGCTTGCCGGCTGTTCGGCCGGCGAGCCGCCGCCGGGCATGTCGGAAGCGCCGGGAACGGTGAGGGTGCATATGAACGGCTGGGTCGGCACAACGGTCGGCGTGGTGGGGCGATAACACCCGGCGTTTGTTGCCGGGCATTCGTTGCCTGGCGTTTGTTGCCGGGCGTTCGTCACCTTGTCGAGAACGCACGCGCACCGATATGTTCAGGCATGAGCGAAACGCATCACACGAAGATCCTGATCATCGGTGCCGGTCCCGCGGGATACACCGCCGCGATCTATGCCGCGCGCGCCAGCCTGTCGCCGATCCTGGTGGCCGGCATCCAGCCCGGCGGCCAGCTGATGATCACTACGGACGTCGAGAACTACCCTGGTTTCGCCGATGTCATCCAAGGCCCCTGGCTGATGGAGCAGATGGAGGCGCAGGCAACCCATGTCGGCACCCGCATCATTCATGACGTGATCACCGGTGTCGATTTCTCGCACCGACCGTTTCAGTGCCAGGGCGACTCGGGGGACAGCTACACCGCCGACTCGATCGTCATCGCAACTGGCGCGCAGGCCCGCTGGCTGGGGCTTGACTCGGAGCACCGTCTGCAAGGCCGCGGTGTTTCGGCCTGCGCCACCTGCGACGGCTTCTTTTATCGCGGCAAGACCGTGGCGGTGGTGGGTGGTGGCAACACGGCGGTGGAGGAAGCGCTGTATTTGACCCACCATGCCGAGAAGGTCACCCTGATCCATCGCCGCGACACGCTGCGGGCGGAGAAAATCCTGCAGGCGCGCCTGTTCGCACATCCCAAGATCGACGTGGTCTGGAACAGCACGGTGAAGGAGATCGTGGGTGGCGGCACACCGGAAGTCGTCACCGGCGTGCGTCTGCATGACGAAAGCACGCGCGCGGAAACCGTCCTGCCGGTGGATGGCGTGTTTATCGCCATCGGCCACAGCCCGACCACCGCGGTGTTTGCCGGCCAGATCGATCGGGATGCCGAGGGCTACATACGTACCACACCCGGCAGCACCCGCACGTCGGTCGAAGGCGTGTTCGCCGCCGGCGACGTGCAGGACAAGATCTTCCGCCAAGCGGTGACCGCGGCCGGCACCGGCTGCATGGCGGCGTTGGAGGCAGAAAAATTCATCGCCGAACACGAAATTCGCCTGTCGATGGCGGCGGAGTAAACGAAAATTGCTGAAACCTGCCAAATTCCGTCACAAGACTCGCGAAAGTATGCTTAGGCTTGACGCACCGCACACAAACCTTGTGAGCGGGTGAGTCGGTGCGGCTGCGACCCAACCAGCCGCGAGGAGAGACTTGGTGATGGACTGGGACAAGCTGCGCGTCTTTCATGCCGTGGCGGAAGCTGGCAGCTTCACACATGCCGGAGATACTCTGAGCCTCAGCCAGTCGGCGGTCTCACGGCAGATTTCGGCGCTGGAGGAGGCGCTTCAGGTCCCGCTGTTTCACCGTCACGCGCGCGGCCTGATCCTGACCGAACAGGGCGAGTCGCTGAACCGCACGGTGCGGGAGGTTTTCGCCAAGCTGGCGATCACCGAGGCGCTGCTGACGGAAAGCAAGGAAAAACCGGCCGGGCGGCTGAAGGTGACGACGACGGTCGGCTTCGGATCGTCCTGGCTGGCGCCGCGGCTGCAGGGTTTCCTGGAAGCCTATCCGGACGTGTCGGTGTCGCTGCTGCTGGACGACGCGGAACTGGACCTGGCGATGCGCGAGGCGGACGTGGCGATCCGCATGCACCCGCCGAAACAGCCGGACCTCGTGCAGCGGCATCTGATGACGATGCAATGGCACGTCGTCGCCGCGCCGGAATACCTGAAGAAGCATGGCGTGCCGCTGCGAGCGGAAGATCTTGATGCCCATCGCCTGGTGTTGTTCGGGCAGCACCATCCGCCGGTGCAGGAGGTCAACTGGCTGGCGGAGGCCGGCCGCCGGCCGGGCAATCCGCGCCGGGCGCTGCTTGAGGTGAACTCGGTCCACGCGGTGCTGCTGGCAATCCGCTCCGGCATGGGGATCGGAGCGTTACCGGATTACGTGGTGAACGAGAACCCGGACCTGGTGCATGTGCTGGGCGAACTCAAGGGGCCGAAGGTGGACGTATTTTTCGTCTATCCGGAGGAGTTGCGGAATTCCAAGCGCGTCGCGGTGTTCCGGGACTTCCTGCTGGCCCGCTTGGCGGAGATCCACTAGTATCGCGCATCAATGAAGCGATACGTGGTGTTGTGCCTGACGTATCCGATTCCCGTGGTGAATTGCGGTCGCGGTGCGACCCACGCTTCTCTGCGATCGGTTACTGGCCGGCATCTGGTCGGGGGGCAGGCCGCGGCGCCGGCGTATTCCGCCTGGGCGCCTCCCGTTTTTTTGACAACCGTATCTTCGTAATAATGTAAAGCCCCGATTGGGAACTCATCTGACCGCACGCGGCCGCAATGCCGCGCGGGCGTTGGTGCCAATCAGGTTGGCCGGATTGCAGGCCGGCTGCCCGTCGAGCGCGGGGCAGCCGCCTGCCGACACGCCATTTTCGGGCGAGGATCGTCGTGGCCTTGCGTCCCGCCAGACCTGCCGGTCCCGGGACGGAGTCATTCCAATTTCGCGGAGACCTTCTCGTAGGCATGCGAAATTAGCAGGGCCGCTGCCGGTTCTCGACAGTGGTCGGTTTTGCAGGTGCGAGATAACAACGGCGCACCAGTTACGGCGGCACCGCCGCCAGAGTTCCAGCGCAAGTCGCTGGAAGGGGGCCACTGGTCCCCGCGTCTCCCAGACGTGAAGCCTCCCTGTATACTTGCCCCCGGTGCATAACCGGGGGCACTTTCTTTTCCGCCACCCGCCTGCGACCAGCTTCCAGCACCGCATCGACCAGGATCGCGAGATCGGCGTGGTTGGTCCGGTGATTGACGATCGCGGTCCGGATCGCGAGCACACCGTTCACCATTGTCGTCGACGGCGCGGCGATGCCAGCTTCCTGCAGATCAGCGACAATGTCGGCGTTCAATCGATCCATATCGGCTTCCGCCGCAACAAAGCGGAAGCAGACGATGTTCAGCGCCACCGGCGCCAGGCGTTGCAGCGCCGGTTCGCGGTCCACCCGGATCGCCAGCGTCGCCGCCAGATCGCAGGTCTGCTGCGCGATCGCGCCGATGCGGTCGGCCCCGTAGACCGACACTGTCATCCACACCTTCAACGCGCGAAAGCCACGCGACAGGTCGGGCCCAAGGTCGCACGGCCAGACCCCGCCACCCGCCAGCCCGCGTTCCTCACGACGGAGGTAGGCCGCTTCCGCGCCGAAGGTCTCGATCTGGCGGGACGGGTCGCGGACGACGATGCAGCCAGCGTCGTATGGCACCTGCGCCCATTTGTGGAAATCGAACGCCACGGAATCCGCCCGCTCGATCCCGGCCAGCAGCGGCCGGAGCTTGGGCGCGAGGGCGGCGATCGCTCCGAACGCGCCATCGATGTGGAACCACAGACCCTGGGCGGCGGCGAAGTCGGCGATCCCGTTCAAATCGTCCACCGCGCCGATATTGACCGTCCCGGCGGTCCCGACCACGAGAAACGGCTGCGTGCCGTTCGCGCGGTCTTCCGCGACCCGCTGGGCCAGGGCGTCCAACCGGATCCGACCTTGCTCGTCCTCGGGAATCATCCGCAGCGCGTCGCGGCCGAGACCCGCCATTTCCATCGCCCGCGGCAGGCAGCCATGCGCGGCGGCGGAGGTATAGGCGACCAGCCGCTGCCCATCCACGCCGGCGCTGCGGGCCGCCGGTCCCAGCTTCGCCGACCGGGCGACCAGCACGCCGATCAGGTTGGCAATCGAGGTGCCGGTGACCAGCACGCCGGAGGCGTCCGATGGAAAACCCAGCATCTCGGCCGCCCAGGCGATGACCTGGCGCTCCACTTCGATCGGCGCATGGTCGCGGCCGCCGAGGTTGGCGTTCAGCGCGCCGGCCAGCAACTCTGCCAGCATGCCGACCGGATTGCCGCCGCCGTGCACCCAGCCCATGAACCGCGGATGCAGGTTGCCGGTCGCATACGGCTGCACCAGGCGCTGAAAATCCGCATAAACCTGGGCGGCCGGGGACGGGCCATGCGGCAACGGCTGGCGCAGTTCCTGGCGTAGCGGGTCCGCCATCGGCCGCCAGACAGGGCCATCGCGGAGGGTTTCGAGGTGATTGAACATATCATCGACCATGCGGTGCCCAAGCATGCGCAGGTCGGTCCAGTCGGTGGGATCAAGGCTCTCCATGGCCGGCATATCGGGTGCCGTTTCGTCGCGTCTCATCACATCCCCGTCTTCAAATTTAGTGTCTTCAAACCCAGTGGCTTCAAACCCAGCGTCTTCAAACCGAGTGTCGTCATACCCAGTGTCGTCATACCCCGTGTATCCAAACCCAGTGCGGTCAGCACGGCCTGGTCCAGTACCGGCCGCGCTTTGGGCGGCCGCTTGACCGCCAGGCCCATGATATCGTCGTAGCCCCATAGCGCCCAGCCGATCCCGCGCGCTTCGAATGCCGTTCGGGCCGAATGGAGCCAGGCCAGCCGGGCGTTGCGGTTAAGCGCCGCACTCGCGCCAAATTCGCCGGCCAGAACCGGCACGTGGTGCGACCGGCCCCAGGCGGCGGCGCGTTCGATCGCCGCGGCGACCCGGGGCTCGTCCCATCCCAGGGCACAGTAGTAAAGCATCAGGTCGCGTGTGCTCGGGTCGGCGGCGGCGCTGGCGGCCGCCTCGCAACGCGGCCGGTCGGTGGCCGGAAACGGTAGGGACGCCAATGCCACGCGGTCCATGCCGAACCGGTACGCGGCGAGCGACGTCAGTTCCGACGGATCGTAGAAATGGACACTGTAGATGACGTTCGGGTCGTCCTCCGGCGTCATCGCCAACAGGCCGCCGATGCTGCCCCAGTCCTGGCCGGTCAGCAGTACCGTCGCGTCAGGCAGCGCTCGCCTGATGTCGGCCAGCACCGCGTGCTGCAGTGCGGCCCAGTCGGACGGATCGCCGGGGAACACGGGTTCATTCAGCACCTCCGGCACCGTGCGGGCCGGATCCAGCTCACGCAGCGCCGGCGCGAGGGTCCGCCAGAACCTGCGCAGGCGGTCTCCGCCGGCCTCCAGGTGCCAGTCCTGTGGGTGCGGGGAGACGACGACGGTCAATCCCTGGCGCTGGATCCGCCGGATCGCGGTGATCAGCACGGACGTATCGACACCGTCCGGGTCGATCGCCAAGCGGACGAAGTCGAATCCGGCGTGGTGCAGATCCGCCAATGCCCGATCGCTGAGATAGCTGGCGAGGACGGCGGGGTCCCGGCTGGCGGGATAGCGAAACCAGCCGGTGATGTTGATGCCGCGGCTCAGGACGACGGGGGCCGCGCGGGCGCCGATCGGCACCAGGCAGAGCGCCAGTGCCAGGATCCATCGGGCCACGCGAAGGGTTTCGCGGCCCGGCGTCATTGCGGCGCTCGGCGCGGAAAGACGAGCGTCATAAGCATCCCGTTAACCTTTGGCTGGTAGACGTGAATCCAAGATGCAGCGGAAGTACGAATATTTTGTTAACGCGACGGACGTCCGGACGCGGTACGCGGTGTTGCTGCTGACCGCGGCGGTGCTGATGGCGGCGGCGTGGCTGCGGGGCGCCGAATACGACGAGCAATACACGCTGTTCCTGACCGCCGGCACCGCTCGGCCGGACTGGCCCGCGGCGGCGTTTCCCGCCGGGATGGTGGCGCGGATGCAGGCCGGGCAGGCGACGCTGGGCGGGATCGCCGACGCGTTGCGCGCCACCGATGTCCACCCGCCGTTGTATTTCTGGGCTGTATCGCTCTGGCGGTGGGTGTTCGGGCCCGGCCTGCTTGCTGCCCGCATGCTATCGGTGCTGTGCGGTGTGATCTCCATCGGATTGGTCGGGCGTATCGCCAGGCGCTGCGGGATCCGCCCGGCGATCGCGATGTTGCTGACCCTCGGCTGCTACGGTTTCGTCTATACGAATGTCGTGGCGCGTGGTTTCGCCGCGGCCGAGGTGCTGACGCTCTCCGGCGTTCTGCTGGTGTTCGGGCGGCGGCCGGTGCTGGCGGGGCTGTGCCTGGGCGCGGCATGTGCCTGCAACTATCTGGCAGTGTTCGTCGCGGCAGCCGTCCTTGCGGCCACCGGCGCGTGGACCGCGATTGCGGCCGCGATGCCATTCCTGGCGATGGATGCCTGGTTCTTCGCCGCTCAGCATGCCGCCCGGCCCGGCCAGTTTCCCCCGTTCGCGATGGGACCGAGCGTGCTCCGCCTGGCAGGGTATCAGGTGGCGGCGATGTTCGGCGGCCTGCCGTTATACCTCGATGGTGGGTGGCGTATCGCGGCCGGGGTAGCCGTCGGGCTGGTCGCCGTCACGCTTTATGCATGGATCGCCCGCGCCCGGCCATGGCGCGACCGAGCGGCGATCCGGGTACTGCTCGCCGCGGCGATTGCACCGCCGGTTGGGTTGCTGCTGCTGGGTGCGGTTTTCGACAATACGCCGATCGAGTTGCGATACTTGTCGTTTGGATTGCCGTTCGTGGCGTTGCTGGGTGCGGCGTCGCTGAACAATCGCGGGCGTCGTCTCCTGCTTATTGTGTTCGCCACCCAGGCTGCCGGCATCGCGGGCTTGATGCTGTCGCCGCACACCATGCAGCCCGCCCGCATCGCCGCGACCGAAGCGGTTCGGCTGGCGGGCGGCGCCGTGGTGTTGTTGCCGGCCGGCAACGATGGCGTTGGGATCGTCGGCGCGTTCGGCATCGAAGCGCCAGAAACTTTGCCGATCCTGTTGATCCGGCCGACCGATTCGATCGCTGATCGCGTCGCCCCCTATCGCCGCGTCGCCCTGGCGGTGCTGCCGCAGGACCGTGACAGTACCGCATCCATTGCCGCCGCGCGCGCGGCCCTGGTTGCCCCGAACTGGCGCCTTGTCACCATCGGGTCCAATCTGGAGGTCTACGAACGGGGAGGGTAGGCGATGTTCTTCGAGGGCTTCACCGTCGCGCACGTGCCGGTGCCCGGCGGGACCGTCCGGCTGCGTCATGGTGGCTCCGGCCCGCCGCTGTTGTTGTTGCACGGCAATCCGCAGACGCACGCAATGTGGCACCTGGTCGCGCCGACGCTGGCGAAACGATTCAGCGTGATCTGTCCGGATCTGCGCGGCTATGGATTTTCGCTGAAGCCACAGGCCACATCGGATCATGCGCCGTACGCCAAGGTCGAGATGGCGAAGGACATGGCGGCGGTGATGGATCATTTCGGGTTCCAGCAGTTCTTGCTGGCCGGACACGACCGCGGCGCGCGTCTGTCGCATCGCATCGCCCTGGACAATCCCGACCGCGTGCTGAAACTCGCCGTGCTGGACATCATCCCGACGATCGAGCACTTCGAGCGTGCCGACGCGGACTTCGCGATGGGCTACTACCACTGGTTCTGGCTGGCCCAGCCGCACCCGTTCCCGGAATGGCTGATCAATCGGGCGCCGGAGGACTGGTGGCGCCAGCATACGAGCCGTGATCCGTCATTGCCGGCGCTGTTCCATCCGGACGCGCTGGCGGATTATCTCGCCGCGATCCGGCAACCGGAGACGGTGCGCGGCATTTGCGAGGATTACCGGGCCGCCGCCACCATCGACCTGAGGCACGATCGCGCCACGCGGTCCGCCGGGATCAAGGTTCGCTGTCCAATGCTGGCCCTGTGGGGGGCGAAAGGAAAGATCGGCAAGTGGTACGATGCGCTGGCGATCTGGCGCCAATATTGCGCTGCGGAGGTGATTGGCGGGCCGATCCAATCAGGCCACTACATCGCCGAGGAGTCGCCGGCGGAGGCGTTGTCCTGGTTCGACCGTTTCTTTTGATGCGATGCTGCACTGATCGGCATCATCGGCCGATCAGGTTTCAGGTATTCAGGTTTCAGGTGCTCAGGTTTCAGGTACTCAGGTACACAGGTTTCAGGCGCACAGGTTGCAAACCGATAGGGTGCCAGCGCATCGCGGATCGGCCTGCGCACCGGTCGGCTCAATCCAGTCCAAGCGACGCGATCGCCGGCGCCATGTTGCATTATATTTCTACATCATAAGACCCCAGACACGAGCAATTGATAGGGCTATACTTGCACCAAGGCAGAAAAGCTGTTCGTGTACTATTGCAATCGGGTCGGACAGTGCTTGGTCACCTTTGCATTCCGCGCGCTGCGAGCCCGATCGCTTGCGCCCGCGGCTGGCGCGTATC
The DNA here is from genome assembly GCA_036263955.1 of Rhodopila sp. Taxonomy (GTDB): domain Bacteria; phylum Pseudomonadota; class Alphaproteobacteria; order Acetobacterales; family Acetobacteraceae; genus Rhodopila. The sequence goes on from DATARX010000074.1 coordinate 12,218, forward strand.
CCATCCGGGATAGCGGCCTCAGGCGAAGGGTGCTGCCCATGCCCGACCGGTTCAGCCAGGGTCGTGTCATGTCAGTTGTCAAGAAGCAGAGTGCCTTCGTCGATCCCACCGCGGTGTCGCTGAGCCTGTCCCAGGCTTTCGTGATCACCGGAGCCAGCGACAATCCGGCCTATCTGGTGCTCACCGCGCTCGACCGCAACGAATACACCGTCGGAGCCAGCGGCGCGACCGGCAGTTTCACAGGAAATGACAACACGCTCGGCTTCGGGGCGATTGGCGGCGACGGGCGAGGGGCCGGTATCGTCTTCGCCTATCAGCCGACCTCCGGCCGTTATTACAATAGTACGTATGGTTTTCTTGACCAGTTGACATACAATTCCTCAAGCAGCCTGGGCGACGTGACAAGTTTGTCGCTGTTCGGCACCAGCGACTTGAATTTGGCCAATCAGTATGCCGGCAACGCTTATGCGATGATGCAGGTGGATCCCGCGGGTTATCTTGGCAGTGCCACGGTGGTCACGCGGCCGAAATCCACCGGCGCCGTGCCCGCCCAGGCGACGCCGAAGTCGATCGCAGCCGCGGCGGACAGCCTGGTTGGCCAAGTCTGGAATACCAATGGGTGCTGGACCCTGACCAGCACGATCGCCGCCGACGCGGGCACATCCCTGCCGGTGCAAAGCACGGCGGTCGGGCTGCCGGGGCAGGCGAACGGCGAGTGGATCGTCGCCTTCAATGGGGCCGACGGTCAGACCGGAAACTGGCAGTCGATGGTCACCGCCGGTGAGATGGTGCTGTTCGGCACGCCCGATGGCGGTGGTCACATCACGACCTGCGTCGCAGGCTCCGGCAGCACCGCCATGCTGGTCGACAACGTCACCTTCGTGAATGGCTTCGGACTGGTCGTCAACGGGGCGCATGACGGCTCCAGCAACGACATCATCATCGGGGCGCCGCATGCGGCCTCCCAGGAGTGGGCCGGGGTCCAGGCCAGCACCGTCGTGATCTATGAACTCGATACCCCAATCGTCACGGCCAAGGTCGCCTCCGACAGTCTGGCCGGCAATGGCACGCAATCGTTGAGCGACCTGTTTGCCGCAACCGACCCGGGCAACAAAACGATCACGCAATGGCAGGTGTACGATACGGCGACCAGCGATGCGCTGGTCCTGGACGGTGTCAGTTACCAGGGCCACACGGCCGCGTCGGCGCTGACCGCCACCTCGCTATCGGCGTTGTCCCTGCTGGCCGGGGCGACCCCGACAACCGACACGCTGGAAGTCCGAGCCTATAATGGGAGTTACTGGGGCGACTGGGCGTCGTTGGCGGTGGCCATCACCGGCACTGTCCCCGCCGCGGCCTCGCCACCGGTGCCGGCCACGGCGACCGCGACGGACACCAGCGGCCTTGCCACCGCGGAAAGTTTCGCCGCGGAAAGTCTCACCGGCAGCGTCCAACCGGCCGCGCCGGTGGTCGTCAAGCCGGCCATCACCGTGTCGGCAACGACTTCCAACCAGGCCTGGACCGACGGGCAGGCCGCGAACCTGGTGCTGCCGTCCAATACATTCACCGATGCGCTGGGCCTGAAGATGACGTTCGCCGCCTATCAGGTTTCCGGCCCGAACGTCACGTCATGGCTGCACTTCAATGCCGCCACGGACACGCTGTATGGCACCGTCCCTGCAACCATCAACGGGATCGCGCAGATCGAGGTCATCGCCAGCGATGCCCGTGGCGCGCAGGCCACCGACCTGTTCAGCGTGACGCTGGCGCCCGCCGCCGGGCTCGCGGTATCGGCCGCTCAGGTGGGTTCATTGCCGTCGGTCGCGGACATTGATCCCTCCCACGCAGCCGGCCCTTGGCCGCTTTATAGCTGACGGCGCCCAAATGGGATCTTGCGCGAATGCACGCTTGTTCGTGAATATTGGTTCACGCCTTCGACGATAAACGTTCTATGCGCCGATCGCCGCGAGCGCGGTCCGAGCGGCGGATTGCCCGCTGAGCCAGGCGCCCGCCACGGTTCCGGCGAAGCCGACATGGCACGCCTCGCCGGCGAACATCAGATGCCCGTCCCCCACCGGTTCGGCCAGGGCGTCGCGGGCGAACGCCGATCCGGGAACGGCGTAGCAATAGGCGCCGCGCACCCAGGGATCGGCATCCCAGCGGGTTACCAGCGACGCGCCGCCGGCGAATAACCGGTCCACCCGGCCGCCGAATGCCCGGCGCAGATACGACAGGGCGAAATCCACCGCCGCGGCCTCGCCCGCGCGCGCCAACGCCCAGGCAACCGATCCGCCGATCCAGCCCTGCACATAATCGCGTCCGAACGGCCAGCACTGGAACGGCATGAGCGGGTCGCCCTGGCGTTCCAGGATGCGGTCCACCGAACAATGCCGCGGCAGATCCAGCCGGTCCGGACCGGTCGCACGCAGCGCGATCTTCATCGCCAGGCCCATCGGCAGGGCGTGGACCGCTTCGGTTACCCGGGATGGCAACACCGGATCGAACACCAGGGTGCCGGAGGCGAGCACGCCGGTGGACACCGTGACGATGCACGCCCCGGCGGTGATCGCGCCGGTGGCGGTTTCGATCGTGACCGAACCATCGCGCCCGCCCCACCGCACGCGGGTGACAGGGGTATGCAATCGGATGTCCAGGCCCTTGGTGAGCCGCCGCTGCACGAAGGCGCCGATGCCGCCGTCGGGCACCAGGTTGCTGCCGCCCAGCGCATTGCGCCGCCAGTCCCGCGCACTGAATTTGTCCGCGTCGGCCGCGCAGATGACCGGTCCTTCCCATGCCTCGATGGTCGCGGCCCAGGGATCGTCGGGCAACCGGCGCGTCAGTTCGGCCAGGGAGACGTCGCCGCCGCCGGCCAGGGCCGCGTCGGTCATCGCCTCGTAACGGGGCCATGCGCCCGCATAGGACTCCAGTTCCACCTCGGTCGCGATCCGGTTGCCGATGAAGGTGCGTTCCTGACGGATTTCGTCGGACCGCAACAGCGTGTCGCCGGCGTCCCGGGCAATCGGAACCAGCGGATTCCGCTCCGCGTCGTGGAACCAGATGGCGCCCATATCGAACCAGACCCGGTCGAGGGCAGCGGGGTAGTCGGTCCAGGCACGCCCACCAACCCGGTTGGATGCCTCCAGGATCACGGCCCGACGCCCCATGTCGCGGCATAGCGCAGCCGCCCCCAGGCCCGCCAGGCCCGCCCCGATGATCACGACAGGCGCGTCGATCAAGCGGGCGTGCCTCCGGTCTGGCCCCGCGCGGGCCATGCATCGTGATTTGACGCCTTGTTCAGACAGCGCGCCCCGCTCAGACAGCGCCCCCCGCTCAGATAGAGCCCCCCGCTCAGACAGCGCCCTCTGCTCAGACAGCGCCCTCTGCTCAGACAGCGCCCTCTGCTCAGACAGCGCCCTCTGGCGCCGGCCCTGGAAGACAGGGGGGTGGCCGCACGATGTTTGGATGCCATGACGTGTTCGATAAGGATCCTGATCGATGTCCTTGCAGGATACGCTCAGGCGGTGAGCCGCGCGACCTCTTCCGGCGCCTGCAGTACTAATCTGTCGTAATCTGTCATCAACGTTTCTGTGATCCGGCCGGGAATGAACCGGTGCGGCCCGATCTCCCGCACCGCGGTTACCTCAGCCGCGGTCCCGGCCAGGAACACCTCCGTCGCCCGCGCCAGTTCGCTGGGTTCGATCTGCCGCTCGATCACCTTCATCTGATTGCGGCGGGCCAGGCTGATCACCGTGCGCCGCGTGATGCCGTCCAGGAAGCAATCCGGATCGGGTGTGTGCAGGTCGCCATCGATGACCAGGAAAATGTTCGCTCCCGTCGTCTCCGCCACCAGGCCGCGCCAATCCAGCATCAACGCGTCGGCAAAGCCTTCCTGCTCCGCCTTTACCTTCGCCAGCGATCCGATGATGTACAGGCCTGAGGCCTTCGCCTTGATCGGCGCGCATTCCGGCGGCGGCCGCCGCCACGCCGCCTGAGCGACGCGAATCCCCTGCATCCGCTGCGTCCCGAAATAGCTCGGCCACGGCCACGCGCCGATCGCCAGGTGGATGGAGGTGCCGGTCGCCGACACCGCCAACTGCTCCGACCCACGCCAGGCGATCGGGCGGATATAGCCGTCGGTCAGCCCGTTGGCGTCCAGCACGGCCTTGCAGGCGGCGTCGATCGCCTCGGCGGAATATGGAATCTCGAAGCTGAGGATGCGTCCGGAGTTGATCAGGCGGTCGGTATGGTCACGCAGCCGGAAAATATGACCGGCGTAGGCCCGCTCGCCTTCAAAGACTGCGCTGGCATAGTGCAAACCATGCGATAGAACATGCAGCCTGGCCTCCCGCCAGGGGACCAGGGAGCCGTCCA
>DATARX010000082.1:0-11705 GCA_036263955.1 Rhodopila sp.
CTTGTGGCTGAACGACTCACTGTTGAACGCCTTGAAGATGATATCGACCTGCTCCTCGAACAGCTCCCGATTGGCCTCCTGGTCGATCAACGGAGACCCGAACGTCTCCACCTCCCGTGTATGATACCCACGCGCAACGCCAAACACGACGCGTCCCTTCGACAGGATATCCGCCATCGCGTAATCCTCCGCCAATCGCAGAGGATGCCACATCGGCGTCACGTTGAACCCACAGCCGATGGAGATATTCCGAGTCACATGCGTCAGATGCAGCGCCATCAGCAGCACGTTCGGAATGCACTCGGTGCCCTCGCGCTGGAAATGATGCTCCGCCATCCAGAAAGTCGAGTAGCCCAACCCATCCATCTTTTCCGCGATGGCCTGTGCCTTCGACAGCGCGGTTGACAGATGCGCATTGTCATACCGCCGCTCATTGATCGGAATCCCGCCATAGCCGATATTTTCGACATCGGTATGACCCGCGAACAGGCTGTCGAATTTGGTGATCATTGACGTTGTCCCCCTTTATTAAGGGAATAGTACGCCCACGCCCGCCATTGGCAAGGTTACCGCCCGCCGTCACACCCGTTAAACCCCCCGGGCGTTGCGCAGCGCAGGCTTGCGAAAGCGCGGCGAGCGCCCACGTGGCGGGACGCGTCGCGCGGGGCTGTGCTACACCCGTCTTGCGCCGGTTTGTCGAGTCTTGGGGGTGATAAGTGCTTCGTTTGAACATCAATGGCGAGGATCACACCCTCGACGTCGATCCGGATATGCCGTTGCTTTGGGTGCTACGCGACGTTCTGGGACTGACCGGTGCCAAATTCGGCTGCGGTATCGGTCAATGTGGCGCCTGCACGGTGCATATCGATGGTCAGGCAATCCGGTCCTGCGTTACCGTGGTCAGCGCCGTCGGCGAGTCCAAGGTGGTGACGATCGAAGGCCTGCAGCGTCACGGTGATCATCCGGTCCAGCAGGCGTGGCTGGAGCACGACGTGCCGCAATGCGGCTACTGCCAGCCGGGCATGATGATGGCCGCGGCGGCGCTGCTGAAGGCGACTCCGCATCCGACCGATGCCGATATCGATGACCAGATCACCAATATCTGCCGCTGCGGCACCTATGTGCGCATTCGCCAGGCGATCCACACCGCCGCGGCAAAGGGCTGAGCGATGGCGAACATCATGCCGAACCGTCGCGGCTTCCTGATCTCCGCCGCGGCCGCCACCGGCGGCCTAATGCTGGGCTTCCATCTGCCATCGGACACCAGCCGGGCCGTTGCGGCTGAAACCACCGACAAAGGCGCCGAGGTCAACGCCTGGATCGTGATCCAACCGGACGAGACGGTGACCATCCGTGTCGCCCGGGCGGAGATGGGGCAGGGGATCTTTACCGCCCTGCCCATGCTGGTCGCCGAGGAACTGGATTGCGATTGGCACAAGGTGCGCGCCGAGTACGCCTCGCCGGCGGAAAATTTCCGCCGCAAGCATATTTTCGGCTCAATGTTGACCGGCGGCAGCCTGTCGGTCCGCACCTCGCAGGACTACCTCCGCACCGCGGGTGCCACCGCTCGGGCGATGCTGATTGCCGCCGCGGCGGCAGAATGGAATGTGCCGGCTGGTGAATGTGAGGCCGCCGACGGGGTCATCCAGCATGCACCGACACATCGCCGGGTGACGTTTGGCCAGGTCGCGGCGGCAGCGGCCAAACTCGCCCCGCCGCACGATGTCAAGCTGAAGCCGGCTTCGGCGTGGCGGCTGATTGGCCAGCCTGTGAAGCGATTGGATACCCCGGACAAGGTGCACGCCAAGCCGGTCTACGGCATCGACGTGCGGCTGCCCGACATGGTCTATGCCACCGTTGCCAACTGTCCGGTGTTCGGCGGCAAGCTGAAAAGCGTCGACCAATCCAAGATCGAGGGCATGAAAGGCGTGCACCGGGTGGTGCCGCTCGATAATGCGGTGGCGGTCGTCGGCGAGGGCTATTGGCAGGTGCGGCAGGCGCTGGACGCGCTGCCGATCACCTGGGACGACGGCGGCAATGGCGGCGTCGACAGCGCTTCCATCGGGCGGCTGGTGCATGACGGGCTGACCGGATCGGATGCCGCGGTACTGCGCAGTGACGGTGACGTCTCCGGCGTCACGCGGGCCGCCCATACGGTTGTCCAGGCCGAGTATTCCGCGCCATTCCTGGCCCACGCGGCGATGGAGCCGATCAACTGTACGGCCCATGTCACGGCGGACAAGGTCGAGCTCTGGGTGCCGACCCAGAACGCCGATGCGACGCTGCTGCTGGCGGCCCAGGCGGCCGGCGTCGATCCGTCCAAGGTGGAGGTGCATGTCACCTTCCTCGGCGGCGGCTTCGGCCGGCGCGGGGCCGCGGTCTCGCAGAATTTCGTTCCGCAGGCAGTCGCCATCGCCAAGGCGGTGGGAAAGCCGGTGAAGCTGCTGTGGTCGCGTGAGGAGGACGTCCGCTGCGATTTCTACCGCCCCACCAGCGCCGCGAGATTCGTCGCGGGCCTGGATGAGTCCGGCGGACTGCTGAGCTGGCATCTGCGTCTGGCCGGGCCATCGATCGCCCACACATTGGCGCCGTCGACCATCTCGCATGGTGCCGATGCCCGCATGTTGGAAGGGCTGATCGACATGCCCTACGCCGTGCCCAACATCCTGATCGACTACGCGATGCGCAACACCCATGTGCCGGTCGGGTTCTGGCGGTCGGTCAACCACTCGCAGAACGCTTTCTTCAAGGAAAGCTTCATCGACGAGATGGCGCATGCGACCGGGCAGGATCCGTATCAGTTCCGCCGGTCCCTGCTGGCGCATAACCCTTTGCACCTGGCGGTACTCGACGCCGCGGCAAAGGCGGCCGGCTGGGGCGACAAGCTGCCGGCCGGCGTCTTCCGTGGCATCGCCCATAACGAGGCATACGGCACCATCGTGACGCAGGTGGTCGAGGCCTCGGTCAGCGGCAAGGGCGAGGTGCGGGTCCATCGCGTGGTCTGCGCCATCGATTCCGGCCACGTCGTCAATCCGGATACGATCCAGGCGCAGGTGCAGGGGGCAATCGTGTTCGGCCTAACCGCCGCGCTGTATGGCGAGATCACCATCAAGCAGGGTCGGGTCGAGCAACGCAATTTCGACGATTACGAAATGCTTCGGCTCGCCGACATGCCGAAGGTAGAGGTCGTGTTGGTCCCTAGCGGGGCGTCCTGGGGCGGCGTAGGGGAACCCGGCCTGCCGCCGGTGGCGCCGGCGCTGTGCAATGCGCTGTTCGCCGCGACGGGAAAGCGGATTCGCGCGCTGCCGCTCAAGAACCAGACCCTGACGGCGGCCTGAAGAACCGGGTGCTGCCGGTTCCAGCGCGGGAGCCGCGCCGGCCGGCAGCACGTGCGCCAGATCCTCATAGTCCAGTGCGGATAATCGGTCGGGTGTCGGCTGGTGGCCTAAAACCAAAAACGGGCTCAGCCCGCGCAGCGCGCACCCTTGCGGCGCCGCACGAACCCGACAACGGCAAGTCCCGACGCGAGGATTCCGATGCTCGCCGGTTCGGGCGCCCGCACGGCAGGCGCCGACCCGTCCGGTGCCGTGCCATAGGCGAACGTCACGTTACTGATATCAAGTGAGGAAACACCCGCCGGTAGCGCAAGGTCCAAGGTGATCGAACTGTTGATCAATGGGTCCTTTGACGAAATGCTGCTGGAAGACGCGTTGTAGTCTGCGCCAACGACGGAAAAAGCAAGTTGCGGCGTGCCGTTCCCGGCGAGCTTAGGCGGATTCGTGCCGAAAATGGTACTCTTGCCAAAGCTTGGGCTCAGGCCGCTGTAGCCCGGGGCGGCAATGCCATACTGTGCGGTTGTGGTGAGCACGGACGAAGTGAAACCGGTCGTCGAATAAACGTAACCCCACTGGTTACCGACATTCACCGTCGAACCTGAACAAGCCGAAGGCGAAGCACACGCGGACGGGTTGATCAGCGCTGTCGTCGTCGCCGACGCCGGTGTCAACGCCGGGCCTGACGCGATCGCGAAGAACAACCCGCTCAGCAAATCGGGATTGCTGTACGATGAGAAGGTCGACGTGTTGGTCAGGACAATCTGAAGATACGTCGTGCTGCCATTGATGATGCTGAAGACCGCGCTGGCGGAATCGATGTTGCCGGTGCTGGCGTTGAGGGTCGAGGCAGTGAACGTCTGTGCCCGCGCAGGCTGGCTCACCGCCGCAAGCGCAGTCAGCAGAACCAGAACACTAAGCGTAACCAGGCGGCGCCGCATGATAACTCTCCCACCGCCAGACAGTAGAAATAAGAATGTAAGTGAAACCGTAGCGGATCAGCATCATATACGGAGGCGGTTCGCCCCCTGTCCACTCAAATGAGTCTCAAGATCGTCTAATTATATGGGAATATTATTTCATACGTTCAAAAAAAGACCGAATTATCGTGGAATGTGGCTCATGCATGTTCGGCGATACCGGCCCAGACGGCATAGCCCTACCAACGCATTCCCGCTCATCAATCAGGACCTGATCGGCGTCGGCGCGGCGCCTCGCCACGCGCCCAGCGGGAACCGCGTTCAACCGACCGCGTAAAACCCCGGTTCCTCCGGCGGTTCCGCCAGATCTTCGGCGATCGACGACACTTCCGCCAGCCGAGGCCCACGCCGGCACGATCGCGACATTTCCTCGACCGACGCAACATCGCCGGCGATCAGCGCCTCCACGGACCCGTCCGACCGGTTGCGCACCCATCCCGAAATCCCAAGCTCGGTCGCCTTGTCCACCATCCAGGCCCGATAGCCGACACCCTGCACCCGGCCTGTAATCACCAATCGCTTTGCGTTCACCGATCACCCCGCGTGAGGTCGATATACCGTGCCGCCAAGGCGATGTCCGCGCGCATCCCGGTTCGCCGGTTCACGGCTTCGGCATCATCGCCCCATTGCTCCGCCTGGAACAGTTCCTCCAGGGCGCCCAGACGGAACGCTGCCTCCGCGTCGATCTCCCCGGTCGTCAGCGCCAGTCCCAGCACCAGGCTTCCCAGTGCCGGCACCGCGATGCCCAGTCCGGCCAACGCGTCCGAGTCCAGCGCCGCCACCGCCCGGCGCAACGCCGCGATACTGTCGTGGTGCTGCTTGACGTAGCCGACGCTGGTCGCCACGCGCAGCGGCGCATCATACCGCAACGCCGCCCAATCCAGCCAAGGCTGCCACAGACGGTGCTGCCGCTGCACCAGGGAGTCGGGCGTCTCGGCGCGATAGCACAGCAGATCAGTCTCCCCGTACCGGGCAATCGCATCCACCGTCGGGGCCGGGTCCGGTGCGATCCGCTCCAGCGCCGTGCCGGCCAGACGGGTCAGCGGCGTGTCGCCGAACGACATCTCGCCACCCTTGGCGGCGCCCGCCGCCTGCCACTCCGCCGCGATCGCCTCGGCCAGCCGAACCGCCCCGACCAGCAGCGGCTTGCCGTTCGGCAGGCGCATCGGCTTGCCGTCCAGTCGGATTTCATGCCCTTCCTCGGTCCATCCGACCGCGGCGATATCCCAGAAACGCTTCACCCGCCGCCTTTCATCGAAACAAATTCTTCAGCAACGCGCCAGGATCGACTGGCGCCGGCTTGGCCGCTCCCGGCTTCACTGCGCTGCCGCCCGCCGCCGCCGCCGGCGGCACCGCCTGCCCCCTGGCCGCGGCCAGGGCTGGGGCACAGATATCCGTGGTCCCGCTGCCAAGCAATTTATCCGCGCCCAGCAGCCCGCCGACAATACCCAGCGGCGTGGCATCGCCCAGCACCACCCCGGCGACCGAGCCGGCATTGGCCTCCGCCGCGCCCAGATCGTTCACCTTCACGGCCGGATCGCGGATCGGACCCGAGACCGCGACCGGGATGACAAAGCCGGTGCCCGCCACCCGCGCCTGCGGCCGTAATGCCATCGCCACTGTTTCCGCCCCCAGATTGACTGTCCCCGCCCCGGTCATCGTCAACAACGACGAACTCAGCGTCAGCGCTCGGATCGCGCCGACACCATGCCGCGCATCCATCCGCATGCCGAAGCACTTCAGTTCGCTGGTGCCGCCCTTGCCCACCAGGTCCAGCGCATTCAACGAGTCCATCACCTTGCCCAGCAGGCTGCCCAGCAAGCGGTTGTCGATCGTGCCGCCGGCCATCGCCAGGCCGAGCGAGCCGTCCAGTGTCGCGGCGATCGCGTGCGGGCTGCTGCCGGCGCCGCGCAGGTCGGCATAAACCTCCAGGTTACCGGTGGCGAAGGATGGCTCATGCATCGCCGCCAGGATCGTCTTCAACGCCAGCCCCGGCGCCCGCAGCACCACATGCACCGGCGGCGCCGCCGGCGATGCATCCGCCGCGACGCTGCCGGAGAAATGCCCGCCCGGCAGGTCGGCGGCGAACGGATCCAAGGTGAGCTTGCCGTCCTTGACCACCGCATGACCGCTGATCGCCTTGTAGTCCGCGCCGCCGCTGCGCAGGTCGCCGATCGTCGCCGTCAGATCGGCATCGGCCGCACGCAGCAGATCGAACGGGAGCGGCTCTTCCGAGAACAGCCGGTTGCCGCGCCTCGGCTGCGGTGCCGGGGCAGGGCCCGGGGCAGGGGCCGGGGCAGGGGCCGCGCCCGTTCCCGCCGCCCCGCTGGCAGTGGCCGGCATCTTGTCAACCGCCGCTTGCAGCGCATCCAGATCGATCCGATTGGACTTTACCGATGCGGTCACCGAGACCCGCCCACCCAGGCCAACCACCACATCGCCACTCAAATCGCCGTCCGCGCTGGTCAGCGACAGCCCATGCACCGCTGCGCCCTGGCGAAACCCGCCCGCTGCCTCGGTCAGCGTCCCCTGGAACGCCACTTGCTGCACCGCCGGCAGCGGCTGCCCGGCCAGCGGTGACAGCGCGGACAGATCCGGGATTTTCGCCGCCAGGGCGATGTTCACCCCGGTCAGCGCCCGCGCGTCGGCGATCGTGCCCTTGGCCGATATCGTCGCGCCCGCCGCCTTGAACGTCGCATCCACCGGGAACGGCGCCGCCTTCGCACCCGGCATCAGCGCCGCCAACGGCCCTGTCGTCGCCGCCAGCGACAGCGGCTGGCTGCCCAGCGCACCGGCCGCATCCAGCTTCGCCGGCTGGTCCACCGCCGCCGCCGTCACGTCCAGATGATCCAGCGTCAGCCCAGGCACCCGCGCGCCAAGGTCGGCCGCGCCCGCATGCAGCGTCAGCGCGGAGACTTCCGGCAGCGCCCCGCCTGTGTCCGCGACCTTCGCCGCGAACCGCACGTCATGAAGCGGCGGCGGCACGAACCCCGGCAGCAGCGGCGTCAATGCCGAGGCGTCCGGCACCGAACCGTTCACTGCCAGGACGTAGCCCTTGCCCTGCAGCGGCTGCGTCATCGACCCATCGGCACCCAGCGTCGCCCCGCCGATCGTGAGCGTCACTTTCACAGGCCACGCCGAGGTCGCCGCCGGGTCCTGCAACCGGCTCAAGGGGCCGGTATCACCCGCCAGGCTGAACGCCGTCCCGTTATAGGTGGCATCCGCATCGATATGCAGCGGCGCATCCGGCGAGGCCGCGGTCGCCACCAGCCTCGGCACCCCCAGTGTCGTGACCTTTCCCGTCCGGCCATCGCGATACCCCAGCGTCCCGTCCTGGATGCTGACCGACGCGACACTGACCTCGGTCCGCATCCCGCCGCCGGCCTTCGCCGGCTCCTGCGTGCCGGCTTCCTGCGTGCCGGCCGGCGCCGCCGGCGACACCTCCGGCGTCATCTGCCAGTTGGGGTGCCCGGCCGCATCCGTCTCCAGCAGGATGTCGGGATGGATCAGCACCAGCCGGTCGATCGCAATCCGCCCTGACAGCAGCGGCACCAGCCCGAGGCGCAACTCCATTCCCTGCAGCGACGCCATCTGCGGCCGCGAAAAACCGGGCGGGTTGGAGAATGTGGCTTGCCCCACCCGGATCGTCGGCCACAGCGAGGGCGCGAGGCTGATCGGACCGTTCAATGCCAGATCCCGGCCGGTCGCGCGCTTCACCGCCTGCACGATATTCGGCTTGTAGGCATTCGGATCAAACCGCGCGATCGCGATCGCCCCGGCCCCCACCACCAGCACGATCATGGCGGCAACAGCGATCAGGGCGATCCGAAGCGGCCGTCGTGTTGAGGTCATTTCCGTCTCCCGGGTGGATGTGCCGCTGGGGCATGGAAGCCCAGCGTCTTGAATGTCGCCCTCATATGGGGCGGCAGGTCCGCTTCCACAGTCAGGGTACCCCCGGCCGGATGCGGCAGGACCAGCCGCCTGGCGTGCAAGTGAAGATCGCTCGACAATCCCTCGATCAGCGCGGAGAACGCCATGTTCTGGTCGGGCTCCTCATATTTTTCGTCGCCCAGGATCGGCGCCTTGATCGCGACACAGTGCACGCGAAGCTGATGCGTCCGCCCGGTCAGCGGCTTCAGTTCCAGCCACGCCAGCTTCTGCGCGGCATGATCCAGCGTCTGGTAATCGGTGATCGCCCGAGCCCCATCCGGGTCGTCCCGCTCCGCCGGCGCCGTCCGCTCCCCGCGCGCCCCGCCGACCCGCTTCAGCGGCAGGTCGATGCGCCCCTCCACCGGCAGCGGGCGCCCGGCAACGACGGCCCAGTATGTCTTGTCGATATCGCGCCCGCGAAACAGCGCCGCCAACTTGCCGGCGGTGCCCGGAGTCCGGGCCAGCAGCAGCGCGCCGGTGGTGTCGCGATCCAGCCGGTGCACCAGCCGCGGCCGGTGTTCCGAATCAAACCGCAGCACGTCCAGCATTCCGTCGAGATGCCGCGTAATCCCCGGTCCGCCCTGCACCGGCAGCCCATACGGCTTGTTGATCACCAGGATCTGCTCGTCGCGGTAGATCACCGCCTGCTGCAGATCCTTCGCGTCATGTGGATCGACGCGGCTGACCGGCTTCGGTGCCGCCGGCGCGTCCATCGGCGGAACACCCACCGACTGCCCCGGCGCCAGCCGCGTGTTGGTGTCCACCTTGGCTCCGTCCACCCGGATCTGCCCGGTGCGGCACCATTTCTGAATCAGGCTCTGCTGGGTACCGGGGAAATGGCGGCGGACCCAACGATCGAGGCGGATGTCGGCCTCGTCCTCGGTCACAACGTGTGTTTTGATCGTCATGCGCGGGGTTTGCGGCGGGCAAGGGGGCGGGGTCAAGCGAGAAGCCGGGCTGCCGCAAACGCGCCACCGCCCTGCGTTCCCCTTTTTATGCGGCTTGGGGCGACTTTGGCGCCGTCGCCGCCATCCCGGTGATATCCTTCGACGGGGGAAAGGGTCCCGATCAGCATGCGGATATGCCATGCGTTCTGATCGCGCGTGAGGACTTCCGCATAGTGCCCGCTGATCTGCGTGCCTTTGTCCTCGCCACTGCCCAAGACCCAATATTCGCCACCGCTCCACAACGCGTCCCCGGCGCCCTTCTGCGCCTCCTGCTCCGAGACGGCGTGGCCTGGTTGCGCGAGAACCGGTCCCGCAAGGCAGATCACGGGCATGGACGACATCAGAATGCGAACCATCACAGTTGTCCTGTCTTTTTTGCGGCATCCGGAAGTAAAGGATAATTGAGCCATAAATGGCACGCCGCTGGACGCGCCCCCGGTTCCGGCGCAGGCTTGATGTCAGCATGTTGCTGATACAGCGGAGGAATTCTTGCGAATCAATCCCTGGATTTTGGTCCTTGCAACTGCGGCGATCGCGCTACCGGCATCCGGTCAGCAACGGAACGCGGCCAACGACGCTGCGCTCCTCACCGTCAGGATGTCCAACTTCGCCTTCGACCCGGACCATTTGCGATTGAAGGCGGGGATCCCCGTTCGCCTGCGCTTCATCAATGAGAGCAGCGGCGGCCACGATTTCAGTGCTCCGGAATTCTTCGCCGCCAGCGGCTTTCCGCTTGGCTCATCCGCACCCCCGAACGGTGAAGTTGCTGTCGGCTCACGCCAGAGCGTCGAAATCGTTGTGGTACCGCACACCCCGGGCACATATCGTGTCGAATGCACCCATTTTCTGCACAGCCTCTTCGGCATGCACGGCACGGTCGAGGTTTTGCCCTGATATTCGATCGCGAAGAAAAACGATGCGGGCAGCCATGATCGCTTGCCTCGGGGCGATCGGGAACCATCTGTCGCGCGCCTAAGGATCGACCGGACGGTGGCCTAGGTGTCAGTGTCACGGTGAGGCTGGGCCCTTCTGCCTTGCAAAAGTCAAAACCTCCCTCCGGTCACAAACGTTCCCGAATATTTTCTCGCTCAGGTTCAAATGACCTTCGCCTCCGGCATGGTCTCCGCCGACCGGATGAGGCGGGATCGGAGGACCATCCTGAGCCGTTCGTGTCAGGTCGTGAACCAAGGCTCACGTCACGAATATCTTCCGATCGCTGTCCTCTCTCGCCGCCGCGCCGCCTCTTCCGGCCTGGGGCAGAACGGACTGCACGACAAACGAATGTTGCCCCCATAATCGATAACGGACAAATACTGAACCGGACCGACGGACCACCGCTCCGCGATCCGGCCAACCCAATCTATGCCCGGGTGGCCGAAGGGGCGCCCGCATATCGCGAGATGCTTGGAACCACCATGAGCACCGGGTGTTCCTATCTCTTCAAACCCGTGAACATCGACTGCGTTGCGGAACGACAACGGCGTATCGGGCGATATCGCCAGGGAAATTCAATTATATGCCGACCAGCCCTCCCAATCGACCGGGGTGGCCGGGGTTGAGGTAGAGCCTTCGAATACCGGATCGGCAAGCGAAGCAGAAGGCCGGACGCCGTTCGGCCCCCTTGACTCCGACGGTCCCCGTCGGAACCTGCTGCTTGCTCCCGCTGGAGGGCGGTACCCCCACCTCAGCCACGCATCCGCCGCACCACCCCGAGACCAATTAGACCGGCGCCCAGCAACGCCATCGACATCGGTTCCGGAACGCGCGGCATCGGATCGTTGATCCCGATACTACCCAGGTAGATACAGCCCGTGCAGTTGATGGGATTGGCGACCGTATTGTCGAACGCCACCGTATCGACGTTCGCCCAATTCTCCGTATAAGTCGTGAACCCACCCGTTCCGGTCAGGACGATCCTGTCCTGCAGGACGCCACCGAGATACGCATCCAGGGTGAACGTCTGGCCAAGGGCACCTTTGAAGGTGATAGCGTTGAAGTCGAACGCGGTTGTCGTGCCGTTGCTAAAGAGATTTCCTGTCACGTTCGTCTCGTAACGAAAATAAAGCACCGATCCGTTGAAGGGGTTGGCCACGTTGTAGATGTTGTTCGCGAGGCTGGTGGCATTATTCAGCGACGCGCCCCAGCCAAAAAGCTGCAGTCCCTTGGAGGCGTTGGGAACGGTGTTCTGCACAAATTCCCCCGGCGCGCCGGAGGAGGCCAGCCTGACAATGGTCGGGTTGGCGGTATTGGTGTTCGTCTCCTGGTATATCCCGGACTGGTGAGGACAAACGCCCGCGCCGGACCCGAACGCCGCGCGCCATTGGGTCGTATTGCAGCCGTTCTGCCCCGGCCCCGAGAAGTAGTATTCGTCGGTGAAGTCAAACGTCGTGGCCCGTGCCGACGCACCCCAAAGTGCCGGAATCGCGACGAGTGCGATCACGCCGGCGAGCATTCTCGTCCAACTTCCGTTCATGTTTGCTCTCGCTACACCCGAGCCAAAATTAGCTCGGGCGGTT